>CAVFYJ010000074.1:0-11459 GCA_963626545.1 Acetatifactor sp. | reverse complement strand
GCCTGTTCGCCTATTTGAGTCAGGATGAATCAATCATTGATGAGCTATCAAAAAAAGATGAGCGGTTAGCAAACGATTTTAAATATTTGTGGAACTGTACAACCAGTCCCGTTTATAAAAACACCGATGTGAAATATTATGGTGACACCTGCGATGCTATGGCGGCTCAGCTAGACGATATGATGCAGGCAGAGCACTTTATTTTTTTGGAATATCATGCCATTGAGATGGCAGAATCCTTCCAGGCGCTTCGTAAAGTGTTGATGGCAAAGGCAAGAGAAGGTGTGGAGATTCGCATCTTATATGACGATGCGGGCTGCATTGGTTTTTTAAATCCGCGTTTCATCAAATATATGGAAAGCATGGGCATCCAGTGCCGCGTATTCAACCCGATTATGCCGGTGCTCAATATCTTTATGAACAATCGTGATCATCGAAAGATCACCGTCATCGACGGAAAGGTGGGCTATACGGGCGGTTACAATTTGGCCGATGAGTATTTTAACATTACCCATCCATATGGACAGTGGAAGGACAGTGGAATTCGCTTTGAGGGAGATGCAGTGCGCACGGCGACCATTCTGTTTTTGGAAATGTGGAATGCGCTTTCGGAACAGGATACCGATATCACAAAATATCTTCCGGTATATCCGTACAAGGCAAAGGAACCAGGTTTTATCGCCCTTTATGGAGATAGTCCGCTTGATAAGGAGCATACGGGTGAAAATGTGTACATGAATTTGCTGCGTCATGCAAAGAAATACATTTATTTTACAACTCCATATCTGATTTTGAGCGATGAGATGACAAGAGAGCTTACTGGGGCAGCCAAGCGAGGAGTCGATGTGCGTATTATCACGCCGGGAATTCCGGACAAGAAGA
Source organism: Acetatifactor sp. (assembly GCA_963626545.1). Classification (GTDB taxonomy): domain Bacteria; phylum Bacillota; class Clostridia; order Lachnospirales; family Lachnospiraceae; genus Anthropogastromicrobium. The sequence goes on along the minus strand of CAVFYJ010000074.1, from coordinate 10,577 downwards.
CGATTTTCCAGGTAACAAAGTCGTACTATCCGCAGCTGTTAAAATATGGTGTCAAGATTTATGAGTATACGCCGGGCTTTATGCATGCAAAGCAGTGCATCTGTGATGGTGAGATTGCGGTAGTGGGAACAATCAATCTTGATTTTAGAAGTCTGTATCTTCATTTTGAAAATGCAGCGCTTTTCTGCGGCTACGAGGCCGTATCTCATGTAAAAGAGGATTTCGATGCGCTCTTCCCAATCTGCAAGGATATGTCAGAGGAGCCAGTTGAGCGAACAAGACGACTTCGCTTATCACAGTTGATCTTACGGTTATTTTCACCACTTATGTAATAACACCAGGGGATCAAGTCAAATGCTGTTTATGCTTGCATGACAAAGCGTTCGACTTTGCGTCTCACCGGTATTATAAAAATTAGATATATGAATACGAAAGGAAAAAAGAGTATGGCTGTTTTATTTCCCAAAATTCCAGTCCTCCTGCATGGAGGCGATTACAACCCGGACCAGTGGCTGGACCGCCCGGATATCTTAAAGGAAGATATCCGTATGATGAAAAAGGCAGGAGTAAACACTGCAACAGTGGGTGTATTTTCCTGGTCTGCACTCGAACCAGAGGAGGGCAAATTTAAATTTGGCTGGCTGCATGACATCATGGATGAGCTGTATGCAAACGGCATCTACACGGTACTTGCTACTCCGACCGGAGCCAGACCGGCATGGATGGATGAGAAATATCCGTCTGTTTTGCGTGTTGAGCGAGATGGAAGAAGAAACCATCACAACGGAAGACACAATCACTGCATGAGCTCTCCAGAGTATCGTGCACAGGTCGAGAAGATGGATACAAAGTTAGCACAGGAGTTTGGCAATCATCCGGGATTAATTTTGTGGCACATCTCAAATGAGCTGGGCGGCGAGTGCTACTGCGATAACTGTAAGAAGCGTTTTCAGGAGTACCTGCGTGAGAAGTATCATAACAACATTGATGAGCTGAACAAGCAGTGGTGGACCTCCTTCTGGAGCCGTCATTTTAACAATTTCGAGCAGATCGAGCCACCGTATGACAATGGTGAACATTCCATCTTAGGTCTGAATCTGGATTGGAAGCGTTTCAATTCCTGGAACATGAAGGATTATTTGGCATTTGAGCGCAAGATCTTAAAGAAGTACACACCAGACATTCCGGCAACGGCAAACTTTATGAAGCTGTTCGAGCAGTTAGACTATGTAGATCTGGCAAAGGAAATTGATATTATTTCTTGGGATGGCTATCCAAGCTGGAACAACGACTATGAGACAGCTGCTGACACAGCAGCAGAGCTTAGCTTTGATCATGCGGTAATGAGAAGCTTAAAGAAGGACAAGCCATTTATGCTGATGGAAAGCACACCGAGCCTTGTCAACTGGCATGCAGTGAACAAGATCAAGCGTCCGGGCATCCTGCGCGCAAGCAGCATCCAGACAATCGGTTGCGGAAGTGATACCGTGCAGTATTTCCAGTGGAGAAAAGGTCGTGGCGCATCTGAGCAGTTCCATGGCGCCGTTGTCGATCATCTGGGAAGAGACGACACAAGAGTCTTCAAGGAAGTATCTGAGGTTGGCGAGATCTTAAAGAAGTTAGCGCCGACAGCTGGTTCTAAGGTAACCTCCAAGGCAGCAGTCCTTTTTGATTGGAGCAATCGCTGGGCGATCAAAGATATGCAGGGCATGGCACGCGATACCAAGAACTATGAGAAGGAAGTGCGCAAGTTCTACAACATTCATTTGAAGAAGGGCATCAATGCGGACATCGTATTCCCGTTGGAAGATTTGTCTGCATACAGTCTCGTTGTAATTCCAATGTACTATGCAATGTCTGAGGAGGCTGGTACATGGTTAAAGGAATATGTAGCAAACGGTGGAACCTTAGTAGCAACCTACCTGACTGGCTATGTAAATGAGAACACGCTGGCATACTTAGGCGGCTTCCCGGGTGCAGGTCTGGGCGAGGTATTTGGTTTGTATGCCGAGGAACTTGACACCCTTTACCCGTCTGATTCCAATGCCGTTGTCATGAAAGATGGAACAAAGGCTACCGTAAAGGATTACTGCGAGTTACTCAAGCTGACAGGAGCAGAGGCTCTTGGCACCTACGAGAGCGATTTTTATGCCGGTATGCCAGCAGTCACCGTTCATTCCTACGGAAAAGGAAAGGCATACTATCTGGGCACCAGAATGGAAGAAGCTGATCTGATTCATTTCTTTGCACCAATCTGGGCAGCGTGTGGCATTCAGGTAACCGAGCTTCCAGAAGGCGTTGAATATTTAACACGCACCGCAGAGGATGGCAGTACCTTTGATTTCTATGTCAATTACAATACGACTCCAGTCACCGTTACACTGGCAAAGAATGGAACCGATCTTCTGACAGGTGAGGCTGTCAGTGGCGAGACCGAGATTGCACCATTTAATGCAGTGGTTATAAAGTAAACAGCGTTCACGGATCATAACCTAGCTTAGCGGTGAGACGGATTGCTGTATTGATTTTTGTGTGAGGTTTTGAGATGAGAAAAGAATTGTTTCATATGGAGCGCGATGTCTTAAACATTGGCGACAGTGTTACGATCATCGAAGGACAGCTCCCATTTTCGTATTATTATACGATCGTTCCGGCACTGGCAATGTCCAAGAACTACAAAAATGCGGATCGCATCAAGAGCCGCGAGGGAAAGGTCATTTCCAAGGAGCGAAAAGGAAGTACATTTGAAATTTATGTTGAGTTCGAGAACTGATTTTGCAGATTTTGCAATTCATTAGATTCAGTACGATGCTTGTATAAATGCTTATTTGTACGAATTTGTATGAATTTAACGGTCTGTGCAACTGACAGACACGAAAAATTTGCAATTTTGCAGAAATTTGTTTTGGGACTTGAAAAATGAATCTATCCATGGTACTATACTTTAGATAACAAAAGTCAAGGCGATGTACCGCCTGGATAGAGAATTGCGGACGGTGCACGTATGTGTACCGTCTTTATTTTTGTCGAAAGGGCATGGGTGAACCAATGAAAGCATTTCTGATTTTAGAGGATGGGCATGTATTTACAGGAACAGCGATTGGAGCTGACAAAGAAATCATCAGTGAGATTGTCTTCAATACTTCAATGACAGGCTACCTTGAAGTGCTCACAGATCCTTCTTATGCGGGTCAGGCAGTTGTAATGACATATCCGCTGATCGGCAACTACGGAATCTGTTATGAGGATATGGAGTCTAAGAGACCGTGGCCGGACGGTTATATTGTACGTGAACTGTCTCGTATGCCAAGCAACTTTAGATGCCAGGGAACCATTCAGGAGTTCCTTGAGAAAAATGGCATTCCGGGAATTTGTGGAATTGATACGAGAGCACTGACCCAGCTGCTGCGTGAGAAGGGAACCATGAATGGTATGATTACACGCAGAGAGGACTTTGATCTGGAGGAGGTTCTTCCAAAGCTCAAGGCATATACCCCGACAGGTGTGGTAATGGCAACCACCTGCAAGGAAAAAGAGGTTTTACCGGGAGACGGCTATAAGGTAGCACTGCTTGATCTGGGAGCAAAGAGAAATATCGGCGCTTCCTTAAATAAGAGAGGATGCGAGGTTACCATTTATCCGGCTGACACAAAGGCAGAGGAAATTCTTGCAACCAATCCGGATGGCATCATGCTTTCCAACGGCCCTGGAGACCCGAAGGAGTGTACCGAAATCATCAAGGAGATCAAGAAGCTGTACGACTCCAGTGTTCCGATCTTTGCGATCTGCCTTGGTCATCAGCTGATGGCACTGGCAAACGGACTGGATACCCACAAGATGAAGTATGGTCATCGTGGCGGCAATCATCCGGTAAAGGATTTAAAGACAGGAAGAGTGTATATCACTTCTCAGAACCATGGATACGTAGTTGATACCGATAATTTGGATCCGAAGGTTGCGGTTCCGGCATTTGTCAATGTAAATGATGGCACAAATGAGGGATTGGCTTACACCGGAAAGAATATTTTCACCGTTCAGTACCATCCAGAGGCTTGTCCGGGACCGCAGGACAGCGCATATTTGTTTGATCGTTTTCTGGATATGATGGCAGCAGGAAAAAACAACTAATAGACGACAGGAGGAAACACAGCAATGCCAAAGGATAGCAGTATAAAGAAGGTTCTTGTAATTGGTTCGGGTCCGATTGTCATCGGCCAGGCAGCAGAGTTTGACTATGCGGGCACACAGGCCTGCCGCTCATTAAAAGAGGAAGGCGTATCGGTTGTTCTGGTAAACTCCAACCCGGCAACCATCATGACCGATAAGAGAATTGCCGATCATGTTTATATCGAGCCGTTAACCGCAGAGGTTTTGGAGCAGATCATCGCAAAGGAGCGCCCAGACAGCGTACTTCCAACACTGGGAGGTCAGGCTGGATTAAACCTTGGTATGGAGCTTGCCGAGAAAGGCATTTTGGAGAAGTACGGATGCCGCCTGATTGGTACCACACCGGAGACCATCCGCAAGGCTGAGGATCGTCAGGAGTTCAAGGATACCATGGAGAAGATCGGAGAGCCGTGTGCGGCATCAAAGGTCGTTCATAACATCCCAGACGGACTTGCATTTGCAGAAGAGATCGGATATCCGGTTGTTCTTCGTCCGGCCTACACACTTGGCGGAAGCGGCGGCGGAATCGCTTACGATCCAGAGCAGATGGAGGAGATCTTAGGAAATGGTCTTCGTCTTTCCCGTGTCGGCGAGGTTTTGGTTGAGCGCTGCATCGCAGGATGGAAGGAAATTGAGTACGAGGTAATGCGCGATGGCGCCGGAAACGTAATCACCGTCTGCAACATGGAAAACATTGACCCAGTCGGCGTTCATACCGGAGACAGTATCGTCGTTGCACCGTCCCAGACACTTGGCGATAAGGAATATCAGATGCTTCGTACCTCTGCGTTAAACATCATCAGCGAGTTAAAGATCACTGGAGGATGTAACGTTCAGTACGCATTAAAGCCAGATAGCTTTGAGTACTGTGTCATCGAGGTTAACCCGCGTGTAAGCCGTTCTTCTGCACTGGCATCGAAGGCAACTGGATACCCGATCGCAAAGGTTGCAGCAAAGATCGCACTGGGCTACACACTGGATGAGATTCCAAATGCCATCACAAAGAAGACCTTCGCAAGCTTCGAGCCAATGTTAGACTACTGCGTTGTCAAGATTCCGAGACTGCCGTTTGATAAGTTTATCAGCGCATCCAGAAAGCTGACTACACAGATGAAGGCAACCGGTGAGGTTATGGCAATCTGCGATAACTTTGAGGGTGGTCTGATGAAGGCACTTCGTTCCCTTGAGCAGCATGTTGACAGCCTGGTAACCGATGAGTACAGCAAGCTGTCTGCAGATGAGTTTGAGGAGCAGATGGCAATCGTTGATGACCGCAGAATCTTCCGTATTGCAGAGGCAATCCGCAGAGGCTACACCTACGACAGAATTCATGAGATCACCATGATTGATCCGTGGTTTATCGATAAGATTGTAATCCTGGTTGAGATGGAGCAGCGTCTGGCAAAGGAAGAACTCACACCAGAACTGTTAAAGGAAGCAAAGCGCATTGAGTTCCCAGATAAGGTAATCGCATCCTTAAGCGGAAAGACTGAGGCTGAGGTAAAGAAGATGCGTTACGACAACGGCATCACCGCCGCATTCAAGATGGTTGATACCTGTGCAGCTGAGTTTGCCGCAACGACACCATATTATTACTCTGTATTTGGCAGCGAGAACGAGGCCGCAAAGACCGATGGAAGAAAAAAGGTACTCGTACTTGGTTCTGGCCCGATTCGTATCGGACAGGGTATCGAGTTTGACTTCTGCTCCGTTCATTGTACCTGGGCATTTGCAAAGGAAGGCTACGAGACCATCATTATCAACAACAACCCAGAGACCGTATCAACCGACTTCGATATCGCAGATAAGCTGTATTTCGAGCCACTGACACCAGAGGATGTTGAGAGCATCGTAAATCTTGAGCATCCGGACGGCGCAGTTGTACAGTTTGGTGGTCAGACCGCAATCAAGTTAACTGAGGCACTGATGAAGATGGGCGTTCCGATCCTTGGAACAAGCGCAAAGGACGTCGATGCGGCAGAGGATCGAGAGCTGTTCGACCAGATTCTTCGCGAGACCAAGATTCCGCGTGCATCCGGTGGTACCGTATTTACTGTAGACGAGGCATTAAAGGTTGCTCATGAGTTAGGTTATCCGGTACTGGTTCGTCCGTCTTACGTACTTGGTGGACAGGGTATGCAGATCGCGATCAACGACGAGGACATCACCCAGTACATTGGTATCATCAACCGCTATGCACAGGAGCATCCGATCTTAGTCGATAAGTACCTGATGGGTAAGGAGCTTGAGGTCGATGCCGTATGCGATGGACAGGATATCCTGATTCCAGGTATCATGGAGCACATCGAGCGTGCTGGTATCCACTCTGGTGATAGTATTTCCGTTTATCCGGCAAAGACCATCAGCCAGAAGACAAAGGAGACTATCGTCGAGTACACCAAGCGTTTAGCTAGAGCACTCCACGTAAAGGGTCTGATCAACATTCAGTTTATTGAGTATCAGGGCGAGGTTTATGTAATCGAGGTGAACCCGCGTTCTTCTCGTACCGTACCATATATCAGCAAGGTAACCGGTATTCCGATTGTCGATCTGGCAACACAGGTTATCATCGGAAATACCATCCGCGGACTCGGATACGAGCCAGGTCTTCAGAAGGAAGCCGACTACTATGCAATCAAGATGCCAGTATTCTCCTTCGAGAAGCTGCGCGGAGCCGATATCGCACTCGGACCGGAGATGAAGTCCACTGGTGAGTGTCTTGGAATTGGCAAGACCTTCAACGAGGCACTTTATAAGGCATTCCTTGGCGCAGGCTTTAGACTGCCGAAGTATAAGAAGATGATCATCACCGTCCGTGACGATGATAAGGAAGAGATCGTTGATATCGCAAGACGTTTCAAGGCAATCGGCTACGAGATCTATGCGACAAAGGGAACCGGAGCTGCACTGCGCGCAAAGGGTGTTGATACCCTGTATGTCAGCAAGGTACAGCAGGATTCTCCAAATCTGCTTGACTTAATCCTTGGTCATCAGATCGACCTTGTTATCGATACTCCTACTCAGGGTGCAGAGCGCAGCCACGATGGTTTCATCATTCGTCGAAATGCAATCGAGACCGGTGTAAATGTACTGACCGCGATCGATACTGCAAAGGCGCTGATCACCAGCTTGGAGAATCGAGAAGAGCAGCTGACATTAATTGATATCGCTACAATCTAAGATATCAGGGACAAAAGTCCGAGTGCGCTCGTGCTTGCATAAGAAAGCACATGGCTTTGGAACCTGTAGGGTATCGAAAAAGTAAAAACAAATAAATAGAAAACAACAAAAAGACAACATCGGGGGGACAATAGCAATATTGTCCCCTTGTGCGTTTTCAACGCTGAAAGATGCTTAAAAAGGAGGAGAAGCAAATGCTTAGACAGACAATAGCCGAGCTCATTGTGCTATTCTTTTGCTATTCCGTCGCCGGATGGTGTATGGAAGTTACCTTAAAATACATACAATTTCATCGCTTTATTAACAGAGGCTTTCTGATTGGCCCATATTGCCCGATCTATGGTTCTGGTGCAGTTGTTGTCACCGTCTTAGTTGGAGGATTGATCGGAAATGCCAGTTATATCGTAACATTTCTGGCATCATTTGTGCTGTGTGGTGCGCTCGAATATTTTGTCAGCTGGTACATGGAAAAATTGTTCCACGCGCGCTGGTGGGATTACAGCCAAAAGCCGATGAATCTGCATGGACGTATCTGGATTGGCAATCTGATTTTGTTTGGAATCGGAGGCGTTGCCATCGTAAAGCTGATTGATCCATTTTTAATGAAGTGGATTCATATGCTTCCGCAGTGGATTCTTTATAGCTTATCTGGCGCGATTGTGATGTTAATGATCTGGGATAATATTGTGTCTCACATTGCATTCAATCTTGTAAAGAAGGAAATTGATGGTGTGGAGGCGGACAACTCTGAGGAGGTTAGCACAAAGGTACGTCAGCTGCTTCGTGAGGATCCGGTACTGCTTCGTCGTATCGGAGAGGCTTACCCGAATCTTGAGGTGCGATCAAAGAAGTTTGTCGAGAAGATTAAGGAGCAGGCAGAGGCCGTTCAGGAAAGTGTAGAGGAGAAGAAGCAACTTGTACAGGATGCAGTCGAGGAGAAAAAGATTGCATTTGAAGAGAAAAAGCAGCAGGTGGCAGACGCAGTGACAAAAGCACAGCAGAAGCGTCAGGCAGAGGATGCCTTTTACAAGCGTATGCAAAAGGCGGAGCAGAAAAAGCGCGAAGAAAAAATAAGAAAGAAAGAAAATAAGAAATAAGGAAAAGAAAAATGAGATATCAACCATTGTCAAGGCGATTGATCAATTTGATTTATCCGCTTGTCATTTATATGGCGATTGGTATGGCGGTTTTGGGGCTGTATCCGAATGGCGGGCTGATGGCAAATCTGATTGAAAAGGTGTCCTGTATCGTTATTATGGGAATCCTTTTCTATCAGGACTCCAAACTGATTCGCTGGGAGGGAGAAGCCCTTTCGCCAGTGTCCGTTGTGCTGCTATTTTTGATTGGCGCATCGGCCTGTATTGGGGTTAATGTGCTGTTTGATCTGATCGGCTTAAAGACACTACGTGCAGAGGATGCAAAGACGGTAGCACAGGCATTGTATTCGGATACACTGTGGCTTCAGATTCTGGTGGTCGGCATTGCGGCACCAATCGCGGAGGAGCTTTTGTTTCGTGGTATTCTTTACAGAAGGATACGTACCTGGTTGGGTGTAGGACCATCTGCGGTAGTGGCTCTTGTCATTTTTGCGGCAGCCCATGGAAATTTATTGCAGGCATTCTATGCCCTTCTTTTGGGTGCAATTTTAATCTGGGCATATGAACATTTTGCAAAACTAATCGTACCGATCCTAATACACATGTCGGCAAATCTAGTTTCGATCTGTGCGCAGCAAAGCATATGGCTTGGAACGATTTTGCAAAACAATGCAGTCGTTTGGTGTATACTTGACTTGGCGATAACTGCTATTGGGATTGTTTATTTGTCGAAAAGAACTTGCAGTCGCCCGAAAAATTGTATATAATACATTCTGTATGGCTTATATATAGAAAAACAGTATTGAAAAAAATAGAAAATTTGTATGGATGATGTCTGTAGCTACAGACTGACAGAAAGGTATGAATAGTATGAAACTTCTAACAATAACAGTTCCAAGCTATAATTCAGAAGCGTATTTGGACCGCTGTATGGCAACACTGCTTCCGGGTGGTGATGAGGTGGAGATTTTGATCGTGGATGACGGATCAACGGACCGGACAGCCGAGATTGCCGATGAGTATGAACGAAAGTATCCGAATATCGTGCGTGCAATTCACAAGGAAAATGGAGGTCACGGCGATGCGGTTACGGTTGGAATCCGTAATGCGACAGGTGTATTCTTTAAGGTAGTGGACAGCGATGATAGTCTGGCACCGGAAGCGTATAAGCAGGTGCTTGATTTCTTACGCCGCGTTGTCAAGAAAAATCATGAGCTGGATATGTTGATCTCCAATTTTGTCTATGATCGTCACGACGAGAATGGTGATGTGCTTCACCAGAAGTCAATCGACTATCGAAAGACGTTACCGAAGGGTCGTTTCTTTAACTGGAAGGATACCGGAAAGTTCCAGACAGGCCATTATCTGTTGATGCATGCGGTTATTTATCGTACCAGCTTGTTAAAGGGAATCAATCTGACACTTCCGAAGCACACCTTCTATGTTGATAATATTTATGTATATAAGCCATTTCCATATGTGCGCGTAATGTATTATCTGGATGTGGATTTTTACATGTATTACACCGGAAGAGAAGATCAGTCAGTAAACCAGCAAGTTATGATGAAGCGGATCGACCAGCAGGATCGCGTAAACCGAATCATCTTTGATGCGTTCGATCTGGAAAAGATCAGCAATCCGAAGCTGCGCAGCTACTTATATAGTTATCTGCAGATTATGTGTACCGTAACGACCGTTCACTATGCGCTGATTAACACCGAGGATGCACAGCATAAGAAGGAAGCACTCTGGAACTATATGAGAAAGACAAATCCGGCAATGTGGCGTCATTTGCGCTGGAGCGCACAGGGTATTGCGTTGAATCTGCCTGGAAAGGTTGGAAGAGCGATTGTGCGCAAGGGATATAGTCTGGCGCAGAGGATTTTTGGATTTAGCTAAATACACAATGATTCCCCCTTAAGTAAATGAGGATTTACTTAGGGGGATTTTTTATGGGGGAATAGTACAAAAAAAGGATCGCTCTTTGCGATCCTTACTGTCAGTAGCGGAAGGGAGATTCGAACTCTCGACACCACGGGTATGAACCGTGTGCTCTAGCCAGCTGAGCTATTCCGCCAAAATGGGGCCTATAGGGCTCGAACCTATGACCCTCTGCTTGTAAGGCAGATGCTC
>CAVFYJ010000073.1:0-18028 GCA_963626545.1 Acetatifactor sp. | reverse complement strand
CATTCATCCCCGCCCGACTACGTCGGACGAGGTTTTCTGCGGAAAAATGGATAAATAAGTGCCGTCGAAGCACCCTTTCGTAAACTACCGGGTTGCATCTATCGGATTTCCATTCTTCACATTCTTCTCCGCAATATACACACTCGCGGTCTGCGATCCAACGGTAACATGAAGCACACCATCCTCGGCGCGCTCCATCACCTCACCGATATTATAGGTTGACTGCGTTGTCTGGATAATGCGCTTAAGACAGGCGTTCTGTAAGATACCGATCTGCCATACTGGAAGATCCACGGTAAGCGGCTCTCTTCTGTTATTGACGAGAATCACAGCCTGTACTCTCTGGTTGAAACGACCATAGCAAATCCAGTGGGAACCGCACGCGATTGGCTTATAGGAACCGGTCTTAAAGACATCGTACTGCTTATGCAGGCGAATCATGTCCTTGTGGAACTCGATTAACTCCCAATCCTGCTTGCCCCACGGATACGATCTTCTGTTATCCGGATCGGTCCAGCCAACCATACCGGCCTCATCGCCATAGTAGACAGTCGGTGCACCCGGCCATGTCATCTGCATGACAACGGCCTCACGCAAAATGCACTTTTCTACATTTTCCTGCGCTGCTGCCGCGCCACTCGTCGCAATACGTCCGACAGTACGGTTTGTTCTTGTGAGGAAACGAGAATGATCGTGATTAGACAGCTCATTCATCGCAACATCAAGTGACTGTCTCTGAAACTTACTCATATTGTGTTCCATTGTGCGGAAGAACTTCTCTCCGTTTCCGTACCAGTCCTCCTGAAACTCATCACTGTGCTTTTCCATACCAGTCAAAAACCAGGTGATCGGCTCCATAAACGCATCGTAGTTCATGACGGTATCCCACTGGTCGCCGCGCATCCAGCTGCTTGGATCACCGTAGTGCTCCGCCAGAATAATTGCATTCGGATTTCCTTCCTTTACAGACTTACGAAAATCCTTCCAGAACTGATGATTTACGCCGATGCTGTGACCAAGATCGGCTGCCACGTCAAGACGCCAGCCATCCACGTTGTACGGCTCGCTGACCCATTTCTTACCGATGCGAAGAATATAATCATACAATTCCTGTGAACCCTCGTAGTTGAGCTTTGGAAGGGTATCATGGCCCCACCAGCCCTCGTACTCTTTATTATATGGCCATTCGCCGCCGGTAAAGCCAAAGAAATCGTGATATGGGCTATCCTCAGAAACATATGCGCCTGGCTCGTAGCCTTCCTGTCCCTCATAGATACACTCGCGGTCGAGCCACTTGTTGAAGGAACCACAATGATTGAACACGCCATCCAGAATGACCTTCATGCCTCTTGCATGAATCTCTTTTACCAGATCCGCAAAGTACGCATTGGATGCCTCAAGGTTTTCCTTGGAAGTGACACGGCAAATGTAGCGGCTTGCCTTTTTATTTTCCTCCTCGTCCTCCTCAAGCAGTCTGCCCTCATCCTTCTTAATGATCGCAAAATGCGGGTCGATGTAGTCGTAATCCTGAATGTCGTATTTATGGTTGGACGGAGAGACAAACAGCGGGTTGAAATAGATGACCTCAACGCCAAGTTCCTGCAAATAGTCAAGCTTTGCGCGCACGCCCTGTAAATCGCCGCCGTAGAAACGTCCGATATCGAGATTTGCCGGAATGCTGTCCCAATCGGTTACGCGCTCGCTCTGTGCGCCGACATAAAAATATTCACCTGTGAGAACATCGTTTGAAGGCTCTGCGTTGTAGAAACGATCCACATAGATCTGATAAAAGACTGCACCCTTTGCCCACTCCGGTGTATGGAAGCCCGGTGTGATCTTAAACGCGTACTGCTGGCGCAGATTCGTCGTACAGCCGAGTTTATTGTAATAACAGACGTCGCTGCCTTTTTCAATTTCAAAGTAATACATATATGCCGTTTTCCCAACGGTAATCTGTGTCTCATAAAAGTCAAAGAGCCCTTCGGTTCTGACCTTCTTCATTTTGATTTCTCTTTTTCTTGAAATCAAATAGACATTGTCCACGTTATTGGCCAATGTCCGAAAACGGATGACAACAGAGTCGCCCGCCTCCGGCTCTGCCGGAGTGCGGTAATCTTCTGTCTCATCACAAAATAATGCATTTTTTTCTAATCTATCGCTGAACTGCATTTTTTCGTGGCTCCTTTAATCGTGCGTTTTAGCTGCCTTTTTACGGCTGCTCTGACATCAGAGAAGACTGCTCTGCACCCGGCTCTGGAAGCTCTTTTCCATCAAAAATCGCCTCGAATTCTTCGCTTCCAATTTTCTCACGCTCGATTAATACCTGTGCACAGCGGTGAAGTACATCCATATGCTCGGTAATGATCGTCTTTGCCTGCGCATACGCCTCATCAATAATGCGCTTTACTTCCGCATCAATCTCTCTGGCAACGTCCTCGCTGTAGCTTCTTGCATGGCCCAAATCCTTGCCAAGGAAGACCTCTTCCCCACCACCATCTTCGTAGTTGATGGTTCCAAGTCGCTCGGACATACCATATTTTACAACCATCGCGCGGGCGGTTGCGGTCGCCTGCTTGATGTCCTGTGATGCGCCTGTTGTGACATCGCCAAAGATTAACTCCTCGGCAACACGTCCGCCGAATGCGACGATGATGTCCTCTTCCATGCGCTTCTTTGTCATAAACATCTCATCTGCCTCCGGCAGCGGCATCGTATAGCCTGCCGCACCCATTCCGGTCGGAATGATGGAGATGGTGTGTACCTTGCTCTCGTGAGGCAGTACGTGGAACAGGATCGCATGGCCAGACTCATGGTACGCGGTGATGCGCTTTTCCTTGTCGCTGATGACCTTGGAATGCTTCTCAGCACCAATGCCCACCTTGACAAAGGACTGCTCAATATCGCGCTGACTGATATATCCCTGCTTGTTCTTTGCTGCATTAATCGCAGCCTCATTCATCAGATTTTCCAGATCCGCTCCGGTAAATCCGGCTGTCGTCTGCGCAACGCGCTTTAAGTTGACATCCGAACCGAGCGGCTTATTCTTTGTGTGAACCTTTAAGATCTCTTCTCTTCCCTTTACATCAGGACGTCCGACTGCAACCTTACGGTCGAAACGACCCGGACGAAGAATCGCCGGATCAAGGATATCGACACGGTTTGTCGCTGCCATGACGATGATACCCTCATTCACACCGAAACCGTCCATCTCGACAAGCATCTGGTTTAAGGTCTGCTCACGCTCATCGTGACCACCGCCAAGACCAGTTCCTCTTCTTCTGGCTACCGCATCGATCTCATCGATGAAGATGATACACGGTGCATTCTTTTTTGCCTGCTCAAATAAATCTCTTACACGGGATGCGCCGACACCGACGAACATCTCGACAAAGTTGGAACCAGAGATGGAGAAAAATGGCACACCTGCCTCACCGGCAACGGCCTTTGCAAGCAATGTCTTTCCCGTTCCAGGCGGGCCTACAAGCAAAATTCCTTTTGGGATTCTGGCACCGAGGCTTGTATACATGTTTGGATTCTTTAAGAAGTCAACAACCTCCTCAAGTTCCTCCTTCTCCTCCTGAAGACCGGCAACATCCTTAAACAATACCTTCTTGGAACCGCCGGTTTCCATAACGGCTCTGCTTCGTCCGAAATTTGCCATGTTCTGGCCACCGCCGCCTGAACCACCGCCCGGCGCTGCCATGCGTCCTGTCACGATGACAAACACAAAGCTGATACCGATGACTAAAATCAGCACCGGAACGATCGTGTTCAGAAAATAATTTTCCTTCACGGCGGTCACGGTAACTTTGATATTATTCTCCTGAAGACGATTTAATTCTTCGTTGACATCGGACACGAGTACACGATACTCCGTCGACGAACCGTCCATCACAAACAATACGCTTCCAGTCGGCACCTTTGCATTCTGCTCAATCTGTGCCTGCGTGATCCTTCCGTCCTCCACGAGCGAACGGTACTGGGTGTATGACACATTCGTCTGCGGATAAATGGTACGCTGAAAGATAAAAATTAATGCAATTACAATCGCAATGATAATGGTATATGCGACTATTCCGTTTGATTTTCTCAATTCCTTCCTCATTTCTGCGGTCTGAAACCGGTTGCAGTTCTCGCACTATGCGAGCTTTTGATTTACTACGCGAGCTTTTGATTTCAACCGCAAATTACTTACTCGTTCTCTACCACACCTACATACGGCAGATTGCGGTACAGCTGGTCATAGTCCAGACCGTATCCGACTACAAACTCATCCGGCACCTTGAATCCGGTATAGTCCACGTTGACATCCTCCACCTCACGGCGCTCTGGCTTGTCAAGAAGCGTACACAAACACAGGCTGGCTGGCTTTCTCTCGTTTAAAATCTTCATCAGATGGCTCAGTGTACGGCCAGAATCAATGATATCTTCTACGACTAAGACATCTCTTCCCTCGATGGACTGATCAAGATCCTTGACAATCTTTACGATGCCGCTGGACTTTGTGCCGGAACCATAGCTGGATACAGACATGAAATCCATCGTTACCGGAACGGTGATTCTCTTTGCTAACTCACACATGAAAAATACGCCGCCCTTTAACACACAGATCATGTGAAGGGTCTTGCCTTCGTAGCGTTTGCTGATCTCTTCTCCCAGCTCACGGATTCTCTGGTCAACTTCTTCCTCTGAATACATTACACGAATCTTATCTCCCATTTTTCGCGCTCCTTTGTCTTTCTTTCATTTATAGTTTTTAGTCAATGACGTTGACTTTTGTTTGATCATGATCGCTGCTCATTGCGTGGGACGTTCACGGGTGGGTTACAAAAAGCCCCTCGGTGATGGTTTCGTCGGCGCGCACTTCTAACACCAGTCGGGTGCTTTGCGTCACCTTGCAGTCCTCGGCTCTGCGCATACCCGCTATCCACAAGACACGACTTTTCGATGCAAGAATCGGAATCTGATCTCTTTTTGCCGCCGGAATTTTGGCATTGATCATGCAGTCGGAGAGCTTTTGCGTGTTGCCTCTTGCATCAATGCAGATGCGGTCCTTAGGCCTTCTTCTTCGCATCAGCAGTCCTTCTTTTATTGTATCATAATCAAACCAGTTTACACAACAACTTTGTGGGATTTGTTGGCTTTTTTTCTCACAAATCGGGAAAACCGAGTACACCGTTCGGCCGGTTTGGGCAGTTGGCTGCGCTAGTGATTGCTCTTTTACTTTCCTACTTTGCTGTGTTATTGCTTGCTTTTCTGTCTGCCGTTTTTCGATTATAAGAAACTCATAGGAGCGATGCGCTATGCGCCCTCCGGGAAGATGAATCTGACTGCCTGTCGTTTTCGTCAAAAGTCCAAGCACCGATTCAATATGCGTGCGGCCAACATCTTTTATGCTGCCGGTGCGCTTAATTGCCTCCTGGATCAGATAGCGCTGCAAGATGGGCTTCTCGGCGGAAAGCTCCCTAAGTGGGAGGCGGTTGCCCCACGAAGCAAAGAGTTCCTCTGCCCTGCTGCGAAGATATTCTTCTGCCTCAAAGAAATCGCCCGATGCGGCTGCGATATGCTCCGTTGCCTGCGCGTTGTATTCACGCTCAAGAAGGGGCATTAGGTTGTTTCGAATGCGGCTTCGCAAGTATTCATCCGTCAGGTTCGTTTCATCTGTGCACCACGTCTGATTCTGCGCAATAAGCCATGCCTCGATCTCACTTCTTCTCACGCCAAGAAGTGGGCGCACGACAAAAATTTCACTGTCATTGACAGCAGACAATTTTTCTAAAATATGAGTTTCATCACATGCAGAAAACTTTTCCTGAATACCACGTCCATCCGATAATTGTCTCTTGGCCTGAATGCCACCGCATCCGCGGATGCCGCTTCCGCGCAGCAGATTCATCAGTACCGTCTCTGCCTGATCATCCATATGATGTGCCACGGCAATAACGGACGCGCCGCGCTTTCTCGCCTCCTGTTCAAAAATCTCATAGCGCACGCTGCGACCGGCCTCCTCCTCTGTTAAATGCTGCTTCGCTGCGATACCTGGCACGTCACGATATGCGGCAACAAATTCGATATCATTTGCCTCACACAACTCTTTTGAAAAGCAAAGGTCACGCTCTGCTGATTCCCCGCGGATGCCGTGGTGAACATGAACGGCTGTGAGCGTAAGATGATAGGCGGGCTGCAACAATTTTAACACAAGCAGCAGACAAACGGAATCTGCGCCGCCTGACAGACCGATGATGACGTGATCGCCATCGGTCAGTAATTTTTTCTCAGCAATATACTGCCGGATCTTCTTTATGAACATTTTCTTTATTCCTCACTCATTTATTTCTCACTCATTTCTGCAAATCTGTAAACTGCCTCAAAGCTCCGAGGCGATTGTGCTTTACGTAGCCGGAAAAGATGCATCCTACTTACTTTTTCCAGAATCCTGCGACTAGCACGGTTCGATCATCGCGACCTCCCTTCGCGGCTCCTGCAAACGCGAGAATCTTTCTTGCAATCTCTTTTGGATTATTCTCGTCAAGGCTCTCGCAAAAGCGACACATGGCCTCTTCTTTATCGCAGCCAGGTATCTCTTCTAATACCCCATCACTAACCATAATCAAAAGATCGCCGTCCTTTAAGCGAAGCATCTTTTCCATCGGGGCATACTCCTGCAAAATCCCGGCTGGCATGCTGTCCGCACCGACTTGCAAGGTCTCGCCGCTTCGCTTTAGGAAGGTGACGGCCGCACCAGATTTCGTGAGCTCGCAGATACCGTTTGCGCAGTCAATCATCGCCAGATCAATCGTGACCGGATGCTCCTTTGCCTGAATCATCAATGTGCTGTTGATAACGCGAATCAAAAGGGACGGCGGATACCCGGCCTCGCACATCATCTCGGCAAGCTCGGTGACGCCTGCACTCTCGCGTCCAGCGCGTTCACCGTTTCCCATTCCATCGCACAAAAGAAGTGCTTTCTTCGCATTGGAAAGCTCCATATACGAAAAACTGTCCCCAGAAACCTCATTTCCGTTTTTGCAGCTGGCCGCCGCGCCAAAGAGAACAAAGTACGGGCACTCCTCCTCAAAGCGCACCCAACGGGGTACCGTAGAGACAAGAAGTGGTTGGTCGGCACATGGTGTCATACGCTTTCCAAGCGCCTCCTCAATGCGCTCACAGACAAGCTTCATAGAGATGCAGCGTGCACTTTTTGCACTGAGCGCCATCACAAGCTTTCGACTGCCATTTTTGCTCTCGGTCAGGTAAATTCGCTTTGCGTCAACGCCTGCACGCGACAATTGTTTTACGAGGTTACTTCGCATCGAACCTGCAAGTTCTTCTCCTTCCTGCATCTGCCCGACTGTATCTTGAAGCATCTGCGCACATTCAAAGAATTGCTCAGACAAGAGTTGACGAAGCTCCAGATAACGTAACCTCCAGTCGTTTTCTGTGACATCATCTGCAAGCTCCTCCTCGCGATACATCGCTGATAATTGGGAAAAGGTCTGCGACAACGCATGCAATCCTTCTCCCGCTGTTCCCTCAATAGCGGACTGCCAAATCGGAGGTGCTTCTAAGCCATCACTTGGCATTTCGTCCGCACGCTCGGACAATGTGCGCTGCTCCGGTAACGTGAGCTTGTCCGGAAGCAATAAAAATACCGCTCCGACAGCAAGTACCGATTCCATCGTCTGAAACAGCAGTGCCGGTGAGTACAAAATTCCAACGCCAAATGCAGCGGCCGCATAGGCAGTCACACTCGCCATTTTTCCAAGACGACGAAACGCACCCGAGAAAATGCCAAGAAGACACAATATACCAATCTGCGCCGCCTCACCGCTCACAAGCGACAGCACAATTCCGCTGATGCTTCCTGCGATCGCGCCTGCTCCCGGGCCAAAGCGATAACCGAAAAACAGTGCACAAAAAAGCAGAAATACCTGCGTGATCAGGTACGTTGTCTGCCCACTTTCAAACACCACAAACAGCATCGCACCGAGCATAAAAATGATCAATGCCAGACGAAGCAGCTGCATGAAGTTTCCTGTTTTATTGATATCTGTTTTACTGATATCTGCTTTGCCCAGGCCTACTCCGCGCATGTCCGCTCTGCCCATGCCTGTCTTTTTTATCTGCCCTTTTGGTAATCTTCCCAGACCTTCCACCTTTTTGACCTCCATTTCTCATCCAAAACCAAAGTGATCCTGTCGATTTTCCTATCTCTTTTTATCATAGAGTTTTTCATTTGAAATGTCTGTCGAAAGAAGGGAGGGATAAAAAAGTTGTGCCGCTTCGCGTTTCCACGACACGGCACATCACTCACCCTTAAATATGATCTCGTTTTTATGGATCAATCCCAGCTTTTCCTTTGCATACCACTCGGCGAATTCGTCGGTGTTAATGTATTCGCTGTACTGATCAAGTTCTTCGCTGCGCGCTTCTTCCTTTGCGATCTGCTCTTCGAGGAGCTTTTGCTGCGTCAGGTTCTGTGCGTTTTGCTCTGCCAGACTGTTTCCGGCGATCCAGGTCATCACGCTTAAGAGGATCACTGTCACGAGTGCCAGTGCGATCCACTTGCGATTGGCTCTCCTGCGGGCTGCCATTCTTCCTGTCACTATCCTCACCTCTCTTATTACGGCTGTGTTCATCCTGTCTTTTTATCATACTGTCTTTTTGCTCTTTTTTCAACCTCTTTTTTTCCATTTTTCGCCTCTGGGCGATGTTTTTTCGCTGTCTTGCTGCAACTTTCTGCTCCTGAAGCCTATCCTTGCGTTTTTGAATCCTGTCTTTGCGTTTCTGAATTCGATCTTTTCGCTTCTCCTGATAGATTCGTTTCCATTCGTGGCTTTTTCTTCGAAGTTTATTAAAAAGTGCACCAGTCAGCCGCCCCGGCCCTAACTGATACAAAATCATTCCGGCCAAGATTCCCACAAGAGAAAATAGCCGCGGTGTTCCATTATTTTCCCGAAACAACAGTCCAAACATCAAAAAGCTGCCTGCTGTCCAAAACAAAATATCCTGTACATCTACTACTAGCTTTGGATGACGAAACAGCTTTCGCACGAGAATAAGCGGCTCATATCCCAACCGAAGCAAAAATCCCAGCAGAAATGACCGCGCAAAAAACAAAAGCTCACCTGTGACGCCTCCGATTACCTTAGCAGCCTCTTCCAAAACGATTCCCCCTGACTTTGGCCCTTTTGCTCCTGATACTCCAGACTGTTGATGCATCCTTCTACCTCGATGATCCCTTTGTCTAGTACCAGCTGTTTCATATGCAGGCCATCCCCGCGTATCTCAAGTGCCTTGTCTGTCGTGTTGATCTGCACGATATGCTCGTCGTAAGCAATCACATCGGTCACACCAGTGATTTTTAAGCTTCTTCTGTGTTCTAAAATCAAACAGTGCTCGCGTTCAATATATTCCTGGTCATGATTTTGTTCCAAAAAAAGACCCCCTAACTATCGGAATTTCCGGTATACCGGTCTATTCCAATATATTAGGAAGTCTCTTAAATTATACGTTATTTACCATTCATGCGATACCGTATTCATATGATATACGATACAGCATTCATGCGATACCATATCCATATGATATACGATAAGCACTCCTATCATACGTACTTATACATCTCTTTTGCCTCGTCCTTGCGAACAGTCTCTTCAACGGCAAGCACCTGCACCTTAACGGTTCTGGTTCCAAAGCCAATCTCGATGATGTCATCTGGCTTTACCTCTGCGGAAGCCTTAGCGGCCTTTCCATTCAAAAGCACTCTGCCAGCATCACATGCCTCATTGGCAACTGTTCTTCTCTTAATCAGACGGGAAACCTTAAGATATTTGTCTAATCTCATGCGTTGATCGCGTCCTTTAATGCCTTTCCAGCCTTGAACTTCGGGTTCTTGGAAGCTGCGATAGTAATGGTCTCACCACTTCTCGGATTTCTTCCTTCTCTCTCTGGGCGCTCTGCTACCTCAAAGGTTCCAAAGCCAACCAGCTGTACCTTATCTCCTGCCTTTAATGCCTCTGCTACTACCTCTGCGAAAGCCTCTACTGCCTTCTCTGCATCAACCTTCTTCAGCTCAGCCTTCTCTGCAACTGCTGCTACTAATTCCTTCTTGTTCATCAGAACTCCTCCTTAAATCACATGCGACAAAATTATTTCAGATAAAATGAATATGATTGATTCAACCAGTCCGATGAATAAATCGATCTGGCAAATCCGACAACTCTCTTATCTGCTTTATCTTACGCGCTTTCTTTCCTCTTTTTGCATATAGATTTTAATGCTTTTTTACTGTAGCACACGTTATGATGATTTTCAAGTCCTAAAAGAAAAAAACTACGTAACAGTTAGCTTTCCATCTGTTTTCCTAAAAAAGACGCGGCACAGGCAGCTGCCTTATATTCAGTTTCGCTAAAGCGCATTTGGTTCTCTCTGCTATAGAGAATCACGGCTCCGATGCAGTCTCCCTCACAGCAGATCGGATAAATGACCTGTGCGCTGTAGCTGTCCTCATCGCCGCTTACAATCGGGATCGTTTTCTTTTCCATACCAGCCTGAATGCTGTTTTCGCGATTGATGATCATTTCCTCGAGCTGTCTGCTGATTGGCTTTCCGAGAAGTTCCTTCTTGCCACCTCCCGCCACAGCGATGATCTGATCCCGGTCCGCCACAGCAACCTTTTGATTCATCGTCTGTGCTACCGACTCGGCATATTGTTTTGCAAAGCCTCCCAGTTCCATCATCGGAGAATATTTCTTTAAGATAATCTGCCCCTCTCGGTCAGTAAAAATTTCAAGCGGTGTTCCTTCTGTCAGGCGCATTGTTCTACGAATCTCCTTTGGGATTACCAAACGACCTAACTCGTCTACACGACGCACGATTCCTGTTGCTTTCATAAATTCCTCCTTGTTTTCCACATTTTCATTGTATTTTTTATAGTCTACTACCATATTTTGCGTTGTATGGGTAGTATATGGAAAACAGGAAATTTTATACGCAACAGAAACGAATGTTTAACGCGGTCCCATAAACCGATCACCATTTAGATGAATCATATGCTCTGGCAAATCAGAAATCCAGACTTCTGTCTCCCATGCCAATTCTGAACTGAACTTCTTGTACGTTGCAAAATCCAAAAAGGCGGTTACAAAAATCAGACCCGCTTTTACATTTTTTGTCATCTCTTCTAGTTCTAAAATTCGTTTTGCACTCATTGGACCTACACTTGTTACTGCTTCAATAAAATAAATCCAGTTCTTATCCTCGCGATATAATACCACATCTGGCATTTTATCATGTAGTGTAATCTCAAATCCAAGTTCTGCAAGCTTATTGGTATCCTTAATCAAATCCTTTTTTATTGTATCGCCCACATAAAGGCAACTGCTATACGGCGCAAATCGTGGTGCAAACTGTTCAATAATTGCACGCTGCAATTGATTATGCTTACCAGGACTAAATTGAAAAGCTTGTCCATTAACAGATACCGGCATCATTTCCATGCGTTTCTTACTTGCATATTTATCAACTAATTTTTCATAGCGCGCATTATAAGCACGTATTCTCATTCCTAATATTGGTTTGCCAATTGATCGAATTACCACCAATGCCTCATCTGTCAGGCGATATTTGTAATTTGGACTATTGGTTGCTTTTCCATTATCTTCAACTAACGCTGCATCCCGAAACTGATGCATGCAATGCTTACGAATTGTTTCTCTCGTATTTTCTGCATATTTTTTTCCATAATATTTTGACGCAAACTCCAATACATCATGAACGCCTATCCATTCATTTGTAGCAGTAGCCCATTCATCATCTGGATGAATATCTGCCAACGCCAAAAGTGTATATGCACAAATATCGTTTTGTTGCTTATCTGGCATTCCGATACATTTCAGAAAATTCTTTGCTTCATCTATTTTACTCATATTATTCATATCACTCATAAGCTACCTCTCGTATTATCTTGTCACAAACATCAGTTGACAAATCATTCTCCTGAATTAACCATCTTCCAATTTTTCTAATTTTCTCAACAGGAGGAACCGGTATACTATTTACTTCTGTACTATTGACCTGTGTCGACCCATTCAAAATTCGATAATACAGGTCAAATAGAGTCGAATTTAGCAAACCAAATATACCATAGATCTCTTCGATGCACATCTCAGTACCATCAATACGCTCGACAAAATTGATCTTATTATGAGTTCCTATATACGAATATTCTGCAAAATCACTTGAAAGAAAAATTCCACACTGCAAACGTCGCTTTTCTTCCTTTGCTGTAAAGCGCTTACAAAAAACATAGTCTTTATTTTTCTGAATAAGACCCGGTTTTGATGTAATAACCCAGTCCAATTTTTTTCCGGAAGGCAAATGGTTCACACGACCATTTTTGATATGCTGGCTATAAAAAAGCGGGCATGTATCAGCCTCCTCCTGTTCTCTAAGACTCTCATATTGACGAAAATCCACAATAATGCCAGTTTTCATCTTAAATCCAAGATCTGGCATTGTCTGCGTATACCGATTCACGGTTTTTATCACATTTACTTCCGTTTCATTTGTTGGCAAAAATACATACAAATCTTCTCCTACAACAACGGAATCATACGGCAGATTTATCGACGTAATGGAATTAAAATCACCATTTGACTGACTTGACGTCAATTCAATACTCACTGGAACCGTTGACGTTTTTTGAACTTTTATGATAATTGTCTCCTGTAATACCTGTTCTTGACTAAAAACCTTATCACGACTAACAAAAAGATGAATATGCTTTAACGTTCCATGCTGAAACAAATATTTACGAAATGCCTTAAAATATGCCCCCGATGTCCAGCTGCGCGGAATAATATAAACCATTTCCGACTCAGCTTTCAAATTAAACAGGGACATTGCTGCAAATAAAAAATACAGGTTTGGTGCCCCATAGACAACTGATGACATTGCTACTGCGGCCGCATGATTTTTTACCACACGCAAATATGGCGGATTTCCGATAATAAAATCAAACTTTGCTATATTTTGTTTCTCCAAATCTTGTTTTTTTAAATTTTGCTTTGAGAAAAGAGTATCTTCAAATTCAGCCGCCTGAGAAAGCAAATAATCTTCATTTAAAATACGATATTCAAACTCCTTTTCACAGTGCTGTCTGATATACTCCATATTATTGCGAAGTACTGGTAAAACATCCATATCTGTTTCATAACAGGTCAACGTAATCTTCGTAATTTCTGAAACATTTTTTAAACGTTCTACTAATGCAGTTCCCAAAATACCTGTACCTGTACCCGGATCTAAGATGCTAACATTACCAGAAACTCCATCAATAGTAAAAAGAGATGCCATATACTCTGCGGTTTCCCGAGATGTAAAAAACTGGCCTTTTTTCTTCCGTTCTTCCTTTGGCATAGCCTCAAGAAAAGTCGCAGTCTGTGAAATTACATAATCTAGCATCAAAATTTTCTCCTTTATTATTCCGAAACATTTTTTCGTTTTTTTTTTGTTGTTAACGTAGTATACCGTACAGTATATCACGTTAACAAGAGAAAATCCAACTGCTTTTCTGTCAATCTGCACGACATGAACAGTAATCATTTATCATAACAGGATATCTAGTTTGCCTTGTGACCTCCGATTTGCTCGTTTCGCTCCCGCGCGGTCGCGCCCTCAAGCAGATTCATGCCCTTTAGAATCGCATTTTTTCCGAATTTTTTCTTAATCTGAAGCATCGCCTGCTGCATCTTCTTTTCTTTTTCGAGCGCTGCGCTTTCTTCTTTTTCCTTCTTTTCAAGTGCCTCGTAATCGGTAAAAAGATCAAGTTGCTGAGGCTTTTTCTGGGTCAGTTCCGAACCTTCCTGCATGACATGGTTGGCGGTAAGGCTAAGACGTCTCACAAGAAGATTGGGATCCATGATTTCATCATAAAGCTTTAATACCGCCTCGGTTGCTAGCTTAGAAGATGAGGTAAACCGCCCAAGATTCGTGGAGCCGTGCGCACTTTTGGGAATCTGCCTTCCATAGCGATCGGTGACCACTGGGCCGCGGTATCGCTCACGCCGCTTGGGATCGCTCAGATTTTCGATATCATAACCGATTGTGAGCACCATCTGATCGGTGACGACTCCCTTATCGACAAGCTGCAATAACAGCTGATCGGTCATCTCCTTTACGATCAGACGCGTCTTTTCTGCCGTGTATGGACAGTGTAATACCTGACCATTTTCGAGGCTGCTTGACTGTGGGCGGTACACCTTAATCTCAGCAAGTGTGCAAGGCTCCCAGCCCCACGCATGATCAATCAAAAGCTCGGCATTGATACCAAACAGACGATACAATAGTTCTTCGTTGTGAAACTGGTTCGCGGTTCCGACGGAGCATCTTGCCACATCGCCCATCGTAAACATGCCATTTTGCTCGAGTTTTTTTGCGGTCTGCGGTCCGATGCGCCAGAAATCAGTGAGGGGCCGATGATCCCAAAGCTGACGGCGATAGCTCATCTCATCAAGCTGTGCGATGCGCACGCCATCACGGTCTGCCGGGATGTGCTTCGCTCCGATATCCATCGCGATTTTCGCCAAATAAAGATTTGTTCCGATTCCCGCTGTCGCCGTGATGCCGGTTGTTGCAAGGACATCGCGTATCATCTGGCTGGCAAACTCGTATGCACTCAAACCTGTTAATGGAAGGTATTGCGTGATCTCGACAAATACCTCATCGACCGAGTACGCATGAAGGTCTTCCGGCGCAACGTATTTTAAATAGATCTGATAAATCTTTGTGCTGTACGCCATATACATTGCCATGCGCGGTGGCGCAACGATATAGTCAATCTGATATTCTGGATGCGCAGCAAGCTCATCCGCACTGCTCGATGAACCCGAAAAGCGGCGGTTTGGTGCATGATAAAGACGCTTCGCGTTTGCCTGACGAACGCTTTGCACAACCTCAAAAAGCCTTGCGCGTCCTCCGATGCCGTATTTCTTTAACGACGGAGATACTGCAAGGCAGATGGTTTTTTCGGTGAGCGCCGGATCTGCTACAACAAGATTTGTGCGAAGCGGATCAAGGCCGCGCTCTGCGCACTCGACCGAGGCAAAGAAAGATTTTAAGTCGATGCACAGGTAGGTGCGATTCCCAGATGAATTTCCAGATGCTTTCTCTGACGTTTTCCCTGACGCTTTCCCAGATGCTTTCTCTGACGTTTTCCCTGATGATTTTCCAGATGCTTTCTCTGATGGTTTCTCTGATGGTTTCTCAAATTGATTCTCAAATTGGTTATTCGTCATCATACTGCTCCGTTTCGATATAATGTTCGGTCTGCCGGATGGACTCTGCCACGGTTTCCTTCACCGCTGCGCCATATCCGCGAAGTGCCGCGTAGGAGCCAAATTGTGCCGCACGGTCCGAAAGCGCCATCCGGGGATGGCGCTTGGAAACGTGATGTGGGAGGTCTATGATATCCGCATATTTTTCTGCGGCGGTCGATTTTGTCGAGTTCATAGATACCGTTTGGGGATCTATTGTTACCGAATTCATCGTTTTTGCATCGGTTACTCTCGTTTTATCAGCAAAATTTTGATTATCCGATCTCATATACGATGGCCTCGTATGGTCTGAGTGTAAACTCCTCTGTATTCTTATCTTTATAGTTCTGAATCAGAATATCCTTTGCCGCATGAATCTTTTCCTGAAGCTCTGCCGGGATGGCAACCTTTGTGTCGGAATCGTTGCACAGCACAAGTAACTGCTGTTCACCAAGGGTTCTGGTGTAAGCATAAATCTGCGGATGATCTGGAATCAGTACATCATACACACCATCTACCATCACGTCATTTGTATGGCGAAGTGCGATCAGCTTCTTATAATAAGCAAAGACGGAATCTGGATCATTTACCTGTGCGGCTGCGTTGATTGTCTTGTAGTTTTTATTGACCTGTAACCACGGTGTGCCAGTCGTAAAGCCTCCATTATCAGAAGCGTCCCACTGCATCGGAGTACGTGCATTGTCTCTTCCGATCTCCTTTAAGTAGCCCATGACAACATCGGCTGGGATATGTGCATTCTCGGTCAGATCCTTGTACGCATTTAAGCTCTCGATGTCACGATAATCCGAAATATCGTCCATGTAAGCATTTGTCATGCCAAGCTCCTCGCCCTGATAGACATACGGTGTACCCTTCTGGAAATGGATGATGGTTGCAAGCATCTTTGCAGACAGCTCACGGTACGCTTCACTGTCATTTCCAAAACGAGAAACGCATCTTGGCTGGTCGTGGTTGGACTGGAAGAGGCTGTTCCATGCGCATCCCTCTAAATCCTTCTGCCACTTTGTAAAGTTTGCGCGCAGCTCCGGCATCGTCATTGCCTTGCCGTCCCATTTTCCATGATGATTCGGTGTGAGCGCACTGCTGGAAACATGCTCAAACTGGAAGATCATGTCAAGCTCGCTGCCGTCGATATTAGCATATTTCTTTGCCTGCTCCGCATTGACACCTGGGCACTCACCAACGGTAATCAGACGATACTTTGACAGAACCTTTTCGTTCATCTCACGCAGATATTTGTGGATGTTTGGACCATCGCAGCTGGTATTTCCAGTGTAGCCATTGCCATTCTCTGGTCCGTCCGGCAGACCCGGATACTTGGAAATCATACTAATTACATCCATACGGAAACCGTCGATTCCCTTGTCGCACCACCAGGTCATCATCTTGAAGACTTCCTCACGCACCTTCGGGTTATCCCAGTTTAAATCTGGCTGCTTGCGAGAGAAGGAATGAAGATAAAACTGACCTACGGACTCTACATATTCCCATGCGGAGCCACTAAAGCAGGACTCCCAGCGGTTTGGCGGATTGCCGTTCTTATCCGGGTCTGCCCAGATATAATAATCGTGATACGGATTGTCCTTGCTCTTTTTGCTCTCGATAAACCACTTATGCTCATCAGAGGTGTGATTGACAACAAGGTCCATCATGATCTTAATGTTTAAGCGATGTGCCTTCTCCAGCACACGATCAAAGTCCTCCATGGTTCCGAAATCGTCCATGATGTCCTGATAATCGCTGATGTCGTATCCGTTGTCATCATTTGGAGACTTGTACACTGGAGACATCCAGATGACATCAATGCCAAGCTCTGCCAGATAGTCGAGTTTTTCATAGATACCCTGTAAATCACCGATTCCATCTCCATTTGAATCCTTAAAGCTGCGCGGATAGATCTGATATACTACCGCGTTTTTCCACCATTTTTCGTTCATATACTTCAACCTCTTTCTTATTTATTTTTTCCTTCTCGTGACCTTCGTCGTGAGTTATTAGTCTTAGTATAAAGCATAATTCTACATATTTCTTGCAATATTGTTCCAATTTATGACACGATCCTGCTAGGTTCATTCCGGTAGTGCATGCGAGGGATTCGGCGATGTCTTTGTTTCCCTCTGCCCAGTTTACTTTACTACCCAGTTTACTTTATTGCCCGGTTTCCTTTACTGTCCGTTTTCCTTTACTTCCCGCTTCAGCACATCATACAGCTGTTTCGTATCCACCGGCTTTGACACAAATCCATTCATTCCGGCATTGAAAGCCTTCTTCTTGTCCTCGGCAAATAAAATTCGGCGCGGATGTTCTATGCTGCCTGTGACTAGTTCTTTTTCTTCTTTTGTCACCTGCCTCAAGCGCTTTTGTCAGCTGCGCTTCCCCCGCATACGTTTTTACCATATACGAAAAGCCCTTATCTTCGGCAAATTCTGCCCTATCTGCATTTCGTGTGCTGCCCGCAAGCATACCGACCACCATGCCGTCAAAATGTTCAAAATCGCCAGCCTCATAGCGATCATCATCGGCCCGGACACTTAACTGGGTATTGCTTGTTCCAATCGGAAGGAGAACGTACTATACGTTTCTTTTGCACACTGGATTTCATCGAAAACAGACTGTTCCAATGGGGTATGGTTCACTCCTTTGTCCCATCCTGTAAATACCTGACGGATACGGAAAAGGGCAGCATTGTA
>CAVFYJ010000072.1:0-18111 GCA_963626545.1 Acetatifactor sp. | reverse complement strand
TACCCTTTTTATTGTTTGAGATCAACTTTCCATATGAGGGTGCTGAATAGTTACCTTTTTTTATTATTTCTTACGAAGGCGCGCGACAAAGAATCCGTCGCACTGGTTCTGGCCCGGAAGCAGCTGCAACATACCGCTTTCTGGGGCGTTGCCCTCGATTTCTTCTTTCATGAACGGAGCGAGGCTTTCGAGTTCAAATGGCATCTGTGATAACAGATAACGAACATTCTCCTCGTTTTCCGCCGGATTGATCGTGCAGGTGCTGTAAACCAGAACACCGCCCGGCTTTACAAGCTGTGCTGCATTCAAAAGAATGGTTCGCTGTAATGCTACTAACTGCTCTAAGCGTTCTCTTGTCAGCTGATACTTGATGTCTGGCTTTCTTGATAGGATGCCAAGACCGGAGCATGGCACATCGGCCAGTACAAAGTCTGCTGTCTCTTTTCTTGCTTCGTCGAGCACACAGGCATCCCATTGCTCGATCTGCATGTTATCGGCATGGCAGCGCTCCTTGTTTTCCTCGATTAAGTCTAGCTTGTCCCATGAAACATCGCGGCTTAACACACTGGTCGTGCCATGCTGCGCCTTCGCCAGATGAATGCTCTTTCCCCCCGGTGCAGCACACAGATCAATACAAAAGCTGCCTGCTGTCGGCGCCACACATTGCGCGGCAAGTGCAGAGCTGATATCCTGAATCTGAATCAGGCCATCCTGAAAAGCGGATGTTCGGCGAATATCGCCCGCATCAACAAGCCCTAAACAATCCTGTGCATATGGTGCCTTCTTTACCTGAATGCCCTCATTTTCTAAGGATTTGGTAATCTCTTCTATGCTGCTCTCGGATGTATGACAATGTACATACATCGGATGACCACTCTGCGAGACAACGCTCTCTAAATAGGCGGTCACGGTTTCCTTTGGATACCAGCTCACGAGTTCATCATACAGCCACTGCGGAACGGAATACAAAATAGAAGGCTGATCGCTCCAGTCAAGTGATGGGATCAAGGCTGCCATCTTTCGCACCACTGCGTTGACAAAGCCCTTTAACGACCAGAAACCCTTCTTTGCGGCAAGCTTGACCGCCTCGCTGCAAACGGCATGCTCTGGAACGTTCATATATTTTAGCTGATAGACGGCCATACGAAGAATGTTTCGGATGACCGGTTTTTGCTTAGATGCTTTTACCGATGCGGCCTTGTCAATGATCGCGTCAAGCTCAAGCTTTCGCTCCACACAGCCTCTTGAAAGTCTGGCGATGAAAGAGCGATCCTTCTTTGGCAAATAGCTGTATTTGTCCAGTGCCTGACGAATCACGATATGAGAAAACTGATCTTTCTCCAGTACCTCAAGCAAAATTGCAAGGACAATTTCTCTCTCATTTTCTCTTTTTGTCGTCTCAGTCATCTCTGCGTCTTCCTCCTGTTAAGATCAGCAGACGAAGCAGCTGTAAAATGGACGCTGCTGCACTGGCTACATAGGTCAACGCTGCCGCCTTTAACACTTTTGCGGTCTGTCCAACCTCATCTCCGACAAGAATGTGCTCCTGATCGAGCAATTTGACGGCACGTCTGGATGCATTGATCTCCACTGGAAGCGTTACCAGCTGAAACAATACAACAAGACTAAATAGAAGCAATCCAGCATTCAATAAAAGGGTACCGGTGGAGCTGTTAATAAACAATCCAATCACGATTAACGGCCAAGATAAGTAGGAACCGAAGTTCACCACCGGAACCATGGCACTACGAATGGATAACGGCACATAACCCTTTGCGTGCTGCATAGCATGACCACACTCATGGGCGGCAACACCAACGGCAGCGACCGTGGATACGTTATACACGGCATCAGACAGGCTGAGCGTTTTGTTTCTCGGATCGTAGTGATCGGTCAGATTTCCCGATACGTGCTGAATCTGCACGTCGTAAATGCCCTGTGAGTGCAAAAGCTTTTGTGCCGCCTGTGCTCCTGTCAGACCACTTCTTGCGTGTACGGATGAGTAGCGGTTAAATGTACTGTTTACAAGTGCGGATGCACCGATGGAAAGCAGCGCACCGATTAAAACGAGTATATAAGTAGGATCCCAATAATAATATGGCATATTCTTCACCTCCGTGATGATCTCTTGTGTCTGGCATTTCTGGCTTTAAGATTTCTAGGTTTCACCTTTTTTCTCATGTTTCTGCCTTATGCCTTTCGCGATTCTAGTTCTTATGCCTCTCCTAATTTTTCCCCCTGCGCAATCGGATAGCCTCTTAAGTAGGCATCCACTGCCATGCTCTTCTTGCCCTCCGGCTGAAGGGTGCGAAGCGACAATGCGCCGTTTCCGGTCTTTACAATCAGCTGCTTCTTATCGGATACCAAAACAGTGCCTGGTGTGGCTTCTTTTTGCTCATCAGACAGCGCATCCTGTGCAATCACATCACAATCCCAGATCTTTACGGTCTTTCCATGAATCTTTGTAAAGGTGCCCGGCCAGGAATTTAAACCACGTACGAGGCGCTCAATTCGCACAGCATCCATCGTCCAGTCGATGTTTCCCATCCACTTTTCCAACTTCTGTGCGTAAGTGCTTTCCTCCTCGCACTGTGGAATGCGCACTGCGGTTCCATCCTCAAGCTGATCAATCGTTTTTAAAAGAAGCGGACCACCCAGCACACAAAGACGATCGTGCAAGGAGTCTCCTGTCTCCTTCGGGTCAAGGGTGATGGTCTCCTTTAAGAGCATGTCTCCCTTGTCAATCTCGCGGCTCATATACATTGTTGTAACGCCGCTCTCTTTCTCACCGTTGATGACAGCCCACTGAATCGGACCTGCACCGCGGTACTTTGGAAGCAAGGATGCATGGACATTGATGCAGCCGTACTTTGGCATCTCGCGGATGGACTTTGGAACAAACTGTCCAAATGCAACTACGGCGATTAACTCTGGTGCGTAGCCACGAAGCGCTTCCACTACCTCTGGATCGCCGACCTTAACTGGCTGCAAAACCGGAATACCGTGTGCGATTGCGCACTCTTTTACCGGTGGAAACTGCATGGTATTTCCTCTGCCCTTTGGCTTGTCCGGCTGTGTGACAACTGCGACAACCTCATGCTTTTCGCTCTCAATGAGGCTTTCGAGTACCGGAACGGCAAACTCAGGTGTTCCCATAAAAATAATTCTCAAACCTACCACTCCTTTGATCTTGTTTCATCTGTTTTGTTTTGACTATTTTATTTTGACTGTTTTTATTCTGGCTGCATTTTTTCTGTCTTACTCGTGAATGCCGTCTTCCTCTTCAGTAAACTCCTCATATGCATCCTCGTACAGTTCTTCTTCCTCATCGTCTGGCAGGTCTTCGTTGTTGACCAGTCCGCCCTCTACCTTATCGCTGTATAAAATTCCGTCAAGATGATCGCACTCGTGGCAGATGCATCTTGCAAGAAGACCTTCACCCTCTAAGATGTACTCCTCACCGTGCTCGTTTAATGCCTTTACCTTTACATAGTTTGGTCTGGTGACGATGCCGCTCTTTCCCGGAATGCTTAAGCATCCCTCGTAACCGGTCTGCTCACCGCTTGTCTCTAAAATCTCTGGATTGATGAGCACATGCTGATTATCATCGGTATCCATAACAACGATGCGCTTTAATACGCCAACCTGCGGAGCTGCTAAGCCGACGCCGCCTGTCTCATACATTGTGTCAAACATATCCTCGATTAAAATTTTTGTTCGTAAACTTACGTTTTTTACTGGCTTACATACCTTGCGAAGGCACTCATCGCCCTCTGTTCTAACTGTTCTGATTCCCATATGGAACTCCTTTCTCTTACTGTTTTGTTTCTTTCCCGGACGGCTCCTCGACGAAGTGACTTTGTCTCAGTAAAGCACATTCGTCTCAGAGCCTGTTAATTTTAGCCTCATCAACAGACCGTTACAGAAATATATACCTTCTGCGATGCGGCCTGCTCCGTGAGTTCCTGAAGCAATTCCATTGCCTCAAGATACGCCTTATGATCATTACTTCTTATATAAAGATGCTTTCTCCACATATCCTTGAGCCTTGCGATTGGCGCATCGGAGGGTCCAATTATTTTAATTATACCATAAAATCTTTTATTTATCAACAACTCTGCCTGATGAATCCACTGGTCAGCGAGTGTTTCCTGAGCGGAAACGGCCATGACCTCGCACATTTGACCGACTGGCGGGTATTGCATGCGCTTTCGGAACCGAATTTCCTGTGCATAAAAGGACTCATAGTCCTGCGCTGCTGCGGTCTGAATGCTATAATTTTCCGGATCGTAGGACTGAATGATCACGCTTCCCGGCTCGCGCCCACGCCCTGCTCGTCCTGCTGCCTGTGTCAGAAGCTGGAAGGTTCGCTCGGTACTTCTGAAATCGGAATTGTACAGCGACATATCTGCTGCCAGAATGCCAACAAGCGTGACTCCCGGAAAATCATGACCTTTTACAATCATTTGTGTGCCGACTAAGATATCAGCTTCTCTTCGACGAAATGCGTCAAGAATCTGCTCGTGTCCGTCTTTTTGTGAGGTGGTGTCCATATCCATACGAAGCACACGCGCCTGTGGAAATTGCGCATGAATCATCATCTCTGCTTTCTGGGTGCCAAGACCAAAACCTGCCAGATATGGTGAGCCGCAGGACGGACAGCCACGCGGCATTGGTCTTGTGTAACCACAGTAATGGCAGACGAGTGTACCGCCAAGATGCTCGGTCAGTGCCACATCGCAGTGTGGGCACTTGATTGGCTTGCCGCAGGAACGGCAACTGACTACTCTTGAAAAGCCTCGGCGATTGATAAATAACATCATCTGCTGCTTTTTCGACAAGCATTCTTCCATCTTTTCCCGAAGCGCCCGCGAGAAGACGGAACGGTTTCCTGCCTCGAGTTCCTTTCGCATGTCCACGATCTGAACGTCTGGCAGACTGCTTCCTGCAACGGCACGCTTTGTCAGCGTGAATTTTCGATATTCTCCTGTTTCTGCACGGGAAAAGGCCTCGATAGATGGGGTTGCCGAGCCGAGAAGAAGAAGGGAATTACTCAAGTCTGCTAATTTTGCTGCAGTCTCTCTTGTATGATAGCGTGGAATCTGCTCACTGTTATAGGCACCTTCCTGCTCTTCGTCAATAATAATAAGACCAAGATTTGAAAATGGTGTGAACAGCGCCGAGCGTGGTCCAACCATAATCGAAATCTCTCCATTTCTCGCCCGCTCGAGCTGATCGCTTCGCTCACCATCGGAAAGTCTTGAATTGATCATGGAAACCTGCTCACCAAAGCGACTGTAGAAATTCATGATAACTTGGTAGGTCAATGAAATTTCTGGAATTAACACAATGACTTGTTTTCCTTGGCGCACCATCCACTCGATTAAGTGCATGTACACTTCTGTCTTGCCGCTTCCGGTGATGCCATAGAGAAGCGCCGGTGTGCGCACACCATTCTCATAAGATGAAATGAGTTCGTCAACAATGTGCTGCTGTTCCTCGTTTAATTTCTTTTTGGACAGCGACTCCTGCGATTGCGGAAGTACGCTTCGATACAAGCGCTTTGTCTCAACTCGAATCAGGTTTTCTTTTTCTAGTGCCTTAATTGCATCGGACGCAATCTTTAGCTGTTGTCTGGCAAAGCTTGATGAGATACTGTCTCGCTCTAAAAGGGCCTCCATCAGACGTGCACGTCCTTTCCAGCCCTTTTTCTTTGCATTTTCTAGGTATGACAAAAAACGCGCCTCATCCGGTGTGCGCACCAGAAAGCTTAGCTGCTTCGGGCGCACACTTTTTCGTGCAGGCATGACAACGCGAAGAGACTGAATGAGATTGCCGCCATACTCCTGATACATCCACACGGCAAGCGCAATGCGAAGCTGATCGGATGAATTATCATCAGACACAACCTCGATCAGCTCTTTGATGCGGCTTGGATCAATCTCAGGCTTCTCGCTGATATGCAGGACAAATCCCTTCCTTGATGCGTTGCCTCTGCCAAACGGCACAAGCACCCACATACCAGGATGGATCTGACCTACAAGCGTCTCTGGAATGCGATACTGAAATGGGCGGTCAAGCGCTTCATGCGAAATGTCGATTACGATATCTACATACATGCTTTACTGCTCCATCAGATACTTTGTAATTTCCTTTAAGCCGATTGCATTGGATGCCTTTAAGTATACGACATCGTCCTCTGCTAAATTCTGATTTAAGTACTCAGCAGCCTGCATCTTATCGGCAAACTCGCGCACCGGATAGGCACATCCGTTTTTCGTTGCGCCCTCTGCGATGGCCTTTGCCGTCTCGCCAATAACAATCAGCTCGGAAATTGGCTCTTTTGCAATCTTCTCGCCTACCTCACGATGATAATTTAATGTATTCTCGCCAAGCTCGCGCATCTCGCTGAGTACGGCAATCTTGCGGCCGGAAGTCTCAAAACCACCTAATACGTTCACACCTGCGACCATGGAAGCCGGACTTGCGTTATAAGTGTCGTCGATAACTTTGTAGTTCTTTACGTCCATGATCTGAAGACGATTCTGGAAACCAGTGAAGGTGTAGAGGGACTTCGCGGCGCTTGCCACATCTACACCATTTAAATGTGCTGCGGCAAGAGCAGCAGTTGCGTTCAGCACGTTATGCTGACCAAGAACGGATAAGACAACCGGCACACGCATATCATCATGTACAAATGTAAATGCATAGTGACCGTTTTCCATATGAATGTCCTCTGCGCGGTAATCGCAATAGTCCTTTGTTCCATATAATACATACGGATAACCGGTAGACTCACGGAACTTATATAACAATTCATCGTCGCCATTTATGATCAGCAGACCTTCTTTTTTGAAGCCCTTTGCGATCATATACTTTTCATGGCAGATTGCCTCCTGAGATCCGTAAAACTCAATGTGGGCAACTCCGACATTGGTAAGAACTGCCATCTTGAGCTGGGCGATTTCGGAGATCGTTCCCAGCTCTCCCGGAACGTTCATTCCCAGCTCTAATACGGCGATGTCATAATCATTGCTCATTAAAGACATCGTAATCGGAAGACCGACGGAGCTGTTATAATTTTTCTGTGTCTTATAGACCTTCTTCTCTGCGGAAAGTGCGTAGGCGATCATTTCTCTTGTTGTTGTCTTTCCGACACTTCCGGTTACACCGATTGCCGGTACATGGACGCGGCTGCGGCAGAGCTTTCCAATCTCATGAAGTGCAAGCACGGTATCCTCTACGCGGATCCATGCGTGATTCGGATCGTCCATGCTGTCATGCTCACTTGTCAGTGTTGCCACGCAGCCAATTGAAAATGCACCGTCAATGAAGCGATGCGCATCGACTTTTGCGCCGATGATTGGAATGAACAGATCGTTGCCCTGGCTGCTTCTGGAGTCGATGGAGAGATGATCGATTCTCTGGTTCTCATCTCCGCACAGCAGGGTGCCTTTTGTTGCTTCTACGATATCTTTTATACAAATATTAATCACTTGTTAACCTTGCCTTTCTTCTTCCTTTATTTTATCTTTTTTATTTATTGCTGTTCACGGGAGAATTTCGATAAAAGCGGTTCGACGATTGCTTCCACGATAGCCCGCTCAGAAAATGCCTCCGTCTTTCCCGCAATCTCCTGCGTATCTTCGTGTCCCTTCCCGGCGAGGACGAAAATATCGCCCGCCCGCATCTGCCCCATGCAGTAACCGATAGCCTCTTTGCGGTCACGAATCACCACATAATCGCCTGTTACGCCAGAGAGGATATCGGCTAAAATCCGCTCGAATGGTTCGTCTCTGGAATTGTCCTGCGTAATGACCGTAAGATCGGCTAACTCACTGCTGACACGCCCCATTGCGCTGCGTCGCACGGCACTTCGATTCCCGCCACAGCCAAACATGCATAAAATGCGTTTTGGATGGTAAGCCCGAAGCGACTCGAGCAGATTTTTGAGGCTGACTTCGTTATGCGCATAGTCAATTAAAATGACACCACCATGAAAATGGCCGACCACTTCAAAGCGTCCGCGAACGGTAAACGTGTGGAAGTCTAGTTGATAGGAATCCCCCCGTGCCAATAGGCAAAATGCGGACAGCGCCGCTGAGGCATTGCTGACGTTACAAAATCCGGGAAGTTTTAGGCGAATGCTTCGTGCAGGCATCTCCTGCCAATGCCACAAAAACTGCTGATAGAGGCCATCCGATTCGATACTTTTTTGAATATCAGATGCATAGCCATCCGCGCAGACACTTGATGAATACCAGCTGCACACGCCATTTCTAGCTTCGGCAATCTCAAAGGAAAACGGATCATCCCGATTGAGTAACGCACACTTACAGCTATTAAAAAATGTCTTTTTCCAGTAAGCATATTCCTGAAAGGAAGCATGCTCTTTCCCTCCGATATGATCGGGGTAAAGGTTTGTAAAGATGCCCAGTGCAAAGGAAAGTCCTGCTATTCTGCCCTGTTTGACAGCGAGCGATGAGACTTCCACTATGAAATGGGTACATCCGATTCGTACTGCTTCTGCAAGATCTCCATAGAGTTCAAACAGCTCTGGTGTAGTATGATGGCTTTTTCTTACCTGATTTTCGATAAAAAAGCCGTTTGTTCCGACTGCGGCACAGGCAATGCCATTGTCACAAAAAAGCTTCTGCAGCATCGCACAGACCGTTGTTTTTCCCTTTGTGCCGGTCACGCCGATCAGCAGAAGCTTTTCCTGCGGAAAGTCATAAAAATTGGATGCCAGACGCACCTGTGTCTGTTCTTGCAAGTCCTGTACTTCGATTGCGCAGACCGCTTTGTAATCAGACAATACACGTCTCATCTCCTCGTCATATGCATCACAGACAACTGCGGCAGCGCCCCCTAAAAGTGCCTGCCGCAGATAATTTTTTCCACTTGTATGCGCGCCCGTGCGGCAAAAAAACAGTTCTCCTTGCTTTATCCTTCTTGAATCCTCACAAAGCCCTGTGATCTCACAATCATCAGGGTTTCCCTGCTGTAAATGATACTCGATTCCTGTAAGAAGTGTATCTAGTCTCATTCAGCCTCCTGATTCTTAATATGTTAAAACAGTCCTGTAATGTTGCCGTCGTCGTCCACATCAATGTTGAATGCAGCCGGAACCTTTGGCAGTCCTGGCATTGTCATAACATCACCTGTCAGAACAACAACAAATCCTGCACCTGCGCTGACATAGACATCGCGAACGGTAATCTTGAAGTTTTCTGGTCTTCCTAACTTCTTTGCATCGTCAGACAGTGAATACTGGTTCTTTGCCATACATACCGGAAGCTCGCCAAAGCCAAGCTCGGTCAGCTTCTTTAATGCACGGTTTGCAGCTGGCTGGAATACCACGCCGTCTGCTCCGTAAATTTCCTTTGCGATCGTAGTGATCTTATCCTTTAACGGCATCTCAAGCGGATAGAGTGGTTGATAGTTGGCTGGCTTTGTCTCAAGTGTCTGGATCACCTTGTTTGCTAACTCGATACCGCCGTCACCACCATCTGCCCATACCTTAGACAGCGCGAATTCGCAGCCTCTCTCCTCGCAGAACTGGCGAATATACTCGTATTCCTCCTCGGTATCGGTTAAGAAGGAGTTCAGCGTAACGACAATCGGAACACCAAACTTCTGGATGTTTTCGATGTGTTTCTCCAGATTTACAATACCCTTCTTGACTGCCTCAAGGTTCGGAGCAGAAAGTTCATCTTTCTTGACACCGCCGTTGTATTTTAATGCCTTTACCGTTGCTACAATGACAACTGCATCTGGGTGAAGACCCGCTGCACGACACTTGATATCCATAAATTTCTCTGCACCCAGATCAGCGCCAAAGCCTGCCTCGGTTACGGCAATATCAGACAGCTTTAAAGCCATCTTGGTTGCCTTTACGCTGTTGCAGCCGTGTGCGATGTTCGCAAATGGTCCGCCATGTACCAACGCCGGAGTGTGCTCCAATGTCTGAATCACATTTGGCTTAATTGCATCCTTTAACAGAGCTGCCATCGCGCCTACTGCCTTTAAATCTGCTGCGGTAACTGGCTCTCCGTCCATATTATATGCAACAATAATCTTTCCCAGTCTTTCTTTTAAATCACGGATGTTGCTGCACAGACAAAGAATTGCCATGATCTCGGATGCTACGGTAATAACGAAGTGATCCTCGCGCACAAAACCGTCTGCCTTTGCACCAAGACCGACAACCACATTACGAAGGACACGGTCGTTCATGTCGATACAACGCTTCCAGACAATGTTTCTGGTGTCAATGCGAAGTACATTTCCCTGCTGGATATGATTATCTAACATCGCAGCCAACAGATTGTTTGCGGATGTAATTGCATGAAAATCGCCGGTAAAATGAAGGTTCATATCCTCCATCGGAACAACCTGAGAGTAACCGCCACCTGCGGCTCCGCCCTTTACGCCAAAGCACGGTCCAAGGGAAGGCTCACGCAGTGCAACAATCGCCTTCTTGCCAATCTTATTGAGTGCCTGTGTCAGACCGATGCTGATGGTTGTCTTGCCCTCTCCTGCCGGAGTCGGGTTGATTGCCGTTACCAATACCAGCTTTCCGTCCGGTCTGTCCTTAATACGATTCCACAGCTCATCGGAAAGCTTTGCCTTATACTTTCCATATAACTCCATGTCATCCTCTGTGATACCAAAGCCTGCTGTTACCTCGCGAATTGGCAGCATCTGTGCCTCCTGTGCGATTTGGATGTCTGTCTTCATAACATGTCCTCCTTTTTGTGCTTTGTAGCAAACTATGATTGATCTTGTCTGAAAAAGATCTTGTCTGAAATGATACCTAAGTATGCAGACGTTTCCACAATGGTCTCTTATCTGCCTGCTAAGTACTCCTCAAACTCCTCGGCCTTCATTAAGACCTTGCGCGGTTTTGTTCCTTCATCCTTGCTGACCACGCCCGCCGCATAGAGCTGGTCCATGATGCGCGCGGCACGGTTGAATCCGATTCGCAGATGACGCTGCAAATTACCAATGGATGCCTTCTCCTGCTCGATAATAAAGCGACCTGCTGTCTCAAACAGCTCGTCCTGTTCATCACCCGGCAGCTTGTTTCCCGGCATATTGGCCTGAAGATCAATGTTTGTGTTGATCTCTCCGCCCTTTACATTCTTCTGCTGGGTCAGGAAGTTTACGACCTCCGTCACCTCTTCATCGGACACAAATGCGCCCTGAACGCGGACTGGTTTACTGATGTAATACGGATGGAACAGCATATCGCCCTTTCCAAGAAGCTTCTCTGCTCCTGTCTCATCCAGAATGGTTCTGGAATCGATTCCGCTGGCAACACTAAAGGCAATTCGTGATGGAATGTTTGCCTTAATGATACCGGTAATGACATTTACCGATGGACGCTGTGTTGCAATAATCAGATGAATACCGGCTGCTCGAGCCTTCTGTGCCAACTTTTGGATTGCATCCTCTACATCAGTTCCGGCCGTCATCATCAAATCGGCTAACTCGTCGACAATGACGATGATCTGAGGAATCTTCTCTGGGCGATCCTTGCCCGGAACATCCTCGATCTGATCAATCTGGGCGTTGTAGCCAATGATATTCCTTGCCTTATGCTGAGCGAACTTTTTGTAACGCTCTTCCATCTCGTTTACCGCCCAGTTTAATGCGGCAGCGGCCTTCTTCGGATCGG
The DNA here is from genome assembly GCA_963626545.1 of Acetatifactor sp. Taxonomy (GTDB): domain Bacteria; phylum Bacillota; class Clostridia; order Lachnospirales; family Lachnospiraceae; genus Anthropogastromicrobium. The sequence goes on along the minus strand of CAVFYJ010000072.1, from coordinate 6,431 downwards.
TGACAACCGGAATCAGAAGATGTGGAATACCATTATAGACACTAAGCTCAACAACCTTCGGGTCGATCATAATCAATTTTACCTCAGATGGCCTTGCTTTGTAAAGGATACTCATGATAATTGTGTTGATGCAGACGGATTTTCCGGAGCCGGTCTGTCCAGCAATCAGAAGATGCGGCATCTTTTCGATATCCGCGACAACCGTTTTTCCGGCAATGTCCTTTCCTGCTGCAAAAACAGTCTTTGACTTTGCCTTAGTAAACTCATCGCTCTCAAGAAGGTCGCGGAACGCAACCATCTGTTTTTCCTTATTTGGAACCTCGATACCGATCGCAGCCTTGCCTGGGATCGGTGCCTCGATACGGATGTCCTCTGCCGCCAGATTCAGCTTAATATCGTCAGCTAAATTTACAATCTTGCTGACCTTAACGCCCTGCTCTGGCTGCAACTCATAGCGGGTAACGCTCGGACCACGACTGATGTTCGTGATCGTAACACCAACACCAAAATCCTGCAACGTGCGCTTTAGCTTGTCTGCCGTCTCCTGCATGCTGCGCGCAATCTCCTCACGTCCCTTACCAGACGTGCTTCCCGGCGTCAGCAGATCCGTTGACGGGAAAATGTATTCCTTTGACTCCTCGTAGGCAATCGGAACGACCTTTTCATCGTACTGATCCAGCTTTTCCTTAATCGCTGCTGAATCCTTCGGACGCTTGTTCTCTCCCGGAAGACCATCTAACTCAACAGTAATGACCTTTCCAGTTGCCGTGCGAACCGTCTTTGTGTACATGGATTCGTCCTGATCATGCTTGCCCGTGTTTTTCGTATCTCTCATGAGCATACGATAATCCACCGACTCATCTCCCGCAACTAACGCACCAGAAAGCTCCTCGGAAAGATCTTTTGAAGTGTCAGAATTAGTAGCGAAAGCAGATAAAATACCAGAAGCGTCAGATGAAGCACCTGTATCAAACGCAAAGGAATCTGATAAATCCGCTTGCGCAGCATCGTCTTCTGTCTCGTATTCATTTGCTATTTTCTCGGTACGATCCATGTCTTCTATCGCATCGGTATTGACATCAGCCCTTGTATCTGTATCACTAAAAGCGTTTATCTTTTCTAATATCAAGCGATCCAACTGCCCAAATGCATCCGAAGAATTTTCCTGTTCACTATCCCACGCTCCATCAAATTTTGATTCATCCGTTGACACTTCATCAGATTCACGCACCCAACCGTCGTCTAACTCAGAAGATCCATTTTTCTCATCCCCACCACTTACATCCAGCTTAATTGGTCTTGAAAGACTATCACCGGAGTTTTCAAAGAAGCTTGAGAAATCCGATGAAATCTCTTCCCCTTCGATAAACATGCTCGGTGGCTTTTGCTGCGTATCGGTCTTTGCATCGGTCTTTTCTTCTACTGTTTCTGCTTTTTTGTTATAAGAAACTTCCGTATCTTGCGAAGCGGTTTTCTTTGGCATCATAACAGTCTCTGTATTGATCGCGTCTTTTCCGAGCACAATCTCCTTCATGCTGCGGTCTTCTTCCTCAAGCTCCGTATTGGTGCGCAGTTCTTTCCTTGCGCGCGCATTCTGCCGCTTTAACAGCTGGCGATTCTGCTCTTCCTGTTTCTTACTTTCCTCAAGCTGAATATTGACAAATGATCGATTGAGATCTCTTTTTTCAAGAATCTCCTGTCGCTGTTTTTGCAATGCCTCCAGACGAATGCGCTGCATCTCAAGCTGTTCATTTTCTTCCTGCTCTCTGCGCAGACGTCTCTCCTGTGCCTGAATCTTACGACGGCCCTGCTGAATCTTATGATGGGAAGAAACCGCGCGGTATGCTTTCTTTGAATTCTGATGCAATCCAGCCATAACAGAATGACCGAAAAATAATACCAAACTGATCATAAGCAGCGCCGCCATCACCACATAAGAACCAATAATTCCAAATGCACCGTAGATTGCTTTAAAAATCGTGTGGCCGACGAGTCCGCCTCCGATCGTAAAAAAAGTAGTTGTCTCATAGACGATGGATAAAATCGTCTCGATTGATAAAAACAAAAGTACAACAGCCGCCACCTTTTGAAATAGGCCACGATTGTGCCAGTTGCTAATAATGAAGCACGGCAGAAGGAACAAAAGTACTGGCATCAAGTACGCCATTGCGCCAAACCAGCCAAAGTTATATGTATGCAGCAGCTGCATCAGGCCTCCACCTGTAAAAAAGCAGCTCAACTGCAAAATCACGCCGAATACAAATACGGCAATCACTGCAATGTCCTTTACAATCGTATAATCTGCCTGTACCTGATTCTTTGAACCAGTCTTTTTTCTCTTTGCGGAAGATGAATATCCCTTTGCCGCTGTCTTTTTACTGCCTGTCTTCGCCGCTGCGGTATATGCGGATGCTTTCGATACTGACGATCTTGCAGCAGATGACTTTGATGACGATGCTTTTTTTGTCGTTTGCTTTTTGCCCGCACCTGCAGTTTGTGTCTTCTTTCCTGCTGTGCTGCTTTTTGCCACCGTACTGCTACTGCTTTTTGCCGCTGTTGTTTTTGCTGTACCCGTCGGCTTTTTCTGTGCTGCAGCCATGATTCCCCTTCCTTTCTTTTTAATTTATTTGTTATACCCCAAGTCGTTTTGCTTTTCTGAAAGCCTTAGAATCAGCCTCTTTTCAAGGCTCATTCTGCTTTCTTTTCTGACATAACCGTTTTAGTATAACACATGTGTTTGTTTTTTTCAATCAGTTCATGAAGTTTTGCCATGGCCTGTTTTATCCCGCCAACCTCATGGATCAAGCCCTCCTTTACTGCCTCTGCGCCCACCAAAATGGAGCCCACATCTCTTGTCAGCGTCTCGGTATCCATCATCAGTTCTAACAGACGTGCCTCTGGAATATCGCAGTGCTTCGTCACAAAGCCCGTGATGCGATCCTGAATCTTCTTAAAATAATCATAGCTCTGACGCACGCCGATAATCATACCATTTAGCCTCACCGGATGAATCATCATCGTTGCCGTCGGCACAATAAAGGAATAATCCGATGACACCGCAAGCGGCACACCAATTGAATGGCTTCCACCAAGCACTAGTGACACACTCGGGATTGACATGCCCGCAATCATTTCTGAGATTGCAAGACCTGCCTCCACATCTCCGCCTACGGTATTGATTAGAATTAACAGCCCGTCCACCTCACGGCTGTCCTCAATCTGCGCTAACTGCGGCAGCACATGCTCGTATTTTGTGGTCTTTACATTGGAGGTCAGACATTCATGGCCTTCAATCTCTCCAATAATATTTAATAAGAAAATTTTATGCCGCTGTGTATTTTCATCTAACATTACCTCTCCGCTCTCACGGATCTGTTCCTGTTGATCCTTTAACTTTGCATCTGTATTATCTTCCTGCATAAAAACACCTCCTGCTTTAATACAAGAAGTATTTTCCGCAGAAGGTTAAAAAACTATGCAGAGTTTCTTTTTTATCCATCTTCATCCTTCTCTTTGTGTGTCAGCTGTTTATACACCTGATTTACACCTGTTGCTGCAAGTCCTGACACAATACCGACTGCAATCGCTGTAATCAGATCGTCCGCCGGGTAATCTGGAATGCAATACATGCCGAAAATTCCGACCACGCCGCCTAAGATCCCACAAATCACTGGTAGCCATTTATTGTCCAGCCTTGTTGCCTTAACGACCTGTGCTGCTAAGTAACAGATTACGACAATGCCTGCTACGCTTGTAAGCCCAAAGTCCATGTTTTGCCACCTTTTTTATTGCTCATATTAATATATGCAAAATACAAGGAAGAAAATCAAAAAGTCCTTGACAATGCAACCATTTTTATAGTAAACTACTAAATAGTGCAGATGAATTTCTGCTATGTGGAGCGATATCGAAGTGGTCATAACGAGCCGCACTCGAAATGCGGTTGTCCGTTTTCGGGCACGTGGGTTCAAATCCCACTCGCTCCGCTTTTTGTTAATATCCGCATAGTTACTGGAAATGTTCGAGAATCCGCTTAAAACAAGGGGTTTCGAACATTTTTTATTACATATGGATGTTTGATATTTTATATTCTATTTTATCATTTTAAGCATCTGTATGACACGAAATATGACACGACATGACACGGATTTAGATGAATATAATAGATCTCTTCCCTCCAGTTTGCCACTGGAGGGATTTCTTCTATATTAACATGTTTTACAACACATCCTTCATCTAACTACATAGTCCAGGCTAATCCATCCAGCTCCTGACTTAAGCTTGCCCCACTTTGACGCTCCGGTACCAGATGCTTCATCAACAATGGTAATGGACATCGTTTCGGTGATCTTGCCGGTAACTGGGCTGTTGATGGTCGGCTGTTCGCGGATGTTGAGGGCGTGATCTGGGATGGAGGCAACATCTACTTTCACCATATAGGGTGTGATTACCTTCGTATAGTTGAGTCCGAATCCCTGCTGGATGCCTGCGATGATTGCCTGAGCAATCTTGCTCTTGTTTACAAGATACCAGTCCATATCGTCCTGATCAGTGATGAAACAGGTCTCGAGAACTGCGTGAGACACCCCCTGTCTGCGCACAGCATTCTGTACCATCAGCCCTGATGGCCACTGACGCTGTGCAACGACTACCCCGTCCCAAGCCTGTCTGCTGCCGATGGCGTAGAGATTATTCAAAATAACATCTTCGACAGAGTGGCCTGTCTCTGACTTATCAATATACATCATAGATCCTTTCATCTTGCCATCACCGCTGGAATCAACAGTAGCTGAGGCATTGAAATGGACCTCAAGCACGTAAGTATATGGGGTAAAATCATACTGACCGCCATTCTTAAAGTAAGAATAGTGATTGCGATCCGGAGCCACGTCACATGGCACACCTGCTCGATCAGCTGCAGCTTTAGTCAGATCACGTAACTCTCTGGTAAGTGCCGCCTCCTGATAACCGCAGCCGCATGCTCCCGGATCCCATGATCCATCAGTATTTCTGCCATGTCCAGCCATAACTAGTAAACGAAACATCTTCTTTTCCTCCTTTTTCCGTCCAAAATAAAAGTGTCCCCACTGATTCGAGATGGAGTCACTGCCTAAATAATCGTAACTTTTGTACAGGTTTGCAAGTTTTTCCTTGTCAGGATTGCCATGTCCATCGGAATACTTTGTGTAGCTTCGGAACTGCAAAATCTCCGCATCCGGAAAGCGACACTGCCCCTGCTCAAAAACGGCCTGCGCTGCCTGCAGGCACTGCGGATCGTACTGATCCGAAGGTACCGTGAACGCAGATTCCAGGCAAGTATCCAAGTCTTTGTATGATGGAAGCAAATCATGGATACACTGTGCTATGGCCAACAGGGCACTATAATTCTTACCAGAAAATATGCCACCTTCGGCATATATCACTTTTGCAATCTTTATCAATTCTGTTGTTGTCATTTTCATCCTCTCCGCCAGATTGCGCTGGCGCAAAAACAGGAGAGCCGAAGCCCTCCTGCAAAAATATTATTCATCGTCCTGTCCCGACTGGTTGATTGCTTTGTCAGCTACTTCAAGGCCTTTTGTCAAGATGCGCGGAACGTTGTAGCCCATCTCGACAAAGTTCTCGAGGATCGACCTCAGCTCGTTGACGATTAATGATGCCAGGACAAACCAACCTAACAGTACAGTAATTTCAAGGTTAATGCCCAATGTTGCGCCGATCTCTACAAACACCGCAGACGCGCCAAAGGCCACGGCGATCATCAGCCAGTACCCCAACTTTTTGAGCACACCTTTCCAACCTGCTGCTGAGTTTTCTTTCTGAGCCATTCTTGACTTGGCCCAACCCGTCAACCAATCTGCCAAATTGAATGCCAAGAACAAGGCGAATAGCATCCAGTGCTCGCCAAAGACGTAGCTGAGCACAGCAATTACCGCCCCCACTACTGCATTATATGTATCCAATACTTTCATAACTTTTTATCCTTCCTTTCTGTTTTGAATCTAATTTTACTGCATAAGCGCTTGTCATGCTAACTGTCCCGTCTGGTTTTTTCATCCATGCGACAACTACATTCGCCGGAGTATCTTTCTGCCCATACAGAATCATCTTTTGCACGTATCGGTCTCCGTATCCATTATTGTCAACATACTGTGCCGGATACTTCGTACTTCGATAGCGTATCTCTTGTTGTAGCTTTTTCCAGTTGCTTTCGTCATATCCTAAGCGGCTTGCAAAAGCTTTGCCTTTAGGATACCCACTTTTACTGTTTTTGTCAAACAGATACTTGGTAAATTTCGGCTCTGGCAAAATTGCATTTTCTGCGTTTGGCAACTTTCGTTCTGGATGCTGTAAAAGTTCATTTCTTCTTTGATAACACCACTTTACAAATTTTACGATTGATGACTCTGCTGGGAAAGTAAGGAATCCAA
>CAVFYJ010000071.1:0-18243 GCA_963626545.1 Acetatifactor sp. | reverse complement strand
CATTCATCCCCGCCCGACTACGTCGGACGAGGTTTTCTGCGGAAAAATGGATAAATTTTCGGCTGTATCATACAATTCCTTGTAAGTGATGGATTCGTTAATCTCTTTCTGCACTGTCTCTCCACTGATCAACCGCTCCAGCTCAACCTTTGTAAGCGTCTGCTGACCATTCACACTGTCAATAAAATGTGTAATCACATCATTTCCACTTGTATTTAACCAATAATTTTTTGGTTTTGCTTGTGCATCCTTTAAGAGATCCCGACAGTAATTGATCACATCCCATGGGCAATACACATCTGCTTTTCCAAAACGATATCCATCATACCATTCTTTCATTTCCGTATAGTGTGTCTCCTGCCCATAATATTGCAATATCGCCTTGACCTCATTGTTTGTAAATCCAAATGCCTCATCAAAATCACTGTCCGTAACCGAGCAAACTTTAAAATTATTTAATCCAGTAAAAATACTCTCCTTTGCAACTCTCAGGCATCCAGTTAGCACAGCAAATTTCAAACTATCATTCGTTTTTAATACATTTTCAAAGAGACCACGAATTAAAAACACCATCTGTTCATAATAACCATTTTCGTTGGCTTTCGCTAGTGGCACATCATATTCATCAATCAGAACAATAACCTGCTGGTCATAATATTTCTCCAGTAATATCGTAAGCTTACGTAAACTGCCTATCAGCGTACTTTTTGTCATCTGATCATCAAGAAGTGCCTCCAAACGTGTTTTATCAAATTTTGTAAGTTTATCACTTTCCAATAAGAACTGAAAACGACTAACTTCCTCATTGATCACCCCCACCAACAGCGCATACGCATCCTTATAAGATCTTGCATTGACACCCTTTAAGCTGATCGATACCACTGGAAACTTTCCCATATAATGCTCACAGAGCTCATGATTTTCAGAAATAGAGAGACCAGAAAACAACTCACTGTTTGTACCGATTTCAAAAAAATACCGCAGCATGCTCATATTCAATAATTTGCCAAGGCGACGTGGGCGTGTGAATAATGTAACAAAACAGCCGTCATCCAAAATTTTCTTAATCAAATCGGTCTTGTCCACATAGTAATATCCGTCTGTTCTGATCTTTTTGAAATTTTCAATTCCAATCGGAAGCTTTAACTGTGCCATTTGAATCTCCTTTCGATAATTGACTGCCATAATATGTTATGTATATGATACCATGGAACTAATTTTGTTACAAGGTGCTTTTTTGTATGGTAAAACCGCCATGCAACAAGCTTTTACACTCATCACACGGCGGCTTTTCTCTTTGGTATCTTGTAATCTTTTCTCTTTTGTAATATAGGGCAGTCTTTTGTATCTTCGTATTACTTTTCTTTTGCAGGTGTCCACTTTGGTACAAGTTTGGAAAACGCTTTCTCTTTTGTATAAGTTATCTTTCGTAGATGTCCTCTTTTGCATACGCTATCTTTGGTAGATCGCCTTGCCCTTTTTCTTTGGTACATTGTGAATCATCTTTCGTAGAAGCCATCTTTTGTATAAGTTATCTTTCGTACTTCGGTAAGTTATCTTTTGTTTAAACTTTCCTTTGTGCTTTAATAAGTTTCTTTTGTACTTCAGAAATTTCTCTTTTGTAAAGATCATCTTTCGTACAGATTCGCTTTTGTAGGGTGATTCCTGTATGGTTTCGACATCTTTTGTAGCTTACTGCCCTGTCTCGTCAAAAGGTGATTCCTTTCGACAACACTATCATAGCACACTTTTTACAGTTTGTCATTGAATTCATCGTTCAATCAGCAACTTTTTTATAACTTCTTCGATATAACCATTTCCCGCTATAATGTCAGACGGTGCCATAACATTTGCGCTGTTGCCTTCCATATCAATCACGCGGCCGCCAGCTTCCTCGACAATGATCTTTCCTGCCGCGAAATCCCACGGCTTTAAATTTCGCTCGAAGTATGCCTCGACGCGTCCGCAGGCAACATATGCCAGATCAACGGACGCGGCTCCCATACGGCGAATATCCACACAGCGATCATAAATGCGGCGGATCGCAGCAAAATTTTCCTCTGTGAGATCGCGGTGATATGGGCTGGTTCCCACGGTAATCAGACTGTCTTCCAGTTTCTGTGCGTCACTTACGTGAATCGGCTTTCCGTTGCAGAATGCACCTTTGCCCTTCTGCGCCCAGAAGACCTCCTCCAGAAATGGCTGATAGATCACGCCAAGCGTCACCTGCCCCTGCTCGCACAAGCCTAAGGACAATGCACTGTCCTTAAAATCATGAATCAGGTTCGTCGTGCCGTCTACCGGATCGAGAATCCAGACTGCGCCATTAAAATCAATGTCGCTGTTATCCTTTTCCTCGCCCATAAACTGTACCTCTGGCCAACGCTTTGACAGTTCCTTTCGCATATATTCCTGCACACGGATATCTACCTGTGTCACGAAATCTGCTCGGCCCTTCACCGTGACATGCTCTGCCTCTGTGTGGTTTAAAAACATAGGCTTTACGCTTTTTACCAGGTCGATGAGTTCATTGATATCAATCTGCATCATTTATTCTGTCCTTTCTTATTTCATTCCTTCCTGTTACTTTTTATCAGTTTCCTGTCTTTTATTTCCTGTGCTTGTATCGGCGCTGCGCGTTTATTTTGTCACCTTTTGGGAGATTCTAGACTATACCTTATTTTACACTTCTACGAAAGGAACCCACCCTATGAGACAAAACTTCATCCGCTGCGGCCTCACCGGCCTTTTTATTGAAATCTTCTTCACCGGAATGGGCGCTCTTTTTGCGCACGACTACAGCATGACTGGCCATTCTTCGATTCTAATGTTTCCAATCTACGGCTCCGCCGCCCTGATTGGCCCTGTCTGGCGCAAGCTTCGCAGCAAACCGATTGTGCTGCGCGGCCTAATCTACACCATTTGTATCTATATTGCCGAATATGCATCGGGTTCATTTCTTCGCGCACTCGGCATCTGCCCGTGGGATTATACTGGTGATCCTACAAATATCAATGGGCTAATCCGACTCGACTTTGCACCATTTTGGTTTGTCGCCGGGCTTATCTTTGAGCAAATTGTTGCCTCAAGCTACAAGCACCACAACTCATCAGCCACAAATAAGCAGCAACCACAAGCGTCTCCACAAATTTGCAATTTAGATAACCTTAAATCGCAGCCATTTTCCGCGCACAAAACGGATCGTAAAGATGACGCCTCTTACTCCCCAGTCCGCGAACATTCCGTACCAGACACCGATCGGTCCAGTCTTTACCACACGCATTAAGAAGATAGAAAGTGCTACACGGCACAGCCACATCGTCAGCGTTGCGGTGATCATAGAGAAACGCACATCGCCTGCCGCACGAAGTCCGTTCGGCGGTGTAAAAGATGGCACCCAAAGGATTGGCTTTACAATTGTGATGGCAAGAATCATCTGCATACACATGGCAGTACTCTCCGCGCTCATGCCTGCTAGAATTGTAACCGGTCTTGCCGCAATGTACACAAGAATACAACTGATGATCATCGCAACCTCTGCGTACATGGAAAGCTTTACGATGTAATACTTTGCTTCCTCCTTACGTCCTGCACCGATGCTCTGGCCAACAACTGTCATTAGTCCGATACCGATGCCGACCGCCGCCATTCCGTTTACATTCTCGAAGATGATCGTCATCGCCTGTGCTGCAATCGCTGCGGTTCCAAGTGAGGACACGGTGGACTGAATCGCAAGCTTACCAAACTGGAACATTCCGTTCTCGATACCGGACGGAACACCGATCGCAAGAATCTTTACGATCAACTTGAAGTCTGGGCGAATGGAGAAGTAGTTTCGCAGCTGAATCGCATAGCCTGGCTTTCGCAGTCCATAAAAGACAACGAATGCACACAGTGCTCGGGAGATCAGCGTGGAAACAGCGGCTCCTGCTGCGCCCATCTGGAAGATAAAGATAAACAGCGTGTTACCGACAATGTTTGCCACGTTTGCGATCAGCGCAGTCTTCATCGTAAATTTGGAATTGCCGCATGCACGGTAAAATGCAGCGCCTGCCTGAAACAGCGCAATAAATGGATAAGAAAGCGCGGTAATCAGAAAATAGATCTGCGCATTGGTCATAACGGCCTCTTCCACACTTCCAAAAATCAGCCGAAGCAGCGGCTTACGAAAACCCACGCCAATAATCATAATGACAGATGAAATAATCACTACAGTAAGTACGATCTGTCTGGCTGCCTCATTACAGCCCTTCTCGTCTTTTCGTCCCAAATATTGTGAACAGATGATTGCTGCACCTGCTGCCATCGCTGCGAACACCTGAAGCACAAGATTGTTGATGGAATCCACAAGCGAAACGGCGGAAATCGCCTCCTGTCCGACACGGCTTACCATCAGCGTGTCCACCATTCCCATCAGGGAATTCAACATCTGCTCAATAATTAAGGGAATCAGCAGCATCCACAGCACGCGCCGCGGAAACAGCAGATTCCCATAATCGACTTTACTCTTATCGTAAAAAATATTTTTCATATTGTCTTCTGCCTCCTGTGTTTGTCAGACCTATCCTAACACCACAAAGAAGAAATTACAAGACAGTTTTCCGTCTTAAACTTATTTTGCAAGGATTCTACAAAATTCTTGCAGATTGTACATCTTACTATCCTATCGTTTTACATTATACCTCTTCGCTTTGTACACCTTTTCCATTACGAATACTTATTTCTGTGTACAGACTACTTTTCAGCCAACCTCTCTCTGAAGGATCTCAGTCAGTGCGTTCTGGCTGCTGGTATGACAGCGAACAATATTCGCATTGCACTTCTCTGCCTCAGTCACTGCACAGTGAACCATCTTATGGGAAACGGTATTGGTGAACAGAATCACCAAATCTGGTCTTCCGATCTGACCACTTAAGTTTGCAGACATCTGTGTAAACACCTTTGCCTTACATTTGAAATCCTTACAAATTTTCTTATACTGACTTACCATGCGGTCATGTCCGCCTACGATAACAACACTCATGAAAACACTCCTTTCAAAATATAAAATACTTTGATATAAACGATAAACTCGATTGCTAACGAATAACCTACTTTTCTTGTATGTTAGGCATTTCTAACTTGTGTTAAGTTTACCTTATTTTGTAAGAAGCGTCAATGCTATTATTGAGACTTTTTCTCATTTCCGCAAGATTCATCAATTTTTCATCACAAATTATCAATGGCCGCATCCTCATAGGCAATTCCTTCTGTTCTTCCATAATAACCATCGCACGTCTGCACTCCTTTCCAAACGGCTTTGTCTCCTCGGTCGGATCGGACACGCTCGGAATGCGCACCAATCTCTTAATATCCTCCACCATTGCGTCACGGTGGGCGTCAATCCACTCATCAATCTGCTTATCAAATTTTCCCTGCATAGTTGGATACTTTCTTTCTTTTCGCTGCTTCTATTGTACTTCGTTCGTCTCCTTTGTGCAAGGGAAACAAACAAAGTAATAAACCCATTGACAAGGTAGGTTTATAGTGTTATAATCCCCGTAAAATAAATCATTCCCATTTAAAGGAGGATACTGCCATGATTTACACATCTGCCGACCAGCTGATCGGAAAGACCCCTCTGCTGGAACTGACCCACATTGAAAAAGAACTCGGCCTGCAGGCAAAGCTGCTCGCAAAGCTGGAATATTTTAACCCTGCCGGTTCCGTAAAGGACCGTGTTGCAAAAGCCATGCTGGATGATGCCGAAGCAAAAGGTATCTTAAAACCGGACACTGTAATCATTGAGCCAACCTCTGGAAATACCGGAATCGGTCTTGCCAGTGTTGCCGCAGCCAGAGGATATCGTCTGATCATCGTTATGCCAGATACGATGTCCATCGAGCGCCGCCAGTTAATGAAGGCATATGGCGCAGAGCTTGTATTAAGTGATGGTTCTAAGGGCATGTCTGGTGCAATTGCGAAGGCTGATGAGCTTGCAAAGCTTTATCCAAACAGCTTTATCGCAGGCCAGTTCGTCAATCCAGCGAATCCAAAGGCACACTTTGAGACAACAGGTCCAGAAATTTTCGAGGACACCGAGGGTGCTGTTGATGTGTTTGTTGCCGGTGTCGGCACAGGCGGTACCATCACAGGTGTTGGTCAGTACTTAAAGTCCAAGAAACCATCGGTAAAGGTCGTTGCCGTAGAGCCAGCAGCCTCCGCTGTTCTCTCTACCGGAAATGCAGGTCCACATAAGATTCAGGGTATCGGTGCAGGCTTTGTTCCTGAGGTACTCGACACCTCCATTTACGATGAGATCATCGCCGTATCAAATGATGATGCATTTACGACTGGAAAACATCTTGGAAAGAAGGAAGGTATCCTGACTGGAATCTCCTCCGGTGCTGCACTGTGGGCTGCCATCGAGGTTGCAAAGCGCCCAGAGTCAGCGGGCAAGACAATCGTTGTCCTGCTGCCAGATACTGGTGATCGCTATCTTTCTACTCCACTTTTTACTGACCTGTAAACTTATAAGCTTATTTAAAAGATTCTAACAGCCTGTATATATGCCTGTGCATGTATACAGGCTGCTCGTTTTTCTATCCTACTTTTCATATTATCCCATTTGTGAAAACATCCAGACAACGCAAAGACCGCCGTATCCCGAATTGATACGACGGTCTCTTTATTTTTTTAAGGAAGATTACTACTATTGTTTTAGGAGAAAATTGATGTTTTAAAACTTGAAAGAGGATTATTCAGCGGCCTTCTGTGCGTCTGGCAGTCTTGTGGTGTTTCCATCCTCGAAGGCTTCCTTACGCTCTTCAACAATATCGGCAAATCCTGCATCGTTGAAGTCATCGGTGTACTGCTGATACTTCTCATCGAACTCATCTGGTGAGCACATGGTAAGTGTATCACGAGCTTCCTTGTACAGCTCAACTAAGGTCTGCTGATACTCAGAGGTGTTGTCCATAGCGGATGCAAACAGGCAGTCTGCAACGGCATACTTCTCAGCGATTTCCTGTCTTGCATAGTAGAAGTCGATGATATCCTGTGTGAAATCCTGTGGCAGGTTGTGCGGTGTGGTTGCATAAATAACATCCTCGATGGTACCTGCTGCCTTTGATGCAGTCTCACAACTCCAGTAGTCACCGTTGCTGTTGTAGCCCTGCTTGTAATCACCAGAATAATCTGCTACGGATACTGGCAGACCGTCATCGTTGTAGTTGAAGGTCTCACCCTCAACACCATACTGCATGGTGAAGAGTACATCGTCGTTGCACATCCACTCCAGATACATCCAAGCTGCCTTTAACTCATCATCAGTTGCGCTGGAGGAGAATCCAATCATCATACCAAATGGATTGTTGGAACGGTAAGCAGGAGTAACGGTAATTCCATCGGATCCAGTATCATCCTCGGTAACAACCGGGTAAATAGCCAGCTCTGCGTCCGGATTTGTCTCATAGAAGGAAGTCAGCACCTGCATATCAGAACTGATGTAGCAGCCGTAGGAATACGCATCACCGTTGATAAAGTTTGCCTTTGCAGTCTCACCATCAATCAGGTAATACTCTGGATCGGTAATTCCAGCATTGTAATCCTCATTTGCTCTCTTTAACAGGTTGTAGTTTGCATCGGTTCCAAGTGCTGGGATGTTGTAATCACCATACATAGCCCAATCAAGTTCGTTGAACGGATACTCACGGTATGCATGGTTCTGATCGGATCCAAGACCGGTAATCATAGTACCTCCGCCTGGATGCTCACACAGACCAGCGTCCATGATCTTTGTCATCGCATCCACATACTCATCACGGGTGGTTGGAACGTGGTCATAGCCAACTTCTCGTAACCAGTCCATACGAACAAATGTCTGCCAGGAATAGTTGATGTTGTAATTCGGATTGGAAGCCAGTGCAAAATAGGTCTCGTCACCGATGGTTGTGTAAGGAAGCTGTCCGTCTGCCTCCATACGTGCGTAGTAGTTTGGCGCTACCTCTTTGAATGCATCCATATCGAAGGAAGTCAGGTATCCGTCGTTTACCCATGTGGACAGCTTCGGATAATCGTACTCCATCAGAATGGTCGGTAATGTCTGGTCAGCTGCAAGCAGTGCGTAGCTAGTCATAACATCGGTTCTTGTAATCGGAACATACTCAACGGTGATGTTGTACTTGTCACCAAAGTTTTCCTGAATCCACTGTGTCCAGTAGTTGTTTGTCACGTCCGGAACACCCTCAACACCTCTGTCATAAACCGGAACTCGTAACGTTACGTTCTCTGCGAATGGTTCCCAGTTATTCTCTACCTGAGTAGACTCGGAAGCTTCCGCACCTGCTTCTTCGCTGCCAGCCTCGGAAGCAACCTCTGTGCTTGCTTCCTCGGTGCTTGTCTCTTCAGCCATAACTGGAAGAGCGCCAAATGCCATAATTCCTGCAAGGGAAACTGCTGCAAATTTTCTCATAATCGAAATGCTCCTTTCTCTTAAGGGACGGTGTTCACGCCTCGCTTCACACTGTCCTTACCTGATGCCTATATAGTAGACCGAATGGTCAAATGTTTCTACTCACTTTTCCATCGAATCTTCCGAATTATGACCTTTTAACTATATCATCCATATTTAAGTTCTATTTTTAGTCTATTTTCACGGTACAAACTTTGATTCGAACTTATTTTTATCATTTTAAAGTTTAATTTAGTAAGTATTTTCGTCTTTATTAAACAAAGTGGCAGCCCACCGCTTTTACACGATTGACTGCCAAATTGACGCTTATTACTTATTACGATTTCTTATTACTTATTACGATTTCTTATTACTTATTACGATTTCTCATCTCTTACTACTTCTGATTGTCTCTTATTCTTTCGTTCTTTCTTTATTTCTGATTTTCTTCATGCAGAAGTGGCTTCATGCTATCCATCGCAATTAACAGCGTGGATGTGTTATGAAGCAGTGCAGAAGTAGTCGGCTGTAAGAGACCTGCGATACCACCTGCAATTAATGCAGAGTTGAATCCAACGATCACGCGGTAGTTGCGGTAAATACGCTTCATCAGTCCCTCGGACAGCTTGCGAAGTGTTACCACCTCGAACAGATCCTCTGCCGCGATTGTAACGTCTGCGATCTCTCTTGCAAGCTCAGCTCCATCGCTGATTGCAATACCGACATCGGCTGCGGAAAGTGCCGGAGAATCGTTTACACCATCACCAACCATGATGACCTTGCGTCCTGCTGCCTTCTCTTCCTCTACGAAGCATGCCTTATCTTCTGGCAGTACCTCAGAGAAATACTGGTCAACGCCAACTCTTGCTGCGATGGCTCTTGCGGTACGGTCGCTGTCACCGGTCATCATGACAACCTTTGAAATGCCACACTCCTTTAATGCGCGGATGGCATCTGCTGCCTCCTCGCGAAGCGGATCTTCGATGCAGATAACAGCTGCTAACTCGCCCTCGATTGCCAAATACAGATGAGAATACTCTAATGGAAGATTCTCAAACAGTTCCTCCTTGCCCTCCGGGATGTGACATGCCTCATCCTCAAATACAAAGTGATGACTTCCGATGATGGTCTTCTTGCCCTCAAGCTGAGTGGAAATACCGTGTGCGACGATATACTCAACCTTGGAATGCTTCTCCTCATGGTCAAGACCTCTCTTCTTTGCTGCGTCAACAACAGCCTTTGCCATAGAGTGAGGGAAATGCTCCTCTAGGCAAGCTGCGGTACGAAGCAACTCATCCTCGGACTCACCATTAAAGGAAACGACCTTTACAACAGTCGGCTCTGCCTTTGTCAGCGTACCCGTCTTATCAAATACGATGGTGTCTGCCTCGGCAATGCTCTCTAAGAACTTACCGCCCTTTACGTTAACATTGCGGCCTCTTGCCTCCTTAATCGCAGAAAGAACAGCGATCGGCATGGAAAGCTTTAATGCACAGCAAAAATCAACCATCAGTACAGAGGTTGCCTTTGTCAGATTTCGTGTAAAAAGGTAAGTAAGTCCGGTCGTCAGGAAGGTGTACGGAACGAGCTTATCTGCAAGACGCTCTGCCTTACTTTCCACAGAGGACTTCAGCTTTTCGGACTCCTCAATCATGACAACGATCTGCTCATAACAGCTTGCACCGCCAAGCTTCTTAACGGCAATGGTCAGCTCACCCTCCTCGAGAACGGTACCAGCATATACGGTTGTGCCTACATACTTTCTGACTGGTGCAGACTCACCTGTCATGGAAGCCTGATTTACCATACCTTCTCCAGCAGAAACGGTACCATCAAATGGGATGACATTACCCATATGGACTACAATGTTGTCGCCCTCTTTGATCGCAGATGCGTCAACCAAAACTTCCTGATCGCCGGCAAGCATCCATACCTTGGATACTTTTAAGGACATGCTTCTTGCCAGATCGCCGACAGACTTTTTGTGTGTCCACTCCTCTAAAATCTCACCGATTCCCAGTAAGAACATTACAGAGCTTGCGGTGGAGACATCACCTCTTGCGATGGAGATGGAAATTGCTGTCGCATCCAGTACCGGAACCTCAAGCTTACCCTTTGCGAGTGTCTTGATGCCCTTCCAGATATACGGAACGGCATTTACCACAGTAATGCAGGTGCGAATCGGAGCCGGTAAGAACAGCTTCTTTGTGTAGCGCCAAACAACGTTGCTCACAAGCTTGTCCCAATACTCATTGTTCAACTCTCTGCCGGAATGCGCCAGATAGGATTCCGGTGCCTCAATCTCATCAAGATGGCACTTTCTTAAATAGGAAAGAACCGTTGCTCTGTCGGTCTGATAGCAAAGGATCACATCAGCGGTACGCTCATTGACGCGCACTGAAGTGATCCCCTCCTTCTGAGACAGAGCATATTCTAACAGATCTGCTTCCTTTGCCGTCATGTGCTTCATGAGAACGCGGGCACGGATTCTGCCTTTTATTTCATGCTTTATCTTGAATTTCATTCTTATTCAGCCTTCTCTTCTATATGATTTCGATTATTCAGCCTTTTCTTCTGTCTCAGTTTCTGCTGCTGTCTCTTCTGCTTCTTCCTGTCCCTCTGCCTCTGCAGCTTCCTCTGCTGCGGCACGGTCATCGTTGATCTGCTTAGCACCAGCGTAGATATCCTGTGCATTCTCCTGCATATTGGAAACAACATTTAATACGCAATCCTTTGCGCGAAGTACGGCTGCGGTTGCCTTTGTATATACATTCTTAGCGTCCTTGCTGGAAAGTGCCTTGATACCAGCGGTTCCGAAAAGAACACCTGCTGCAAAAATACCGCCCTTTTTGTAATCAAAATCCTTAAAACTCATGATAGTATCCTCCTGTATTAGACGTTTGTAATTTTTCTCAGTTCCTTTTCCCCTTCAAACATTCAATCAAATCTCGTCAAACTCTTTCAACATTGATTTTCCACTGTTTCAAACGGAAAAGGCAAACAAAAACGCTCGTTTTTTGCTTGCCCTTTATTATAAAGAATATGTGTCACAATTTCTACTGTTTTATTGATAAAATTTATCATTAAACCTTAGTGATTTTTAACAAAAATGATCAAGTTACGCTGGAGTGATGCTTCGGATAGCCTGTTCCTTCTTGTATCCACACACGGAAAGCCCTGCCTGAATGATCTGATTCCATGCTTTCTGAGAAAGCACAATGCTTGAATTGTCGTCAAACTCGATCGTACATGCATGCTTTACGCTTAACGGCTCATCCATCGCCTCAGCCCCGTTTTCGGTACAGGAAACTTTGTACATGTTGCGGCGGCTGATTGCGCCGATCTCCTCAAGCATGTTGATCATACGGTAAACCGTTGCCGAGCCGATGCTCGGATCGATCTTCGATGCTTTGTAGTAGATCTCTTTACAGCTGGAACACTCCTCGTCCAGTATGATATCAAGCAGCAGCATCCGCTGCTTTGTAATCCTGCAGCCCCGCTGTCTGAGTCTGTTCAGGATCACCTCTTTTTGCATATTTCCTTGCTGCATAGGCTGTCCCATCCTTTATCTCGTTACTCAGTGGCAATGTCCTCCGCAGTGACTGCAATCGCCTCCACACTGAAGGGACTTTCCTGCTTTCTTGTCCTTTACCATGTTACGGACAATAAGTGCAACAATACCTGCCACAATTGCTCCTACAACTACTGTTCCCATAACGTCACCTTGCCTTTCAATTACACATACCTTTGTTACCCATTACGGGGCAGATTGCTCTGCCCCTGACTCGCTTTCGCGATTTTTTGTTTGATTTGCTTACTAACTACTCAATTATGATTTCGTTTGCAAATCATTGATTTTCTTAATTTGTTTTTTAATTACTTTCCAGTTGCAACCTGAAGAGTTTCGCTCTCCTTATATGGTCTGAACAGCAGATAGATAAATGCAACGATGATTACGATTGCTGCTACTGTTCCGATACCAAAGCCTGCACCTGTGAAGAGACGGCCAATCTGGTTGATTACAAGAGATACCAGATATGCGAAACCACACTGATAACCGATTGCTACCCAGAACCACTTAGTGTTGTTCATCTCTCTCTTGATCGCACCCATAGCTGCGAAACACGGAGCACACAGCAGGTTGAATGCTAAGAATGCATAACCACTTACTGCGGTGAAGGAAGCACCCATTGCTGCGTAAACGCTCAAACCTTCCTGTCCGCTGTAAAGGATACCCATTGTACCAACGATGTTCTCCTTTGCTACCAGACCGGTAACGGATGCAACAGTTGCCTGCCAGTTTCCAAATCCCTGCGGGATGAAGATCCAGCTGATTGCCTTACCGATAGTTGCTAAGATACTGTAGTCGATCTGATCCTCGGAAAGCATCTGGAATGCACCGTCAACAAATCCGAAGTAAGTTGTGAACCAAATTACGATAGTGGACAGAAGGATGATGGTACCAGCCTTCTTGATGAAGGACCAGCCACGCTCCCACATGCTTCTAAGCACGCTGCCTACGGTTGGCATATGGTAAGCCGGAAGTTCCATAACGAACGGAGCCGGATCACCAGCGAATAACTTTGTCTTCTTTAAGATGATACCGGAGCAGATGATTGCTGCGATACCAAGGAAGTATGCGGATGGAGCTACCCAAGCGGCACCACCGAAGATTGCACCTGCAACCATTGCGATGAATGGAAGCTTTGCACCACACGGAATGAAGGTGGTTGTCATGATGGTCATCTTACGGTCTCTGTCGTTCTCGATGGTACGAGAAGCCATGATACCAGGAACACCACAACCAGAACCGATTAACATCGGGATGAAGGACTTACCAGAAAGACCAAACTTTCTGAAGATACGGTCCATGATGAATGCGATACGAGCCATGTATCCACATCCCTCAAGGAATGCTAAGAAGATGAACAGGATTAAGATCTGCGGAACGAAACCAAGTACGGCTCCGACACCGGCTACGATACCATCCATAATCAGACCTCTTAACCAGTCTGCACAATTTACAGCGTCCAAAGCGGACTCAAGGAATGCCGGGATACCAGGAATCCAGATACCATAATCTGCGTTATCCGGAGCGGTTGCATTCCACTTCTCATATACTTCAACTGCTGCCTTCAGGTCTGCGCCAGTAGCAGTCTCATCTTCCTCTGCCATGGTCTCCTCATCCTGAACAACGTAAGTTACTTCTGCGTCATCTGCTACTGTCTCGGCGTAATCCTTTACAGCTGCGATTGCTGCTTCTGGATCATAATCATCTGCCTCAGCGTCAACTGCTGCTGCCAAATCTTCGTCACCGGACTCATCAACAAATGCATTGATGATGGTCTCTGCATCGCCGTACTCGCCAGCATCCTCTTCGTATGCGTCGCGGCCAATGCCTGCTAAATACCAGCCATCACCGAATACACCATCATTTGCCCAGTCTGTTGCGATTGTTCCGACGGTTGTTACAGATACATAGTAAACGATGAACATAACAATTGCGAAAATCGGCAGAGCCAGGAAACGGTTTGTTACGATACGGTCGATCTTATCGGAAATAGTCAGCTTCTTGCCGCCGCCTACCTTCTGGCAGCACTCTCCGATGATGGAAGAAATGTATGTATAACGCTCATTTGTGATAACACTCTCGGTATCATCATCAAATGCATCTTCCATGCGTGAAATCTCAGCAGATACATCCGGAACGGACTTCATCTGCGCTGCGATCTTGTCATCCTTCTCAAGGAGCTTGATTGCGAAGAAACGCTTCTGCTCATCCTTGATTCCGGTCAGCTTATTCTCAACTGCTGCGATAATCTCCTCAGCTTCCTTTGAGAACTCGTGTACCGGCTTTGCTAATGCCTTCTTCTTTGCTAAGTCAACAGCCTTGTTTGCTGCTTCTTTGATTCCATCGCCCTTTAATGCGGAAATCTCAACTACCGGGCAGCCAAGTCTCTTGGACAGCTTATCAACGTTGATCTTATCGCCGCTCTTTCTTACGATATCCATCATGTTGATTGCCATGACAACCGGAATACCAAGCTCCATGATCTGTGTGGACAGATACAGGTTTCTCTCGATATTGGTACCATCAACGATGTTTAAGATCGCGTCCGGTCTGTCTGTGATCAGATAGTTTCTTGCTACGACTTCCTCAAGTGTATATGGGGATAATGAATAAATACCCGGAAGGTCCATGATGGTGACGTCTTTTTCCCACTTCAGCTTACCTTCCTTTTTCTCAACTGTAACGCCCGGCCAGTTTCCTACAAACTGATTGGAGCCTGTCAGTGCGTTAAAAAGTGTTGTTTTACCACAGTTGGGATTACCTGCTAATGCAATCTTAATTGACATTACAAACCTCCTGTTTAAACCTTTTTTTAATGCTTACTTTGCTTTGCCGCCGCTCATTTTTATTCGCGCCAGCTTATCTTATTTTGTTCGCCCTTATTCGTAGTGGTCTTTACTTATTTTTAGTGGTCTTTACTTATTTTTATTAGTATAAGCTAACCCATAGACAAAAAAAAATAATTATTCTACCTCAATCATCTCGGCATCTGCCTTACGCAGGGATAACTCGTATCCTCTTACCGTTACCTCTACCGGATCACCAAGCGGAGCTACCTTTCTTACGTAGATCTCAACGCCCTTTGTGATTCCCATATCCATGATACGGCGTTTTACCGGACCTTCACCAGACAGTTTCTTTACCTTTACGGTCTGACCGATGCTTACATCCTTCAGTGTTTTCATATCGATACCCCTTTCCGTGACTGCACGTCTGGCGCAATCACAAATTTTTCTCCTCTCAGGAAACTAAGATCTTGCTGGCCATGTCCTTGCCAATCGCAACTCTGGAGTCCTTTACATTGACAATCAGGTTTCCCTGAATCTCAGAGACTACAGTGACAACAGCGCCGACAACAAAGCCTAATCGTTCCAGAAACAGTCTGGTTTCTTCCTTGCCGCCTACTTTGTGAATTACGCTCTCCTTACCTTCCGGAGCCATAGATAATGGCATAGCACATACCTCTCTTTCTTATCTTTTTGTATTGATAATATTTTATCATTTCCTATCGTCAATTAGTATACTCAAACCTTGATTAGATGTCAAGAACAATTTGCACGATTTTTTTCCGAAAATGAAAACGAAAGCTGTGTTTTATCACCTATGCGACCCGGAAGCATAACAAGGGGTGCCTCGACGAGTGTTTTGTCGGCCTCTCTTTTCCGCAGAGCCGCCACTACACTACTTATTATCATACATTACTTTGACAGGCTTGCTCCAACGTTCGGCCTCGTAAAAGCACATCGTCTCAGCACCCGTTTACGTTACGCGATTTTACTCCTCATGCTTTAAGTATTCGCCTGGAGTTTCAGATAATGCTGTCACACCATCGCGGCAAATCTTAACGTAGAAGCCCTTATATGGCTTTTCGTAGTTCTTTACTGCATCTTTGATTTGCAAACGACCATTATTCTGGGAGAATACGTATGCATTGTAACCGCCCTTCTTGTAAGCGAAGCTCTCGCCATCGTCCTGATAATGGATGTAGTTTCCGGTACCTGGATAGACTGCGAGTGTCAGATCTTCTACCTCTTTTTCACCGACATACTGCATCAGCGGATACAGCGGCAGCACAGCACCTGCGCGGACAAACAGCGGCATGGTATCAAGCGGTGCCTTCTTCATAATGTACTGACCGCCCTTATGCTTCTCTCCTGTCCAAAAATCATACCACATTGCACCTTCTGGCAGGTAAACGAGACGCATGGTAGTTCCCTGTGTGACAACTGGTGCCGCAAGAAGACACTCACCGACCATAAACTCGTCGTTCATCTCATAGGTCTCGGAATCCTTTTCAAAGTTGAGCATCAGCGGACGCATTACCGGAAGGCCGGTCTGCTCGCTCTCAAAGAAGCAGTCATAAATATAAGGAAGAAGACGATAACGAAGCTCCACATATTTGCGGTAGATGTCAAGAAGCTCCTGATCAAACTGCCATGGCTCCTGTCTTCTTGAACCGTGAGCTGCATGGTTTCTGAAAAATGGTGACAGCGAGCCGACCTGAACCCAACGGGCGAGAAGTTCTTTTGTCGTATCGGCGCTGAAACCGCCAACATCGGTTCCTGCGTAGGAAAATCCGGAAAGACCAAGGTTACACAGCTGTGGAATCGCCATCTGCAAATGTGCCCAGATACTCTGATTATCGCCTGTCCAAACAAGAGCGTAGCGCTGCGTTCCTGCATAAGCGGCACGTGTGATGATAAATGGTCTGCGGCCATCATACTTTAATAAGCCGTCTTTTGTCGCCATCGCCATACAGTGACCGTAAATGTTATGCGCATCCTTGTGGAGAATGACGGTATCATCCTCATCGGCAAATTGTACATCATCCGGGAGCGGTCCCTTGAAGCTTGCCGGCTCATTCATGTCGTTCCATACGCCACGCACACCCATGTCTACTAAGAATTTCTGCTTATCTGCCCACCAGCTGCGCACCTTCGGATTGGTAAAGCTTGGGAAAACAGACTCGCCCGGCCAAACTTCGTTTACATAGAGTTCATTTTCTGGTGAAAAGGCAAAGTAGCCGTTTTTGATGCCCTCGTCGTAAACGTAATAGCCGTCTTCCTTCTTGACACCCGGATCGATAATCGTAATCGGCTTATAGCCCATATCTGCCAGTGTCTTTAAGGTCTTTTTCGGATCTTTATAATTTGTCTTATTCCATGTAAATACCTTGAAGGCATCCATGTAGTCGATATCAAAATGAAGACCATCGCACGGAATCTTGCAGGCACGCATCTTCTGTGCGACATCCATGATATCCTCCTCGGTGACATAACCCCAGCGGGACTGATGATAACCGAGTGTCCACTTCTGTGGAAGTGCTGTGCGTCCAGTCAGACCAGTATATGCGCCCACGATATCGCGCATGCTCTCGCCTGCAATAAAATAGTAGTCCAGATCGCCGCCGTCCGCTGCAAAGAAATAGCGATCTTCCTCTTCTTTTCCCATGTCAAAGTAAGTCTTTGTAGTGTTATCGAAGAAGATTCCATATGTAAAGTGCGGACGCATTGAAATAAAGAACGGAACGGACTTATAAAGGCTTGGATAAAAATCGGTATGTGTGGACGGAAGGTCACTATTCCACATCTCGTAAGCGTAGCCTCTCTTATCTAAAAATCCGGTCTTATCACCGAGTCCATAGATATGCTCCTTTGCATGAAGCATACGCGCTACTTCAAGCTTATGAGTGGTGCGCTGTGTTGGCAGAGCATGTCCTTCCTTTGCCAACAGCTCTAACTGCTCCTTTGTGAGTGACTGAGAACGATCCACTCTCACGGTCTGTTCGGAAATCATGCGTCCGTCTGGTGTCAGAAAATCGACCTGAAACTCATCTCTTACACGAATTAAAATCTTCTTTGTCTTAATCGTTACAAATTCTTTCTGCTGACGCGCCTGAAAATCAACTTTCTTTGGTTCCTGCACAACTGCTCTGGATGCTCTGTGCTTCTCTTCCATCGAACTGTATACCCGCACAATGCGGTCTGTAATTAAGGTAATTCTGCCTTCTTTGTGTTCAAATTTTACCGTTACGCCTGTGGCATCCGGTTCAAATGACAAAAGCTTGCCAAACATAATGCGCCTGCTACTCAAAATATGTGCAATATACTCATATCGAGAATTGTAGGTTCTCACGAACACTACTTACTGCTTCATCGTGTATGCTTTTGACGAATCGAAATCCTGTCTACTCACAAGTTCTTGTACACTCCACAGTCGTGAATTCCCCAGATAGCCCTGG
>CAVFYJ010000070.1:0-18493 GCA_963626545.1 Acetatifactor sp. | reverse complement strand
CCGGCATTCAAGGGAAACTTTGGATGCTCGGCCATTCTATGACCGAGTAGTTCACGATTTACGATTCGCTTTCTTATTGGCGTTTTTATTGGCTTTTTCTATCGACTTTGTCTCTTGACTTTCGCTTTTCTTTGAGGTTATAATAGCCTGTGTATGTTTGGAGTTGTTGTGATCTGTCGAAAAAAATGAAGAGAAACAAACAGAAAATAGATTCATCCAAACTTGCAAGACTAACAAAAAAGGCGGTCCTATAAATGGCAAATATTGATTACTCATTTGAAAACAGTATTCCTATCGGTCCTTTGAAGATTGCTGCGCTTGACAGCTGCAAGGATTTTGCAAAGAAGGTAGATGATTATATCGTTTCCTTCCGTCAGCATGATGCTGAGGCACTTGCACAGCGCCAGTCTATGCTGGATTTCCGTGGCTATGACAGCAAGTCCTATCTGCTGGACTTTTCCTGCCCGCGTTTTGGCTCAGGCGAAGCAAAGTGTGTATTAAAAGAATCTGTCCGTGGCGCTGATATCTTTGCGATGGTCGATGTAACAAATTATAGTCTGACCTATCAGCTGTGCGGCGAGGTCAACCATATGTCCCCTGATAATCATTATCAGGATTTAAAGCGTTTAATCGGCTCCTGCCGTGGTGCACGTCGTGTCAATGTTGTTATGCCGTTTTTGTATGAAGGCCGTCAGCATAAGCGTACCAGAAGAGAGTCTCTTGACTGCGCACTGGCGCTCGAAGAGCTGATCGACATGGGCGTAAGCAACATCATCACATTTGATGCTCATGACCCACGTGTACAGAATGCAATTCCGCTTCATGGATTTGACAACTTCACTCCTCCGTATCAGTTTATCAAGGCGCTCTTAAAGAAAGAGCCAAATATGGTAATTGATAAGGAGCACTTAATGGCAATCAGCCCAGATGAAGGTGCAATGGGACGTGCCGTTTACTTTGCAAATAACCTTGGCATTGATATGGGTATGTTCTACAAGAGAAGAGATTATTCTACTGTTGTAAATGGAAAGAACCCAATCGTTGCCCATGAATTCTTAGGTGCAAACATCAAGGATAAGACCGTTATCATCATTGACGATATGATTTCCTCTGGTGAAAGCATGCTGGATACCGCCAAGGAGCTGAAGGATCGCGGTGCAAAGAAGGTTGTTGTATGCTGTACCTTTGGTCTCTTTACCGATGGTTTAGAGAAATTTGATGATTTCAACTCTCAGGGATACTTCGATTATGTTATCACAACTAACTTAAACTACCGTTCTCCTGAGTTGCTTAAGAGAAGCTGGTACATCGAGGCTGATATGAGCAAGTTCACTGCTGCTATCATCAATACCTTGAATCATGATGTTCCGATTGGAAACAGCCTGTCCCCGACTGAGAAGATTCAGGCACTGTTAAAGAAGCACAAGGAACAGTTTGAGTAAAATCAAATTGAATTAAAGGTTCGTAAAATAAATAAAATCAGCTAAAAGTTGATCAAAGCTAATACGCACTGATAATATAGTCCCCTGACAAGTTTGATTATTCAAATCATTCTTTCGCCAGGGGATCTTTTTATTATTTTATTATATTTCAGCTATTACATTTTCATTATTTTTCTTCGTGCTTCTTTCCCTCGTTTTGAAGCATTTCCTTATACTGTGGAAGCTTCTCTGCCTCGGTACTAGAAAGCGTCGGATACTTCGGATCAATCTTTTGCAGCACATCTAAGATAATCTCGGAGACAAGGTATCGGCTGTACCATTTCTGATCAGCCGGAATGACATACCATGGACTCTCTTTTGTAGCGGTAGCATTAACTGCCTTTTCATAGGCATCATCGTACTCATCCCACAATGCACGCTCGGACATATCACTTCCAGAGAACTTCCAGTTCTTCTCAGGCTGTTCGATACGCTCAAGGAAACGCTCTTTTTGCTTTTCTTTTGAGACATTTAGAAGAATCTTTACAACACGGTAGCTGTTGTCATACAGATATTCCTCGAAATGGCGAATCTGGCGATAACGCTTTTCAATAATCGTGTCTGGGTTTAAGCAGCGCTCTGCCATATGGTAGCCTTTGTAGAGCTCATGCACCTTTACGACAAGCACATCCTCATAGTAGGAACGATTGAAAATAGCAATCATACCACGCTTTGGAAGATTAGTCACACAGCGCCACAGATAGTCGTGTGCAAGCTCATCTTTGGACGGCTGCTTGTAGCTGAAAACCTGTACGCCTTGCGGATTGATTCCACCCATGACGTGACGGATTGTGCTGTCTTTTCCGGCAGCATCGCGCGCCTGCAGAATGATAATCAGACCTTCCTTTGCATCTGCGTAGAGTTTGTCCTGAAGTGCAAAAATCTTCTCCTGATTTTTCTCAGTCTTTGCAAGAATTTTGTCCTTATCAACCTGATCTTTCTTACTGTCGGTTGGCAACTTCTTTAAGGAAAGCGCCTTTGTTCCGTCAAAACAATACTGATCGAATTTTGCCATATGAGTCTCCTTTCGCTTCATGTGATGATCTCAAATTTATTTATTATTTTAAATTTAGTATCCCACATTTATTGTTCCAGATTTATTATCTCAAATTTAATTTGCCTCAATATAGAAAAGTCTTGCCATAAAGTCGCGGTCCATTGTAACCGTCAGCACATTTTCTGCTGCATTCCATGCAAATGGAACCTCAGAGAAGGACGGATACAGACAACGCACCGTAACCTTTTTGCCGTTTAACTGCTCAAGCGGAATTTCAAGCGTATGCTTGTCGCCATCACGTCTCCATACAGCAAGATAGATTCGATTTTCTGCACGAAGACCAAGACAGGTCCACTCATCATGGAACTGAGACAGACCAATCGGCCAGATCGGAACGCTATTTTTGATATCACCGCGAATTGTCTTGTAGACGTCAAGCGCTTCTTTTACGAGTGCGCGACGCTCTGGCGTAAGCTCCGCAAGATGACCGCTCTGGTGAATACGAAGTAACATCGCATTTACCATGTTAAAGACAACCTCTTCCTTATCGCCTTCTCTTAACGGGTAAGACCAGATCGCACTCTGCTCTGGCGTGAGTGCAGATGGGGAATTGGCGGCAATGGTACAATAATAGCGATAATCGTCCTGATCGCTCGTAGACTGGATACTGTAGTGTGAAAGCATCGCATAGTCCATGCGCAAACCACCGGAGGAACAATTCTCAATAACAAGATCTGGGTAACGCTTGAAGACATTTTCGAGCCACTCAAGATATGCTCTCTCATGACCAAGCATTCCATCTCCTGCACTGTCAGCATTGTGATCGTTTCCAATACCTGGCTCGATATTGTAGTCCATCTTGATATAGCCAACGCCGTACTCGCGAATCAGTCGGTCAATTACGCTGTCCGCATAAGCACGCACCTCTGGATTGCGGTAATCGAGCTGATAACGGCTGCGGTCATAAACGCGCCTTCCATGACGCATAAAGAACCAGTCATCCGGTACCTCCTGTGCCATATGGCAGTTAATACCCATAACTTCAAGCTCTAACCACACACCAGGAATCATGCCCTTGCTGCGGATGTAATCGGTAATCTCACGCACACCGTTTGGAAAACGCTTTCTGCTCTCCTTCCAGTCACCAACTTCATCCCACCAGTCACCGTCTGCATACCAGCCAGCATCGATACAGAAATATTCGCATCCAGCCTCTGCCGCGGCATCAATCAGAGGGAACTCTTCCTTGGCAGTCGGATGACCCCACAGGCAGTTCATGTAATCGTTGAAAATAATTTTGAGAGATTCGTTATCGGCGTTCGGACGGCGGATGATTCTGCGATAACGCGTCATTGTGCCAACAGCATCGTCAAAATCCTGAGCGGTAATGCTGACCGCAACTGGTACACTGGTAAAAGTATCTCCCGGCTCGAGCTTTTTAAACCAATGAGAATACGTTTCGTTTGGACCAGACGCTGCCAGATACAGATGACCGTTCTGATCGCCGATCTCCCAGTGCCAGGAACCATTGTTTTCAATCTGCCAGAGCATACCAGTGTGTGTCTCAGTATTTTCCAGGTAACCCATCGGAAGATGCTCCTTTGCTGACCAGTTTCCGGTGTTGCTTACCGTCAGCAGATTGGAAGAACGCTGATCACATGCTGGCTGAATGCGCTCCATACCAAAATCGCACAGATCATACGTCTTCCAGTTGACTTCCTTCTGCCATCCATTGTGCGGAATGCAAATCTTTAACTTCTTATCTGCCGGAAGCGTACCTTCCTTGTCAATTCCTTCATAATTAAAGGATGAAATGTAGTCCAAAACCTGAGACTCTGTTCCTTGATTTTCAACCACATTCCAGAAACGAATGATGCTGAGGCCATCATAGAACTGCATATAGCTCTTTACAATGACATCAGTCAGCTCATCGCGAAGAACAAACAGAACACGGCGGCCATTTTCATTGCGTGTGTCCTCCATAGACTCATAGCGCATATGCCAGCCAGGAGCAGTCACAATGTACTTATTTCCATGGCGCTCATATGGACGGTTATAGCCGGACAGATTGATCTCAACAAAACGGAAACCATACTCCGTTGAGCGTGCAACAATATCTTCTTCATGAAATGGCTTCGACCCGAAATGAAGCAGCTTAAAGCACTTGTCATCTGCAATTTCAAAGACCAGAAACATTCCATTTTCCGTAATTTCAATACGTTCCATTCCCTTTATCCTCCTTAAAATATACGAAAGTCAGCCCGCTCTTACAAAAGCAGAGGAGCTGACTTTCATCGTTATTTTTTGCCTCTTTCGTTTTTCTCAATACTTTTTTAGAAGTAACGCTTTGCAGTGGACTCACGAACTGGCTCACAGGTCAGATCGACACCCAGACGCTTGAGAGTCTTACTTCTCTCCTTGATGTGTTCTGACTGAATTTTGAGGTACTTCTCGTTATCAAATCCGATTTTCATTTGCGTTTTCCTCTTCTATTAAATTTGTAAAGTAACACCGAAAATTTTCGACTAGCCCCGAGGTGAATGTGCTTTACTGAGACAATCGTCTGCTATGCAGCCGGGACGTTGTAGCGGATCCGTTGTCAAAATACATTTACGTTGAATACGTGTAGTGGGAGCCCGCGGAATTGAGCCCGTCGACAAAGTTACTTCACCGAGTGGGCGTTTCGTAAAACTAGACTTACGCACAATTAAAAGTCGAAAAGCGACAGCTGATTCGACTCTGGAAGATCACTTAAGATTCCCAGCTCCGACAGCTTATCACTGACGGTCTGTCCGACTTTGGCGCGCTCACGGAAATCCTGTTTGGAAAGGAATGGTCCTCCCTGAGCGGCCTCTACAATGGATTCTGCGGCCTTATTTCCAAGGCCTTCAATGGAACTTAGTGACGGCATTAACTTGCCGTCTACGATCTGGAATCGCGTTGCCTGTACCTTGAATAAATCAATCGGTACAAACTCAAAACCTCTGACATACATTTCCTGCACGATACGCATATCGTGGTAGGAATCCTTCTCTTTTGGAGAAAGCGTATCCATACGGCTCTCGTAATCGGCCATGTGTCGCTCCAGATCATCCTTGCCCTTGCACATCAGCTCGTAGGAAAATGCAGTGGCGCGAATACTGAAATACGCCGCATAAAACGCCTGCGGGTAAAAGATCTTGCAGTAAGCGATTCGCCACATCATCATAACGTAGGCTGCAGCATGAGCCTTCGGGAACATGTACTTGATCTTCTTACAGGACCAGATATACCAGTCTGGCACGTCATGATCGATCATGGTCTGCTCCCACTCTGGCTGAAGACCTTTTCCTTTTCGAACCGCCTCCATGATCTTGAACGAAAGACCCTTTTCGATACCTTTGCTGATCAGGTAAATCATGATATCATCACGCGTACAGATGGCAGTGGAAATGGTTGCCTTCTTCTCCTGAAGAAGTGTCTGCGCATTGCCCAGCCATACGTCGGTACCGTGTGACAGACCAGCAATGCGAACAAGGTCGGAGAAATGCTGCGGCTGTGTCTCGATTAACATGCCCATCGCAAAATCGGTACCAAACTCCGGAAGACCGAGCGCACCAAGCTTACAGCCACCGATATCTTCTGGCTTGATGCCGAGTGCAGAGGTGTCCTTAAACAGCGACATAACCTCTGGGCTGTCCAGCGGAATCTGTCTGGCATCAATTCCTGTCAAATCCTCAAGCATACGAATCATGGTAGGATCATCATGGCCGAGAATATCGAGTTTTAACAAGTTGTGGTCGATGGAATGGTAATCAAAGTGCGTTGTTACCGTGCTGGTTGTCATATCATTTGCCGGATGCTGAACTGGTGTGAAGGAGTTAATGTCCTCACCGATCGGAAGTACGATGATTCCGCCCGGATGCTGACCGGAAGTTCGCTTAACACCGGTACAGCCAGCAACAAGTCGGTTGATCTCGCACTCACGCTTGTGCTGATTATGTTCTTCATAATAATTCTTTACATAACCAAATGCAGTTTTCTCGGCAAGGGTACCAACCGTACCGGCACGGAAGGTCTGACCCGCACCGAAAATAACCTCCGTGTAGGCATGCGCCTTACTCTGATATTCACCAGAGAAATTCAAGTCGATATCCGGCTCCTTATCGCCGTAGAAACCAAGGAACGTCTCGAATGGGATATCGTAGCCATCCTTTGCCAGCTTTTCGCCGCAGACTGGACAGATCTTATCTGGCATATCGCAACCCGCGCCTCCGGCAAATTTCTTGACATCCTCGGAATCAAAATCACTGTAGTGACATTTCTTACAGTAATAATGAGGGCTGAGTGGATTGACCTCGGTGATACCGGACATCGTCGCAACGAATGAGGAACCTACGGAACCACGGGAACCTACCATGTAGCCGTCTTCGTTTGACTTGTGAACAAGCTTGACTGCAATCAGGTACATAACGGCGAAACCGTTTGAAATGATGGAGTGAAGCTCGTGCTCAAGGCGCTCCTCTACGATTGCTGGAAGTGGATCACCGTACATGGAATGTGCCTTCTCGTAGCACATGTTACGAAGATCGACATCAGAATTTTCGATGACAGGCGGACACTTATCTGGGCGCACCGGCGCAAGATGATCAATGCGGTCGGCAATGAGATTCGTGTTTGCAACGACGACCTCATAAGCCTTGTCGCTTCCAAGATATTCAAATTCTTTGAGCATCTCTTCTGTTGTTCGATAATACAACGGCGGCTGGAAATCGGCATCTTTGAAGCCCTTGCCACTCATGATAATACGGCGGTATACCTCATCCTCTGGATTTAAGAAATGCACATCGCATGTCGCACAGACTGGCTTATCATAGAGCTCGCCAAGGTCGACAATGCGGCGGTTTAACGCTTCGAGGTCTTCTCTTGTCTTGTAAGGAGAATCCTCCTCGCGCAGCATAAATTCATTATTTCCAGTCGGCTGGATTTCCAGATAATCATAGAAGGAGACAATCTTTGCAATCTCATCGTCGCTCTCCTCACCAGTGATTGCACGAAACAACTCTCCGGCCTCACATGCAGATCCGATAATCAGACCCTCGCGGTATTTCATAATCTCAGAACGTGGAAAACGCGGTCTTCTGGCAAAATATTTGACATGCGCCAAGGAAATCAGACGATAAAGATTGATTCGTCCAACTTCATTTGCCGCCAATAGAATAATATGGTAGGTCGGCATTTTCATGATCGCTTCTGGTGTCATGACGGCCTTTGCTGCGATATCGTCAAGGTTCTCAAAGCCTTTTTTCTTGAGCATTGGAAGGAACTTGACGAAGATCTCTGCGGTTGCACCGGCATCGTCTACTGCGCGATGATGATTTTCAAGTGAGACATGAAGCTCTTTGGCTACAGTATCCAGCTTGAAACGACCAAGATGCGGCAATAAGAAACGTGCCAGACCGACGGTATCCACATAGGTTGGCGGAAATTCGATGTCAAGCTGCTTTGCGTTGTAGCGAATAAAGCTCGTATCGAAGGATGCGTTGTGCGCCACAAGGACACACCCCTCACAAAACTCCAAAAATCGAGGAAGAATCACTTCTACACCCGGTGCATCGCTGACCATGGAATCGTTGATTCCAGTTAATCGCTCGATTGTGAATGGAATCGGGACACGCGGATTGATAAATTCGGAGAATCGGTCGGTGATCTCTCCATTTATAACCTTAACGGCACCGATTTCGATGATCTTGTTTTTCGCTGGATGAAAGCCTGTTGTCTCGATATCAAATACGACGTAGGAAGCATCGAGGGAAGCACCGTTGCTGTTGACAACAATTTCCTTCATATCATCGACAAGATAGCCCTCACAGCCAAAAATCAGCTTGAAATCATCGCCCTTTGACAGTGCGTGAGCGGCTTCTGGGAAGGCATATGCACAGCCATGATCGGTGATTGCAAGTGCGGTGTGCCCCCAGGCTTTTGCTGTTTTTACAAGCGCCTGCGCATCGGATACAGCATCCATCTCGGAGGATTTTGTGTGACAGTGAAGTTCGACACGTTTTACAAGTGCGTGATCTTCACGCTTTTCCTCGTGCCACTCGGCACGTTTAATACCGGAGACGGAGGAAATCGTCACCTCATGATCGAACTTGTCCATCATTGCGATACCCTTGACGGTAACGGCCTTGCCCTCGGCGATGTCCTTTTTCAGATCGGCAAGATATTCGTTCGGAACGAAGATCTTTGCCATGATCGTATCGGTATAGTCGGTTACAGCAAAGGAAACGATTGTCTTCTCGCCATTGCGAAGCTCACGTTCGGTAACGGCAATGATTTTTCCACTGATGACAACCTCTCCGATCTCCTCCTGAATCTCGACGATCTTCATCGGTGTGACATCCTCGAAGTTGCGGCCATAGACCATGTTTGGATCGTCGGAGCGAAGTGGACGCTTTGCACTGTAGCCGCCTTTTCCACCCTTGTAGGACGAATTGTATGAGGATTTTTGACCAGCACCACCCGGAATCTCGCGAGGCGCCTTGGCATCTTTTGAGCCGGAACCTGCTCCTGCACCTGATTTTGCGGCTGCAGCCTTGGCAGGATCACCTTTACGAAGACCGGGCTTATCGGTCGATACCTTTTGGGGTTGCTTATCCGATGGTGTTTGGTTCTCTCCGGCAGAGGTGGTGTCAATAAACTCATCGTTTTTGGCAGTTGCGGCCATGCCGTTTGCCTTCATGATACGCGCAATCGCCTGTGCCTCCGCACGCTTTTTCTCTTCCTCAATTGCTGTGGTATCGCGCTCCTTAAAGGATACGGCTACTGGGATGGAAATCGCACAGCGGTCGTAAAAGACCATCTGAATCCATTCACGAAGCTCTCCGGCACGGTTTCTTGCCCATAGGCTATCCTCAAGCGTCAGCTTCAGTGAATTGTCTTCTTCCATTTTCCAGTCAGCACGCAGCAAAATGTGATAATCCAGATCGCTTCGGCGTTTCACCTCGGCAAACAGACTCTCTTTGTACGCGTCAACGAGGTACGATGGCGTATATTGCTCAGACAGCGTGAAGGACTCAAAAATACGAATTTTCATATCGCCGTCTGGGAACATCTGCTTTTCAATTTTGGATTCGACCGCGTAAATTTGCGGCTTCGAGATCAGACGGCGGCAAAGCAGATAGACATGAATCGCCGTCCGGTCACGGTTATATTTTAATGCAGTTACTTCTGTAAATTCAAATAAATCCTTTAGCTCGTCTTCGAGGACGAGTGCGGGAAACGTTTCAAAAAAACGCTTTGCCATGGAAGTTCCTTTCTTGTTTTTTTCAACCCGGAGGTTTTCTTATCCCGGACGCCCACTCGGTGAAGTGACTTTGTCGAAGGACCCAACTCCGCGGGTTCCCACTACACTTTTTCAACGTAAGTGTATTTTGACAACGAACCCGCTACAACGGTTCGTCTCGTAAAGCACCTTCACCTCAGGGCTGTATTATGCCTGCCAGTGATCTAATTCTTCTTTCAAGCCTGCAAGCAACTCCTCCTCCGGGAGCTTTCGGATGATTTCACCCTTCTTTATAATAACACCACAGCCAAGGCCACCAGCGATACCAAGATCAGCTTCTTTTGCCTCACCAGGACCGTTTACGACACAGCCCATAACAGCTACTTTGATGTCGTATGGATAACGGCTGACAAGTGTTTCAGCCTCGTTTGCGAGGCGAATCAAGTCAATCTGAGTACGTCCACAGGTTGGGCAGGATACAATTTCAGCACCGCCTTTTCGGATGCCGAGTGTCTTTAAAATAATCTTTGCGGAGCGAATCTCCTCGACTGGATCGCCTGTCAGGGAGACACGGATGGTATTTCCGATGCCCTGATTTAAGATTAGCGCAAGGCCGATGGAGGATTTGATATTTCCAGAAATGATGGTTCCTGCCTCGGTGATGCCGACATGAAGTGGATAAACAGTCTTATCTGCGATCAGCTCATGCGCCTTTACACACATTAAAACATCGGAGGATTTGATGCTGATAACCATCTGATCGTAGCCCATCTGCTCGATCATAGCTACTTTTTCAAGTGCGCTCTCTACAAGGCCTTCGGCGGTGACTCCATGATATTTTTCAATGAATTTTTTCTCAAGGGAACCGCTATTTACACCGACACGAATTGGAACATGACATTCCTTTGCCTTCTCGACAACGGCACGCACACGTTCTTCGTTTCCGATGTTTCCCGGATTGATACGAATCTTATCGGCACCGTTTTCCATTGCGGCGATTGCCAGACGATAATCAAAGTGAATATCGGCAACTAACGGAATATGGATGCGCTTTTTGATCTCACCGATGGCTTTTGCAGCCTCCATATCTGGAACGGTACAGCGGATGATCTCGCAGCCTGCCTCCTCGAGACGAAGAATCTGGGCAACAGTTGCCTCAACATCCTGTGTCTTTGTATTTGTCATGGACTGAATTAAAATCGGATTACTGCCGCCAATCGCGCGGTTTCCGATACGAATTTCTTTTGTAAGCTCTCGAACTGTTTTTGTTTGGTTTGAATTTTGTTCTGTGTTTTGTTTCATGTTTTAAACCTCTTATACGTCAATGATTCAGAGCAGACAATGCCGCTCTGAATCGATGGAACAATGAGTCATTTGACAGACTCAGGTATCATTTGTGCGATTTTGTTTTAACTCATAGTCGATATTTTCACGGAGTCTGATATGCCGAAAATAGTTCGACTATGACCTGCTTTAGAAGCAGGGGACTTAGTGGAAAATCTTTACGATATCACTAAATAAAACGAAGATCGTGAACAGGAAGAGGAAGATAAATCCAGCGATATGGACGATGGCCTCTTTCTCCTTTGGTACTGGCTTGCCACGCACGGCTTCGATGATCAAAAACAGTAATCTTCCGCCGTCCAATGCTGGAATTGGAAGCAGGTTCATGACGCCAAGGTTTGCACTGATCATGACAACAAAGTTGGCAAGTGTCAAAAACATGGACATGGCGCGGTCAGAGAAAGATTCATCTGCCATTGTGGTGTTGACTTCTTCGACCATATCGTTTACTGTTGTTGCGATTCCGACTGGACCAGAAAAGCTAGTGACAGGCAGATCACCCGTAAAGACCATACCAAGGCTCTTAATTACGGTGACAACGTTATATTTTACTTCGTATAAGCCGTACTGTAATGTCTCATACCATTTTAAGGCATAGCGTGCACCAGAGTAAATGCCCATGTAGTAGGCATTGTTTTCCTCATCGTACTTTGGAACAAGTGTAGTCTCGTACTTCTCGCCGTCTCTCACATAGGTGACATCAAGCGATTTGCCTGGATTCATTGCCATGTAAATCTGAATCTCTCGAAACAGATGGACACGGGAACCATTCACAGAAGTGATCAAATCTCCAGCCTGAAGACCTGCCTCCTGCGCTGGATAATTATCGATGACGCCCCGCACATATGGCTTATCGCTTCCGGCAAAACCGATTACGATAACAGCTAGAACAAATGCCAATAAGAAGTTAAAGATCGGTCCTGCTGCAATAATGGAAATGCGTGCCCAAACGTTTTTCTCGGCAAGGCTATGTTCCTTGTCAGTGATCTCTTCGGCGTCTGGATCAACAATTCCGTTGTCATCCCCCAGCATCAGGCAGGAGCCGCCAAACGGAATCCATTTTAATGAATACCGTGTTCCATGATGTACAGTACTCAAAAGCCTCGGACCCATGCCGATTGAAAACTCAATTACCCCTACCCCGTTCTTTTTTGCAAGGAGAAAATGGCCGAATTCGTGAACGAACACGACGACTCCTATGATTAAAAAAAGTGCAATAATGCTGAATGGATTCATATTTTCCTCTTTCTTTCCGTACTACGATCGCTGTGGCCGATGTTCCAATGGCACAGCGATTCCGGCAGACATAGCTTGCTATGTCGATAGTTTATGACAATTTTGACTGTAAAAATTCGTATACAGCAGCTTCTGTCTCCAGAATTTTATCGACATCTGGATCTGGAACAAAGTTAACGTGATTGAGGGATGCCTCAATCGCTTCGATAATACCCGGATAGGATAACTTGTGGTCTAAGAAGCGGCCAACGGCAAACTCATTTGCTGCATTGTAGATGGTTGGACGGTTGCCGCCCTCTTTTCCGACCTGATAGGCAAGTGCCAGACCAGGGAAATTCTCGAAATCTGGTGCAAAGAAGCTGATGCTTCCCAGTGCTGCAAAATCAAGACGCTGTCCTGGCAGATATCTTCTGTCTGGATAGGTCAGCGCCAACTGAATCGGAAGCTTCATATCTGGTGTGCCAAGCTGAGCGATAACTGCGCCATCCTCAAATTGTACCATTGAGTGGATTACGGACTGCGGCTGAATGACAACCTGTACCTGATCGTAGTCCACACCAAAGAGCCATTTGGCCTCCATGACCTCCAGACCCTTGTTTACCATGGTTGAGGAATCAATGGTGATCTTTCTTCCCATGACCCAGTTTGGATGCTTTAACGCGTCTTCTGGGCGGATATCCTTCATCTGCTCTCTCGTCCATCCACGGAATGGGCCGCCAGATGCGGTCAACAAGATTTTATCAATCTTGTGGCCTTCTTCGCCCATGAGTGACTGGAAAATAGCGGAATGTTCGCTGTCAACTGGAAGAAGACGTACCCCGTACTGCTTTACCATCGGAATAATTAAGTGACCTGCGGTGACAAGTGTCTCCTTATTTGCCAGTGCAATGTCCTTTCCTGCCTGAATGGCTGCGATTGTCGGGCGAATTCCGATCATGCCGACAACTGCGGTGACAACAATCTGTGTTTCTGGAAATACCGCAGCCTCGATCAGACCGTCCATGCCACTCACGATTTTAACATCCAGATCGGAAACAGCCTGCTTTAATGCCTTTGCGGCCTCTTCTTTATAGACGCATACCAACTTTGGATGAAACTCTCGAATCTGCTGCTCCAGCAGTGTTACATTGCTGCCTGCTGCAAGAACGGTAGCTTCCATATCTGGTTGGTTGCGGATTACCTCTAAGCTCTGTGTTCCGATGGATCCAGTGGATCCTAAAACGGCAATTTTTTTCATAAGTGAAAACCTGCCTTTCTTTGTGAATTGGTGAATTGATTTTGCAAATTGTTTTGTAAATCGTTATTCGTTGTAAAGTTGTTTTTCTACATATTGTTTTTGATTTTACGCGATGCTCTGAAGCAGCGTTACTAAAATGTAGATTAACGGTGCGGTGAAAATGATGCTGTCGAAACGGTCCATAATGCCACCGTGTCCTGGGATCAGATTTCCGTAATCCTTGATCTGATACTGACGCTTGATTGCGGATGCAGACAGATCACCAAACATGGAGATAAAACCACCACAGGCACCGATGATCGCACAGAATACTGCCGGATTTGAAAATTCGGTCAGGTTGCCCTTGAAAATGGTTCCGTACAGCGCACCGATCAATGCACTTCCTACGATACCGCCGATTGCGCCCTCAACAGACTTCTTCGGGCTTAATACAGGTGTCATTTTATGCTTTCCAATCGCACGACCAACTAAGTAAGCACAGGTATCGCAGCCCCATGCGCTGATAAAGATCAGCCATACAGTGTAAGCGCCATCCTTGCTTGTTCTGGTCTGGAAGATAAAGGACATCATCAGTGCAACATATACCATGCCAAATGTTGCTTTTGCGATCTCGTCTGCGGTAAACTTCGGATAGGTAGCTACATAAGAAGCCATCAATACCAAAAAGCCTAAGACTAGGACTAGGATGACAAAATTGTTCTTTCCTGCTAAAATTACGGATTCAATTCCGATTGCGGTTAAATAGCCGACAAGTGCCGGTATTTTCTTTTCCATCTGAAAAACGCGGTACAGCTCGTACATGCCGACCAGGCTGATCAGAAGCATAAACAGGTACAGAAGCGGGCCGGAGGCGATAATGGCGCACATGGTCACTGCCAACAGCACGATTCCGCTGATTGTTCTTGTGATAAACATAACTTTTTATGCCTTTCTGCAGTAAATAAAATTTTGAACGCTTTATAACGAAATATTTAAGACAAAACATTTTCAGTTTGTCTCTTATTTCGTCAGACGACCTCCATAGCGACGCTCACGCTTTCCAAAGGAATCGACTGCCTTTTGCAGCTCTGTTTTATTGAAATCAGGCCATAAAACATCGGTCACGTAGATCTCGGTGTAAGCCAGCTGCCAAAGTAAGAAATTTGACAGGCGAAGCTCGCCACTGGTTCGGATCAAAAGATCTGGATCTGGCATATCGGCGGTATCCAGATAGGAGCCGATTGTCTGCTCGGTGATTGATTGTGGTTCTAACTTTCCATTCTTTACGTCTTCTGCCATGCGAATCATACCACGGTGCATCTCGTCTCTGGCACCATAGTTGATTGCAATGGCAAATACCATGCGGGTATTGTTTCTGGTTTCGTATTCAAGCTTATTTAAGCCCTTTACCAGATCTGGTGCGAAACGGCTGCGCTCACCAATGATTTTAACACGTACGTTTTCTTCAGCTGCAACTTTTAACAGCTTTTTAATGTAAATACCCATCAGTACCATCAACGCGGAAACTTCTTCCTCAGAGCGCTTCCAGTTCTCGGTAGAAAATGCGTAGACTGTCAGATAATCGATGCCGATATTGGCAGCATCGCGCACAGTCTGTTCAAGTACCTTACATCCTTCTGCATGCCCCATCTTACGCGGCAGATTTCTGCGTTCGGCCCATCTTCCGTTTCCATCCATAATAATCGCAACGTGGCGGGGAATCTTTTTTTGTTCGTCCATATTGATTACCTCGTGATAATGTGTTTTCTTACGCAAAACAGGACAGGCAAACGCCTGCCCTGAAAATTTCCTGTTAATTAGACAGTCATGATTTCCTTTGATTTATTCTCAACACTCTTGTCTATCTTTGCAATATACTTATCGGTCATCTTCTGGATTTTTTCTTCGCCTTCCTTGCGCTCGTCCTCAGTAACCTCGTTTGCCTTTTCCTTCTTCTTTAAGGTGTCGTTTGCATCACGGCGAACGTTGCGGACAGCAACCTTTGCGGCTTCACCCTTCTTCTTGATATCCTTTACTAACTCCTTACGTCTCTCCTCGGTCAGCTCAGGGAATACAAGGCGGATGCTGGTACCATCGTTTGTTGGGGTAATTCCAAGGTCAGATGCCAGGATTGCCTTCTCGATTGCCTTTAACAGGCTCTTCTCCCACGGATTGATCTGGATGATTCTCGGCTCCGGAACGGAAATGTTTCCAACCTGCTGCATTGGAGTCGGAGTTCCATAATATTCAACCATAATCTTGTTTAACAGATTCGGGTTTGCGCGACCTGCACGGATATTCATAAACTCGCCGTCCAGTGACTCGCAAGTCTTTGTCATTTTCTCTTCACACTTCTTGATAACTTCCTTCATAAGTTACGCTCCTTTGGTTTTATGATTTTAAGTTTTTATAGTTTTGCTTTTTATTTAGGCGGTTACGTGAGTTCCTGTAATTTTGCCATTTAATGCGTTTGCGATGCTGTTTTCTTCGTTCAGACCAAATACAGCAAGCGGCATATGGTTCTCCATGCACATGATGGATGCGGTCATATCAATAACCTGAAGGCGCTCGTCTACGACTTCCTTAATGGTAACGGTATCGTACTTTACTGCGTTCGGGTTCTTTGCCGGATCGCTGTCATAAACACCGTCGATAGCCTTTGCTAACAGGATAACATCTGCTTCCATCTCGATGGCACGCAGTACAACACCGGTGTCAGTGGAAAAATACGGATGGCCAGTACCACCTGCAAAGAAAACAACCTTGCCCTGAGCAAGAGCTTCGTTTGCTGCATCCTTGGAGAACAGCTTTGTAAATGTACTGCATGCAAATGGGGTGAAGATCTCGGTCTTCATGCCTGTGGTGCGGAAGATCTCAGATACATAGATACAGTTCATAACAGTTGCTAACATACCGATCTGATCTGCCTTTGGTCTGTCGATGGCGTTGCTGGAACGGCCTCTCCAGAAGTTTCCACCACCGATTACGATTGCAACCTGCACGCCCTGATCAACTGACTGCTTTACCTGTCTTGCAACATCTTTTACAACTTCTTCATCAAATCCGGTCTTCTTCTTTCCGGCTAATGCTTCTCCGCTGAGCTTGAGCATAACTCTGCGCTG
This sequence comes from Acetatifactor sp., assembly GCA_963626545.1. Taxonomy (GTDB): domain Bacteria; phylum Bacillota; class Clostridia; order Lachnospirales; family Lachnospiraceae; genus Anthropogastromicrobium. Next base: position 1,833 of record CAVFYJ010000070.1, on the reverse strand, counting down.
TTTTTCCATGTTCGTCTCGTCCTTTCTGTGGGTTGTATCTTTTGGTTGTGTTTGCACCTAGATACATATATCAGTATCTTACCATACAGGAATTTAAAAATCAACTAAAATATGTGGTTGTTACAGTTCACGCGTCCTGCTAGATCTGGATAAATCTCATGTTTCAGAACAGAATTGCATATAATGATATGAGCTACATAAAAGGAACTGGAATTAGATGAATTTAAATCTTACAAAAATGCAGGGAACTGGGAATGATTATATCTTTGCAAACCTGCTTGACGTAGGCAGTTCTGAAATATTTGACGAGATGAATTGGAGCCAGATGGCAATTCGTCTTAGTGATCGTCATTTTGGAATAGGCTCGGATGGCCTGATCTTAATTTGTCCATCCGACATCGCGGATTGTCGTATGCGTATGTTTAATGCAGATGGTTCAGAGGGGGCTATGTGTGGAAATGGAATACGCTGTCTGGGAAAATATGTGTATGAGCGGAGCTTGATAAAGAAAAATGTGATTTACGTAGAAACAATGACAGGGATACGAACGCTTAATCTTGATATTGAAAACGAGAATTATGTTCAACTCATTTCTGCAGATATGGGTATTCCTGTTATTTTACCAACTATTGAAATCAATTCATTTTTGCTGACACCTGTTTCAATAGGAAATCCTCATGTTGTTTACTTTGTGCCAAATCAGCCATCCGAGTACCCAGTTGAAAAATGGGGATCATTTTTAGAGTGTCATTCACAATTAAAGGAACGCAGCAATGTTGAATTTGTTCAAATTATTTCACAGGATCGAATTCGCCTTCGTATCTGGGAGCGTGGTTCTGGTGAAACACTTTCTTGTGGAACTGGTGCCTGTGCAGCGGCAGTTTGTGCCATACAGCAAAAGGGGTTGGAAAATAAGATTTTGGCAGAGGTGCCAGGAGGGACGCTGACTATTAGCTGGAATGGAAAAGGAGAAGCCGTTTTTTTAAGCGGACCTGCGGAATTTGTATTTGATGTTACAGTTCATATGTAACGTGTGTTTTTGCAAATGGGTGTCCTGAGAACTGCAATATTAGGTTGCAGAGGCGCTTTGTATGTGTTAAGATAAGGCAGATGTGAAACTATCGTACAGGAGGAATTGACACAAATGCTTACTTTAAAGAATACATCTGTTATGAATTTTGAAAATGCTATTCGCGGAGCAAGAAATCCGATGAACAGCTGGGGTCGCATGGATAGCCATACTGAGCCGGATGGCACTTTCGTTTTTGGACCGAATGACCTTGATCTGGCAATGCGACTTGCAAAAGCAGGTTCTGATCATAGAAAATATCTGCGCATGATCTTTGTCAGTGTTGACGTGACTGCACCACTCTACTGGTGGAAGGAGTACGATACCTATAAGGTGGCTACCGTTGCAAATTCAACAAGTACAATGCACAAAATCCACAGCAAACCATTTTCAATGGATGATTTCTCCTGTGATCATATGACTGACAGTACAAAAAAGTTTATGGAAACAATCGTAAGTGAGCTTGAGACTATTCGTCTTCGTTTTAAGGAGACAAAATCCAAAGAGGACTGGTATGATATGATTCAGCTTCTTCCAAGCAGCTATAACCAGATGCGTACCTGTACATTCAATTATGAGACGTTAATCAATATTTATCGTGCAAGAAAAAATCACAAGCTGGCTGAGTGGCATACCTTCTGTGACTGGATTGAAACACTTCCATATGCAGAGCAGTTGATTACGTTTGAGCCATAATATACGTTTATAGGTGAACTACTCGGTCATTGAATGGCCGAGCATCCAAAGTTTCCCTTGAATGCCGG
>CAVFYJ010000069.1:479-18531 GCA_963626545.1 Acetatifactor sp. | reverse complement strand
GCTTGCTATCATTTCCTGCAGCGCAACGAATCGATATGGACACCCTGGAGAATGGACGCTAAAACGTCTGGAACAGGCAGAGGTGCAAAATATATTTATCACAAAAGACTGTGGTGCCATCACAATTCAAACAGATGGCTCTGTCGTAGAAGTTGAGAGCTATCTGAAACACTCCTGGTAGTCTGCATCTGTCATTCCAGCTCCTTTTACCGAAACAACCTTTGCAGAGACTTTGTTTGCCTGACTTAGCGCCTCACTCCAGGAACAGCCCATTGCACGGCTCGCCATAAGCTGACCGATATGACTGTCTCCGGCACCAATCGTATCCACAACATTTGCTTTGATCCCTGGAACCTCTGTCAAGGTGTCTTTACCTGCCTCCAGACAGCAAGAGCCCTTTCCACCCTTTGTAATAATCACTGTATTGTGCGTACAGCTTTGAATAGTACGGGCAGCATCCAGCAGGGATACTGCACTAAAATCAACATCTGGATGAAAGTTTGAGCAAATCAGATAGCTTAGTTCAAATGCTTCTTCCTCATTGATGTGAAGAATTGGATTTAGCTGATACAGACGCTTCATTTTTTCTTCACCAATCTGACGAACGCGTGGCCCCGGTGCAAAGAACAACTGCGGGCCGCGATGTTCCTCCAGCCATGAAATCAGTTCATCACCAGTTGGCTCTTCAATTTCAAGGCCACAGACATAAATCATCGAAATCTCGGAAAGGTCAATATTTGCCATCCATTCACGGCGAAATGTGTATTCTGCACCGTGGACAGATAAAAAGGTGCGTTCACCATTGCTATCGACAAGGCAATAGCAGCAGCCATTCTCTGAATCTGCATTTACATGAATTGGAAGCCGGCGCTCCAGAAAGGATTTTCGGATGTAATCGCCATACACGCCTATTCCAACCGGAGTGATGAATGTATACGGTACGCCAGACTGACGAACGATATTCGCCACATTATAAGCACAGCCGCCGAGTGCAAGCGTCTGACGCTTTGGCTGAATGTCCTCTGCCGTACGCGGAAGATGGTCAATTTCAATGATAACATCGACACAGGTGCTGCCGATCAATAGAATTTTTTTCATGACTAGGTTCTCCTTCATTCTTTTTCGTGCTTCTTAGTTTGTCTTAGTTTTGGGTAGCTTTTATTTAAAACTTTATTTCACTACTGTATCACAAAGAAAGAATTCTTGCAATTTAATTACTGAAATAATTGCTACAAAAAATTCTTGCAGTAGTCAGATTCGCATAAGGTGAAAGACATTTTCGTCAAATTGAATGGAGAATTCAATGACAAATGTATAAAAACCTGTTATAATGATTTCATCAAATATGTTTTTTTGACAAGATAGACATCAAAGGAGGTCTATGGGTGAAAAACAAAGATGATAACATCTGTTTTTCAGAGAGCAACTTGTATGAGAATTATCTGGATAATACTTTTAAAGAAAGATAAATGGAGGAAAATAGATAGTGGAAAAGCTCAGACAGGACATCCGCTCAAATCAATTTGAGCGGGTATACCTTATTTATGGGGAGGAACGTTACCTGATTCAGATGTATAAGAATCAGGTAAAAAAGGCAATCATCAAAGATGACACGATGAATTTTAATCAGTATACCGGAAAGGGAATCTCTGTTCAGGAGGTGGAAGATACCGTAATGACGCTTCCATTTTTTGCAGACCGAAGACTGATTTTGTTGGAAGATACCGGACTGTTTAAAAGCAGTGATGAACATTGGAGTAATTTGGTAAAAAATATTCCGGACAGCTGTCATATGCTCTTTGTGGAGCAGGAAGTGGACAAGCGAAGTCACATGTATAAGGCGGTAAAGGATTGCGGATATTGTGTGGAAATGACGCATCCATCCATTCAGCAGCGTACCCAGTGGGTTTTAAAAGGATTTGGACGCTATGGATTAAAGATTACACAATCAGCGCTTGATTCGTTTCTGGAAAAAACAGGCGATGACATGGAAAACATCCGAAATGAGATGGAGAAGCTTGCTTCCTTTTGCATGGGAAAAGAGGGCATTACGAAAGAGGATGTCGATTTTGTATGCACGGAGCAGACGGAAAACCGCATTTTTGAAATGACACAGGCAGTAGCAGAGGGAAAGACGCAGCATGCACTTGAATTGTATTACGACTTACTGGCATTGAAAGAACCTGGCATGCGTATTCTGTTTTTGATTGCACGTCAGATGAATCAGCTTCTTTGTGTAAAGGAGATGGAAGCCAGTCATCAGAATAAGGATCAGATCGCTGCCACATTAAAGGTTCGTCTGTTTGTTGTAAATAAGCTTTTGGGTCAGGCTCGTCAATTTACGATTCCTCAGCTGACTGGATGTGTGGAGCGATGCGTCGAGCTTGAAGAGGCAGTAAAGAAAGGCAATATGAATGAACGCATTGCAGTAGAGATGGTATTGTTATCAATTGCGAAACGTATGGAGTAAAGTGAGTAAACACTAACAATCATACTTGTGCATTACAAGATAAATATAGTAATTAGGAATTATTTGCATTAAAAAGAGCTGTCTGCATAACACAGACAGCTCTTTGAAGTTTCATGTGAACCGATTAGTTCATAGCGTTAACAGCCTTGTTCATACGGCTGATCTTTCTGGATACAGTGTTGTCATGATAAACACCCTTGGATGCAGCCTTTCTCATTACGGACTCAGCCTCAACAACTGCAGCCTGAGCAGCAGCCTTATCGCCTGCAGCAACAGCGGTCTCTACCTTCTTGATGTAGGTCTTTACCTTAGAACGAGCGGACTTATTTCTGTCTGCCTTTGCCTGACTAACTAAAACTCTCTTCTTTGCGGACTTAATATTTGCCATGGGGCACCTCCAAAAATTTCTAATTTTTTTCTATTTATTCTGGTTTGAAAACGATACTGTGTATCACTCGAAAACACCGTTTCAACACAAATGGTATCATAGCTTAAAAATGTTGATCTGTCAATACATATTTTGAAAAAAATTGCAAAAAATAAGAAAAAGTTTTACATGTAAAACAATGTTGAATTATTATAAAAGTTTTACGTGTAAAACAAATTATCAAATCAAGGTAAGCAAATGAAGCAAAAAACAGAAATAAATTTTTAGGAGTGTTAATAGGATGGCGATGGACAGAGCAACAATGATGTACACCGATCTTGCGGTAGAGATTCAGGAAGAATGCAGAGGGGATAAGGGAGAGATTCCCGGGGTTGTATTGGAGAAGTACGAAGAAGAAAACGATACTGATGCGAGTGGAGTGGACGTTACGAAGATTGAGATCAAAACGGCAGAGGGAGCAGCACGGATGGGCCGACCGATCGGCACCTACCTCACAATTGAAATAAAAGGAGAAAAAGAAAGCGAAGAAACCGTTGATCTATCTAATATTCTTGCTTCTTATCTTCAAACGCTAATTCCCAAAACAGCGCGTTCGATTTTGACGGTCGGGCTGGGAAACGCATCTATGACTGCAGATGCACTTGGTCCACGAACAGTTGAAAAGATGGCGCAGTCCGGAATGGCTTCCTATGCGTCGATGATTATTCCGGGTGTGTTTGCGCAGACCGGAATGGAGAGCAGTGAAATCATTAAGGGAATTGTACAACGTATGGAACCAGATTGTATTATCACGATTGATGCACTGGCGGCACGAAGTGCGTTTCGCTTGGGCAAAACAGTTCAACTGACCGATACCGGAATTCGGCCAGGCTCTGGTGTGGGGAATACGCGAAAAGGAATTAATCAGGATACGATGGGGGTTCCTGTGATTGCGATTGGAATTCCGACCGTTGTGAGTGCAGCGGCAATCGTTTCGGATGCGATGGATGCTCTCAAGCGTATCGGCTACAATGAAAGTATCCTTGGAAGTGTCGCTATGTTAGATCAAGAGGAATATTATCAGCTGATATCCGAAGTATTTGCACCAAGTTTGGGCGATTTGTTTGTTATGTCCCGAAATCTTGATGCAGAGCTTGATGATATGAGTAGTCTCCTTGCAAGGGCATTGGAAAATGTGATTTGCAATCACTGCTGCCGATAAAGCTACCAATATTAGAAATATTAGAAAATGGAATACCAACGATGAACGTCTGCATAGGATAGCCCAGAAGATTCTTCAAATAAGATCCAGACAGGATCAAAGAAAACTCAAAATAAAATCCGAATAAAAATAATAAAGAAAACTCAAAAAAAGGAGATTTGCGATATCCATGTATCGAAGTCGAAATGAGCGCCAGAAAGAGAAACTAGCAACGGTATTTCTTTGGCTGTTGGCACTTGGATGCGCATTTTATATTTCATGGATGATCAATCCGCATCCTATCAAACAGGGGATCAGATGGGTAGGGGATCAAACCGAACAATTTTTTGATCGCTGTGCCACACAGGCTCTTATGCAGACGCTTCCGTCAATTTCCTGCTTTTTTCTTTCCCAGAGTTCCAATCAGATTGAGAATACAGATACAGGAGTGGAAGCCGATACTGCTGTTATAACGGCAGATCCATTTTATACAAAGTATCTGAGTTTTTCACAGCCGGGTGATGGTTAAAGGAAACTGTCGCTGTGTACGGTCGGTGTCATCGGAACCGGACGCATCGGTGAAACGGTAATCCAGCATTTAAGTAGCTTTGGTTGTAAATTGCTTGCTAAATTCGCTTGAAGTGCGATAAGAACTGCAATAAGAACTGCAATAAGAACTGCAATAAAAAATTTGCTTGTACAACACCTCCATTTATGTTATGATACTTCAGATAGAAGTTTTGATTACGTTAAGACTATATTAAAAAAGTTGAAATGGAGGAGAAGCAATGCGTATTTTGATTGAAAATGGACGGCTTTTGGACCCTTCCAGAGAACTTGATATTCAGGAAAGCCTGTGGATCGAGGATGGCATCATCTGCGAGAAACAGGCTTTTTCTGCGGATTTGGCTGACCGTGTGATTGATGCAGCTGGCGGCTGGGTGGTACCAGGCCTGATTGATCTGCATGTTCATTTCCGTGATCCGGGCCTTGAATATAAGGAAACCATTGAGACCGGTTGTGCGGCCGCAGCACACGGGGGTTATACAACTGTGTGCCCGATGCCAAATACAAAGCCATCAACAGACTGCCCAGAGGTCGTTAAGGAAGTGCTCGATAAGGCCGCTGCCGCGTGTGGTGTCCATGTACTCCCAGTTGGTGCTGTTACCGTAGGCCAGAAGGGCGAACAGCCAACGGATGTTGCTGCAATAAAGGCAGCTGGAATTGCTGCAATCAGCGAGGATGGAAAGTCGGTTATGAACTCCGAAGTCTATCGTGAGGCGATGGTACAGGCAGCAGAATGCAACGTTCCAGTATTTGCTCACTGTGAGGACATCAATCTGGTTCACGGTGGCTGCATGAATGCTGGAAAACGTGCGAAGGAGCTTGGTCTTCCGGGTATCTCAAATGCGGTAGAGGATATCATTACTGCCAGAGATATTTTGCTTGCAAATGAGACGGGCGCACAGCTTCATCTGTGCCACTGTTCCACAAAGGAGAGCGTCAATTTGGTAAAATGGGGCAAGGAAATGGGCGTAAAGCTGACTGCCGAGGTGTGCCCGCATCATTTCTCTCTTTCCGATGAGGACATCCCATCGGCAGAGGATACCAATTATAAGATGAATCCGCCGCTTCGTTCCCCAGAAGATGTAGAAGCGATTAAGCAGGCCTTAAAGGATGGTGTTATGGAAGTAATTTCAACCGATCATGCACCACACCACGCTGATGAGAAGGCAAAGCCATTTACACAGGCTCCGTTTGGTATTGTCGGCCTTGAGACGGCAGTTGCTCTGACGATCACCAATCTGGTTCGTACTGGATGGCTGACACCAATGCAGATGATCGCATATATGAGCACCAATCCGGCAAAGGTTCTTGGTATCGACAAGGGAACCTTAAGAGCGGGAAGCTGTGCGGATGTAACCGTAATCATGCCAGATGAATCTTATGTAATTGATGCCTCTTCTTTTGCTTCAAAGGGGAAGAATACACCATTTGATGGTCAGAAAGTATGGGGCCGTGTTGCAGCAACCATCGCAGATGGAAAGATCATTTACGAGAAGTAAGAATTAGTAACGATCAAGAAAAGTTAAAATAAAGAAGCTGCAATAGAAAGAGTAAGAACTAGTAAAAAAGCGGAATAAAAAGGGGAAAAGCAAAAATAAAAAAGCGCAGGAATGCATACAGAAAGCATGCATACAGGAAGGAAGATACGAAAATGATTAACAAGCTTGTCAGCAAGATTAAGAAAATGGGAGCTCCAGTTGTAGTAGGTCTGGACCCAATGTTAAACTATGTTCCAGAATTTGTTCAGAAGAAGGCATTTGAAGAGTATGGCGAGACCTTAGAGGGCGCAGCAGAGGCGATTTGGCAGTTCAATAAGGCGATTGTTGACCAGATCTATGATATCGTTCCGGCAGTAAAACCACAGATCGCTATGTATGAGCAGTTTGGTGTTCCGGGTGTAGCAGCTTACAAGAAGACAGTTGAGTATTGTAAGTCAAAGGATCTGGTTGTCATCGGTGATGTAAAAAGAGGCGATATCGGTTCCACCTCTGCCGCTTATGCAGTTGGTCATCTGGGTAAGGTAACCGTTGGAAGCAAGAAGCTGTCTGCTTTTGACGAGGATTTTGCTACCGTAAATCCATACCTTGGAACCGATGGAATTAAGCCGTTTGTTGATGTGTGCAAGGAAGAAAAGAAGGGTATCTTCGTTCTGGTTAAGACCTCCAATCCGTCTAGCGGCGAGTTTCAGGATCGCTTAGTAGATGGCAGACCGCTGTATGAGCTCGTTGGTGAGAAGGTTGCCGAGTGGGGTGCCGATGCGATGGGCGACGAGTACAGCTATGTAGGATGCGTTGTTGGTGCTACCTATCCAAAGATGGGTGAGATTTTACGAAAGGTTATGCCAAAGAGCTACATTTTAGTTCCGGGTTACGGTGCACAGGGCGGTACCGCAGCAAGCCTTCGTCCATACTTTAATGAGGATGGTCTTGGCGCTATTGTAAACTCTTCCAGAGGTATCATCGCTGCTTACAAGCAGGAAGCATATAGCAAGTTTGGTCCGGAGCACTTTGCAGAGGCATCCAGAGCAGCGGCAGAGGCAATGATTGCCGATATCGCTTCGATTTTCTAAATTCAAATAATAAGGAAGGGCATGACTTATGAAAAAGAAGGAAAGTGCGAAGGTTCTCTCACAGGAATGCATCGCAACGGATATCTACAGCATGTGGATTGAGACTCCGGATATTGCTGCACAGGCAGTACCAGGCCAGTTTATAACGCTGTATACAAAGGATGCAGACCGATTGCTGCCGCGTCCGATTAGTTTGTGTGAGATCGATAAAGAAAATGGTCGTCTGCGTATCGTATATCGTATTGCAGGAAGTGGCACAAAGGAGTTTGCTACTTACAAGGCAGGCGACACTGTTGAAATTATGGGACCGCTTGGAAATGGCTTTGCAGCAGTATCAAAGCTTGGCAAGAAGCCAATGGTAATCGGAGGAGGCATCGGCATTCCTCCGATGCTCGGCCTCGCAAAGAGCTTACAGGCTGATGGAGTTGAAGTAACTGCTGTCTTAGGTTATCGAAATGAGCTGTTTTTACAGGATGAGTTTGCTGCATGCAGCAGTGTTTCCAATGCGACCGAGGATGGAAGCACTGGAACAAAGGGTACCGTCATTGATGCAATTACGGAAAACAATCTGGAGCCAGATGTGATCTTTGCCTGTGGTCCAAAGCCAATGCTTCGCGCGATCAAGGATTTAGCTTCTGCAAAGCAGATTCCATGCTTTATCTCCCTTGAGGAGCGTATGGCATGTGGAATTGGTGCCTGTCTGGCATGCGTATGTCAGACCAAAAACGTGGACGGTCATTCAAATGTACACAACAGCAGAGTCTGCAAGGACGGTCCTGTGTTTGCAGCAGAGGAGGTGGAACTGTGAGTATGAGCGTGAATGAAACTACAGTTAATACAAGCACTGCAATTAATACTAACATTGATACCAGCGTTACCATCGCAGGTGTGACACTCAAAAATCCAGTCATGACCGCATCTGGTACCTTTGGCTCTGGTGCAGAGTACAGCGAATTTGTAGATTTGAACCGTCTAGGCGCTGTTGTGACAAAGGGCGTGGCAAATGTTCCGTGGCCGGGCAATCCGACACCGCGTATCGCAGAAACTCATAGTGGTATGCTCAATGCAATTGGTCTTCAGAACCCGGGTATTGATCTGTTTTGTAAGCGCGATATTCCGTATTTAAAGCAGTTTGATACAAAGATTATTGTAAATGTATGCGGAAGAAGCACCGAGGATTATCTGGAGGTCGTTGAGCGCCTTGGAAACGAGCCAGTCGATATGCTTGAGATCAATATTTCCTGCCCGAATGTTAAGGAAGGCGGTATCGCGTTTGGTCAGGATCCAAAGGCAGTTGAGGCGATCACAAAGGCAGTAAAAGCAAAGGCAAAGCAGCCAGTTATCATGAAGCTTAGTCCGAATGTAACCGATATTACGGTTATGGCAAAGGCAGCAGAGGCTGGCGGTGCGGATGCAATTTCTCTGATCAATACATTAACCGGAATGAAGATTGATATTAATCGCCAGTGCTTTGCACTCGCCAATAAGACAGGTGGTCTTTCTGGCCCGGCAATCAAGCCGATCGCAGTGCGCATGGTTTATCAGGCAGCAAATGCCGTATCCATCCCAGTAATTGGAATGGGCGGAATCACTTGTGCAGAGGATGCTCTTGAGTTTATCCTTGCTGGAGCAAGCGCTGTCAGCATCGGAACGGCAAACTTCTTTAATCCGTATGCAGCCGTAGAGACGGCAGAGGGCATTGCAGCCTATATGCGTGAGAAGAAGGTTTCACATCTGAGTGATCTAATTGGTCTGGTTAAGTGAACTAGTCTTGAATATTTAGGCATTCTGTGATATAATCAGTTGCCGTAAATCATTTGCTGTAAAACGCAAACAAACAAAAGGAGATTTGTGGGATGGAACAGTACAAGAAGGAATTTATTGAGTTTATGATTGACTGTCAGGTATTAAAGTTTGGCGACTTTGTTACCAAGAGTGGCAGAAAGACCCCATTTTTTGTAAACACAGGTTATTATCGCACCGGTTCTCAGTTAAAGAAGCTGGGCGAGTATTATGCAAAGGCAATCCATGAAAGCTTTGGCAGCGATTTCGATGTGCTGTTTGGACCTGCTTATAAGGGAATCCCGCTGTCTGTCACAACGGCAATCGCGTTAAGCGATGAGTTTGACACCGACGTTCGTTACTGCTCAAATCGTAAGGAAGTAAAGGATCACGGCGATGTCGGCATCCTGCTTGGTGGCCCGATCAACGATGGCGACCGTGTTATGATGATCGAGGATGTTACTACATCTGGTAAGTCCATCAACGAGACCATGCCGATCATTCAGGCACAGGGCAATGTAACCGTTACTGGTCTTTGCGTTTCCGTTGACCGTATGGAGCGTGGAACTGGCGAGAAGAGTGCGATTGCAGAGCTGGAAGAGAAGTTTGGTATCCGTATCCGTGCAATTGTTACAATGCAGGAGGTTATCGAGCATCTTTACAATAAGCCGTACAAGGGAAAGGTAATCATTGACGATACCATTAAGGCTGCAATTGATGCTTACTATGAGCAGTACGGTGCAAAGCAGTAATAATAGAGAATAAAATGAAGGTTTGATCATTTAAAAAAAGAAGAAAGGTTTGGGTGATGATATGGAACAAAAGCTGTATAAAACGGTTAATTCCGCAGGTATCTCTAGTGTTGTCACAGGCATCATCGTACTGACGGCCGGACTTGCTTGTGTAGCAGGTGGCATTTTGGCACTGATTCAGGGAGGCCGCCTGTTAGGAACTCGAAAGAACATTATGTTCTGACGATCGGTGCTCCAAAGGGGATTTTGTTATGAAAGCACAGAAAGTTGAGCGCAGCAACGCCGCACGATACGGTGTGCGCACAGTTTCCTGGCAGGGAATTGCCTCCAGTATACTCTTGATCATCCAGATCATTCTTCTTTTTACTTCCGTGTATCTGTCGTATCTGGCAGAGGGGAATGGCGGCATTGTTGTCGGTATACTGGGGGTAATCGCCTTTGTGTTGGCACTAGTCAGCATAGGTCTTTCCCTCTGGGGGCTTACAAGAAAAAATCAGAATCATGCAGCCTGCATGATCGGAGGCATTGGAAGTCTCTTAATTGCGGTAGGGATTATTCTAATCTGCACCGTACTTTGAAAACTAACTTTTATTGGGAAAGGAAATGGTCTATGACATCAGAACGAAAGGAAAGGCTGGAGCTCGTTACAAAAAGGCTGGAAGATGAGTTGGTGTTACAGGATGACTTTTTTCGAGCATGCTGTGAAATGGCACTTGGCAAGGAAACCAGCTTTGGATCGAACGCGAAATCGCACGAGTCTTTACGCTATCTAAGCTATCGCGTCTGTCGAGAAACGCTCGGGCATAAGAATGGCGTTTATCTTTGTCTTCTCTATGCACAGCTGTTTGCCGCAGATTGTCTAACCAAGGAATACGGCGATCAGATGGACGATGCGATGAAAGATGAGTTTATCTGTGTGAACAGAGAGCTTCTTTCCCAGATTCTTCTGATGATGTCACAGCATGACGGGCCGGATGAGATTCGTGATGCACTGTATTGGTTCTACAGTGATTATTGCGAATTATTTGTACAGCTTTGCAAAGAACTGGCAACAGCAAATATAAGAGTAACATTTGGCGGGCCTTTCCTGATTAGCACCTTACGGTGCAGCGAACAGGCACAGTGGAAACAGCATACATGGGATTGCGGTCTTTATCTGGGAAAACGTTTTGAGGAGCGTTTTTTCCAGGCAGTAAAGAAAATGAATTGTCCGAATTTGTATGCTGCATTATTTCCAGAAGAGGCACCAGATGCTGCACCTGAAAATGAAGGATTTCTGCTGACTTCCTGGCAGAGGGAGCAGTGGAAGCAAATGAATACGCAGCTTCGCCTTATGGCTAAGCGATAGATTATAGCATTATGAAACACAGCATTACACCACAACATCAGAACAACTAGGAGGAAAACAAATGGAACCATTGGTAGGTATTATCATTGGCAGTGACTCTGACCTTGGTGTCATGAGTAAGACAGCAGAGATTTTAGACAAATTAGAGATCCCTTATGAGTTTACAATCATCTCTGCACACCGGACTCCGGACAGAATGTATGAGTATGCAAGACAAGCAAGAAAAAGAGGCTTAAAGGCAATTATTGCAGGAGCAGGCGGCGCCGCTCACGTTCCTGGTATGGTTGCTGCTATGACAACTGTTCCGGTAATCGGCGTTCCGATTCAGGCAAAAGCACTTGACGGCATGGATGCACTCTTCTCTATTTGCCAGATGCCTCCGGGAATCCCAGTTGCTACAGTTGCCATCAATGGTGCTTTAAATGCAGGTATCCTTGCCGCAAAGATCATTGCAACAAATGATGAAGCACTGGCAGATCGTCTGGAAGCGTACACCGCAAACATGAAAGAAACTGTTGAGAAGAAGGCTGCAAAGCTCGAGAGCATCGGTTACAGCGAATACTTAAAGCAGATGAATAAGTAATTTAATAAGGAAATAAAGAAACATAAAATAAGACACGTCATCATACTACATAAGTGCTGCAGAAAGCAGCAGAAGGAGATCAACATGGATTATAAGCACGCTGGAGTTGACATTGAGGCAGGTTACAAGTCAGTTGAACTGATGAAGGAGCACGTTAAGAAAACCCTTAGACCAGAGGTTTTAACCGGACTTGGCGGATTTTCCGGAGCATTTTCTATGGAGCGTTTTAAGCAGATGGAAAAGCCAACCCTCGTATCTGGAACAGACGGTGTTGGAACCAAGTTAAAGCTTGCCTTTTTGATGGACAAGCATGACACAATCGGTATTGACTGCGTAGCAATGTGTGTAAATGATATTGCATGTGCTGGCGGCGAGCCGCTGTTTTTCCTTGATTACATCGCATGTGGAAAGAACTATCCAGAGAAGATCGCTGAGATCGTAAAGGGTGTTGCAGAAGGATGTTTGCAGTCTGACGCTGCACTGATCGGTGGCGAGACAGCTGAGCATCCAGGTCTGATGCCAGAGGATGAGTATGATCTGGCTGGATTTGCAGTTGGTATTGTTGATGAGAAGGATATGATCACTGGAAAGGATTTAAAGGCAGGTGATGTCTTAATCGGTGTTGCTTCCAGCGGTGTTCATTCCAACGGTTTCTCTCTTGTTCGTAAGATTTTTGATATGACAAAGGAAAGTCTGGATACCTACTATGATGAGTTAGGAAAGACACTCGGCGAGGCACTTCTGACTCCTACCCGTATCTATGTAAAGGCTATGAAGAGCATGAAGGATGTTGGCGTAAAGGTAAAGGCTTGCAGCCATATCACTGGAGGCGGTTTCTACGAGAACATTCCGCGTATGCTTAAGGATGATACCGTAGCTGTTATCGAGAAGAACAGCTACCCGATTCCTCCGATCTTTACATTGATGGCAAAGAAGGGCAATGTTGAGGAGCAGATGATGTACAACACCTACAACATGGGTCTTGGACTGGTAATCGCTGTTGATCCAGCACAGGCAGATGCCGCAATCGCAGCCATCGAGGCAGCAGGTGATAAGGCATACCGTGTTGGACAGATCGAAACCGGAGAGAAGGGTGTTATCTTAAAATGAGTAAATTAAAGATCGCAGTGTTAGTCAGCGGCGGCGGAACCAATTTACAGGCCATCATTGACAAGATCGCTTCTGGCGAGATCACAAACACCGAGATCGCACTCGTTTTTTCAAACAACCGCAAGGCTTATGCATTGGAGCGCGCAAAAAAGGCAGGAATTCCTGCCAAAGCGCTCTCTCCAAAGCAGTTTGAAAGCAGAGATGCCTTTAACGATGCTGTGATTGATGTGATTGATGAGAGCAAAGCTGATCTGATTGTGTTGGCAGGCTGTCTGATGTATATCCCACCAAAGCTGATTGAAAAATATCACAATCGTATTATCAATATTCATCCATCCCTGATTCCATCTTTCTGCGGAAAAGGATATTATGGACTGACCGTTCATGAAAAAGCACTTGCCCGTGGTGTAAAGGTCACCGGTGCTACCGTTCATTTTGTCGACGAAGTGCTCGACAATGGCCCGATCATCTTACAGAAGGCAGTTGCAATTGAAGAAGGCGATACGCCAGAGGTTTTGCAGCGCCGTGTCATGGAACAGGCTGAATGGATTATCTTGCCAAAGGCAATTGATCTGATTGCAAATGGAAAGGTATCCGTTGAGAATGGAATTGCCCATATAAAGGATTAATAAAGCAATAGAAAAGGAAGGTTGCAGGCAATATGAAGGTACTGATTATAGGAAGCGGCGGAAGAGAGCATGCCATTGCATGGAAGCTTAAGAAAAGTCCGAAGGTAACGAAGTTGTATTGTGCACCGGGAAATGCCGGAATTGGTGAGATCGCAGAGTGTGTTCCAATTTCTGCCATGGAATTTGACAAGCTGGCTGATTTCGCGCAGGAAAATGGCATTGATCTGACTGTTGTAGGTATGGACGATCCGCTGGTAGGCGGTATTGTTGATGTATTTGAGGCGAGAGGACTGCGCGTATTCGGACCTCGCAAGAATGCGGCAATTCTGGAAGGCTCCAAGGCTTTTTCAAAGGATCTGATGAAAAAGTATGGCATTCCGACTGCTGCATATGAGAACTTCAATTCTCCTGAGGCAGCAATCGAGTATTTAAAGACCGCAAAGATGCCAATCGTATTAAAGGCAGACGGTCTAGCACTTGGAAAAGGCGTTTTGATCTGCAATACCAGAGAGGAAGCCATGGACGGTGTAAAGACCCTGATGTTAGACAAGCAGTTTGGCTCTGCTGGTGACACAATTGTCGTAGAGGAGTTCATGACCGGAAGAGAAGTTTCTGTTCTTACTTTTGTAGATGGAAATACCTACCGTGTTATGACAAGCGCACAGGATCACAAGCGTGCAAAAGACGGCGATCAGGGACTGAACACTGGTGGTATGGGAACCTTCTCCCCAAGCCCGTTCTACACCAAGGAAGTGGATGCTTATTGTAGAGAGCACATCTATCAGCCAACCGTTGACGCGATGCGCGCAGAAGGACGTACCTTTCAGGGAATCATTTTCTTTGGCTTGATGCTGACAGCAGATGGTCCAAAGGTACTTGAGTACAATGCAAGATTTGGCGATCCAGAAACACAAGTTGTTCTTCCTCGTATGAAGAATGATATTGTTGATCTGTTTGAAGCCTGCATTGACCAGACATTGTATCAGATTGATCTTCAGTTTGAGGACAATGCTGCAGTATGTGTTGTTCTTGCATCGGATGGCTATCCGGTTCATTATGAGAAGGGTCTTCCGATCTCTGGTTTAGAAGCATTTGACGGCAAGGAGGACTACTTTGTTTTCCATGCTGGAACAAAGAAGCAGGGCGATACTTTTGTGACAAACGGCGGACGAGTACTTGGCGTGACCGCAACCGGAAAGGATCTGAAGGAAGCGCGTGCGAAGGCTTACGAGGCAACCGAGTGGATCAGCTTTGACAATAAGTATATGAGACATGATATTGGAAAGGCTATTGACGAGGCATAAGCAAAAGAATAATAAGAGATAAAACGATAGAAATATCTGGAAAAAGGTGCATCTGTTATGGATAGATGTGCCTTTTTTCTTCTCTTTTCCCTTTCAATTCTCTTAACAATTCGATTAAATCTATTGACAGAACCTGATTTGTGCTTTAGTATAAATGGGTACGGTAAATGTTGATATAACAATGCAACAGAACAAAAAAGAACAGATGATTTGGAGGATGTAAACATGAGACGTTTTGCAGGGCTGTTTATGGCAGCATGCATGACCGTAGCTGTTCCTGCAGCAACGGTTTGCTATGCGGACGAAGTTGCAACTGAGTCTTCAGCTGAGACCGAAGTTGACACAAACGCAGAAGCACAAGATCCGGGCGCTGAGAGCCAGGAAGAATCACAGGACACACCAGAGGACACAGCACAGGAGCTGAATATTGCACAGTCACTTGACGGAGTCGAGCTTCCGGCAAATTCAGAGCAGATCACTTATACATATCACGGAAACGTTTGCAACGCTGCTAAGACAGCGACCGGACTGTATCTGCTTCCGGTTGTACAGGACGATTCCAGTGTCGTATGGTATGTATACAACGAAGAACGTGACGAGGCAATCCCATATGTTGCATTTACCGCTGTAGATACTTCTTATGCGATTGTTCTTCCGAGTGCTGATGTAACGGTTCCAAGTGGATATGAGAGCGTAAACATTGATATGAATGGCCGCATCATTCCAGCATGGTTTAATTCCACAGCTGGTGATTCCAACATGTACCTGATCTATGCAGTTGGTTCTGACGGAAGCGAAGGATTTTATCGCTTTGATGGTACAAACGGAGCATGCCTTCGCTATGTAGCAGATCCAGATGTTGATTTACAGGCATCTGCAAGCAGCATGAGCGACGAGCTTTCTAGTCTTCAGGACAGCTACAATTCCATGTCTTCTCAGGACAGTGTTGAGATCGAGAGCTTAAGCAGCGCAGCAAGTCTGAATCAGCAGAATTACAATAACTTAAAGGATAACGTAAAGAAGTATGGTTTGATTGGTGTTATTGCTCTTGGTGTTGTAACATTTTTGATGCTTGTATTCTTTATCCGCATGATCTCCAAGTCTTCCAAGTTAAAGAAGGCAAAGAAGAAGATAACTGAGTTAGAGAATGCAGCAAAAACACGCGCACAGCAGGCAAGACCAAGAACCACCGAGCCATCTACCAGAAGAGTACGCAGAGATAATTTAGGTGATACCAGAATGACCGAAGGCCGCGAGGAGGGAACTTCCCGTGTACGTCGTGTTCCAAAGAACTCTGACAGAGGCTTTGAGCAGAGTACTACAACCTCTAAGGTTACTCGCGTACAGAAGGATCAGACTGGAGATCGTACTGGTGCAAGACCAGTAAGACCGAGTTCTGCAAGACCAACACAGTCTAAGTCCGCACAGTCTGGGCAGGCAAGACCAGCAAACGGTCAAACAAGAGCACAGCGTCCAACTAAGCCAGCGACTTCCCGTCCATCTGGCGAGACAAAGATCTTTGACAAAGCTCCAGCAGAAGGTGCAACACGTGTGCGTGACCTTGACGGACTTGATGATGTAAAAGGCACTCCTGTAAAATCAAGTCTTGCAGCAGCTGACATTGATAAGATCAACGAGCAGTTAAATAGCCTTCATGCAGCCGAGAATTCTCCAGTAGAAGATGATTTCATCGAGGTAGAGAGCACTGCACCAGAGTTCTATGCAGACGACAGCGATGACGATGATGATTTCGCCTTAACTGATTTTAAGGATATCTAATCAAAACGAATCCAAATTAAAGTTAAACAATTTAAGCAGATAATCAAATTATTTAAGCAAAGAAAAGGGGATTTCGCCAAAAACGAAATCCCTTTCTTTTATTCATCCATTGAGAAAATCTGCACCTTTGCAAAGAAATCTTCCAGAATAAAACGCGTATCAATGTCTTTGAATACATTGATCTTATAGTGAGTACCGACATCGGTATAAACACAGTGACGTGTAAAGGATGGCGCCGGGCGCTCCTCCAGACAGAAATTCCATTCACAAAGAACCGCTCCGATAATCGAGAGATTTCCTAATACCCAGTAACATCCAGTGCGAAGCGGACGCTTCTTGTCCATCGCACGCTCAATAATCAGGTTATATAAGAATTCACCAAGCTCTCCATACGGCTTTACCTTTAAGAAAAGCTCACTAAATGAAACATTGAACATACGATATACATTCTTTGGAATCTGGAAAAATTCAGCACCGCTCTGAAGCACAAAATTCGCAGCTTCGCGGTCATTGATAATATTCGGTTCATACTGTGCACCCTTCGGATAAGCGCCGCCTCCGGCCCACACGATGCGAAGATTCGGGATGATCGACGGGCAAGCGCGAATTGCAAGAGCAATATCAGTTAAAACGGTCATGCAAAGAACAGTAACAGGCTTCTTTGATGCCTGCTCGATTAAAAATTTCACACCATCTGAAAGCTCCTGACTCTCGGCGTTCTCTTCAAAGTAATCTGGAAAACCATCATATACGGGTGTCTCGTCCTTTAAAAGAGATTGAATATGTTTTGCTGCCGTGCGGCTTTGTGAAACACTGTCCGCCTGATTAAAGCGCGTTGCAATGATGCCAAGCACATTTAAGCGGCTGCTTAACAGCGCATAGGTAAGCGCATACGCATCATCCGAGTGGCTTTTCGTATCAAATGTCACGATGACATCGAGCTTTGTTTCAGCGGGAAACTCAAATGCAACCATTGGAATTACCTCCTATTTTCAAAAATGTTATAAAAACTGCTGTAATAATATTAGTATTGTATCGCAATTTGCCGAAAAAATCAAGATACTTATGGGCAATATCAGAACCTAGATTCGCAGTGAGACGATAACTTTCCCCTTGCAATCTATTAAGTTTTGTGTAATAATAAATGCGTTGCAGGCACGATGCGAAAGCATGATGTGCAGACACAAGGTGCCATTAGGAACAAGAGAATTGAATACGCAGTTGAAACGAAGGAGAGGACAATGAGAGCATTAATCAGTGTATCAGACAAAACAGGCATAGTAGAACTGGCAAAAGAGCTGGAGGCGCTTGGGATCGAACTTATTTCAACAGGAGGAACCTACAAGAAGCTGGCTGAGGCTGGTGTAAAGGCTATGGAGATCTCCGATCTTACCGGATTCCCGGAATGTCTTGACGGCAGAGTAAAGACACTTCATCCGGCAGTACATGCAGGTCTGTTGGCAATGCGTTCAAATCCGGAGCATATGAGACAGCTCAAAGAGCTTGGAATTGAGCCGATTGATCTGGTAATTGTAAACCTGTATCCATTCAAGGCGACAATTTTAAAGGACGGCGTTACCAGAGCAGAGGC
>CAVFYJ010000069.1:0-434 GCA_963626545.1 Acetatifactor sp. | reverse complement strand
TGTTGAGAATATTGATATCGGTGGACCGACTATGCTGCGTGCGGCTGCAAAGAACTATCAGGATGTGGCTGTTGTGACAGACCCAGCTGATTATGAGAAGGTTCTTGCAGAGTTGAAGGCAGACGGACAGGTAAGTCTGGATACCAAGTTTTATCTGATGCAGAAGGTATTTATGCATACCTCCAGTTATGACACCATGATTGCGGATTATCTGAAGAAAGAGCGCGGCGATGACAGCCTGCCACAGACATTGACCATGACCTTTGAGAAGGTTGAGGACATGCGTTATGGCGAAAATCCTCACCAGAAAGCTGCTTTCTATCGTGAGATTGGCAAGAAGAAGGGATCTCTTGTTGACGCAAAGCAGTTAAACGGAAAGTCCCTTTCCTTCAACAACATCAACGATACAAACGGTGCATTAGAGCTTCTTAAGG
>CAVFYJ010000068.1:0-18925 GCA_963626545.1 Acetatifactor sp. | reverse complement strand
CGCTTTCATCTCGGTCATTGAATGGCCGAGGATTCCCGCGCCAGATTCCTAAAATGTTCTTTATCATCGTCACCAACCAACTGCTGATATAAAGAGAAATATACCTCATGAGAAGTAATGGTACTTTTATCATCTTTGGACACATTAATCTTATGAATCACTTTTTCCAACGGAGCAAAATCCTGCTGAATAGACTGATCTACAAGAATATTACGGTCAGCAAGGTACAAAATCTTCCGTTTTAATCCGCTTTGTAGCATACGATAAACAATCTGAAAAGCCGTATAAGTTTTTCCTGTACCTGTAGCCATAACGAGCAACAGACGATTCTGCCCTCTTGCAATGCCATCTACGGTTCGGTTAATGGCAATTCGCTGATAGTAACGGGGTGGATATGTATTTTGACTGCTGTAATAAGGCTGTTCAATTACTGTTTCCTGTGTTGGTGTTATTCCAGATTCCTCTTTAAAGCGGGAAACCAGCTCCATCTCTGTCGGAAATTCATCCATTTTCAACTGACGTTCTTTGCCTGTAAGGAAATCATGTTCTGCAAATCCATCTCCATTCGAACTATATGCAAACGGAAGGTCAAGCATCTTTGCATAAGTCATAGCTTGCTGCAAGCCATACGAAATACTGTGCTTATTGTCTTTCGCTTCAATAATGGCAATCGGATTGTTTGCGTTCAAATATAAAATATAATCTGCACGCTTTGGTTTTTCACGAAATACAAAATTTCCCTTTAGGTTGATTTTACCATCTGTAACCTGTGTCTCCATGGTAATCTTACCTCTGTCCCATTTAGAGGTGATTGCAGGTGTAATATACTGTAATTTAATATCTTCTTCTGACATTTCACTTTTATGCAGAACAGTGTTCATTTGTACATCCTCCTTTCATATCGTCTCACATGAAAGTTTCTCATAATCCAAATTTATCGGAAGTTGTATCTTACAAAAATATCCTACTCTGATAGTTCTACTTAATCCGTTTCTGAATATCCTCAACAGACGGCAGCTGCTTTTCCAGATCATCTGGCAAACTGCTGGTTATTTTGTATTCACTCACACCAATCGGCTTCGAAATATCCTTGAGAGAATATTCGGCAACCACATTATTCTTGCTTTTGCACAGGAGCAAACCAATGGACGGATTATCCTGCTCTTTCTTCAAAATGCCGTCCACTGCCGACAGATAAAAGTTTAACTGACCAACATATTCCGGCTTGAAGTCACCAGTTTTCAGTTCGATAACCACATAGCAGCGAAGATTCAGGTTATAAAATAATAAATCAATGTAAAAATCATCGCCGCCTACATTCAGGTGATACTGATTCCCCAAAAATGCAAATCCGGTTCCAAGCTCCAGAAGAAGTTTTGCGACATCTCGAACCAATGCCTGTTCAATGTCCCGTTCGAGCATATCTTCCCGAAAAGGAATGAAATCAAATACATATGGGTCTTTCATAGTCTGCACCGCAAGTTCACTTTGTGGAGATGGTAGACGGTGTTCGAAATTTGTAACTTTATTTGCCAGAACCTGACGCTGGTACAATCCGCTTTCAATTTGGTGAACAAGTACATTACGAGACCAGCCATTCTGTACTGTTGCATTTGCATACCAAATATGCTCTTCCGCGGTTTTGACCTTATCCATTAACGCAATGTTATGATACCATGTAATTTGTGCAAGCACCTCTTGCACAATTTTTCTATCGGAAAAACGGGTGGCAAACTTCGCCATGTACTTTAAATTCCTGACGGAGTATCCTTTTCTCTCCGGAAAAGCTATTTGAATATCGTAAGAAAGATTATCAATAAATTTATTTCCCCATATTTTATATTCATTAATAACCGTTCCAATATCATAATATAGGAGTAACAAATCTGAATTCGCATGAATCGTTGCACGGTATTGTGCATCCTTGATTTCTTGCTTGATGTTTTCAATAACAGAAAGATACTCCTGTGTATTTATTAACACACTCATCGCCTCGCTTTCACATAATTCTTATCCTTATTTTTTCTCGCTTAATATGTTAATATGCAATTCTAAAATAATCCAAGTATGCCTTATATCGATCTTGCGCAGTCAAGCAAGTGTCTGTCAAATACCCTTTTTCATCATCCCATTCTTTCAATCCACGATAGTAAAATATTTTCAAATTATCTTCCATAATAAACGGAACAATATTATATTTTAGGCATTCCTTGAACATAATCAATCGTCCCACACGACCATTGCCATCCTGAAATGGATGAATACGTTCAAACCTTACATGAAAATCCAGAATATCTTCAAAGGTCTTTTCTTCTTTACTATTGTACTCCGACAGCAATTTTTTCATCTTATCCGCAACTTCTTCTGGAAGTGCAGTCTCCATACCGCCGACTTCATTTGGCAGTTTCTTATAATCACCAACAATAAACCAATCCTTTCTGGAATCGCTGGTGCCATTTTTCAGAGTCAGATGTAGTTTCTTGATAAATTTTTCTGTCAATGGTGCTTTTGCATGATCAATAATCATATCAATACACCGGAAATGGTTTGCCGTTTCAATCACATCATCTACATTAAGCACTTCTTTTTCTATACCAATGGTGTTCGTCTCGAATATATATCGGGTCTGATCGTGAGTCAGCCGACTGCCTTCTATATGGTTTGAATTATATGTTAAATCAATCTGTGTCTTATGATAAATACCTCCGGAATATTTACTTGTCTTCTCATCCAACAAAATATCTAACAGCGTCATCGGCTTTTCTTTTTTCTTGTTAGAACGCTCCGGCTTTTTTGCATTTTCTGGAATGTTCCATGTCTTTCCAGTAAGAAATGCTCCCGGTACACGCCCATGGGCACAATAATTTCTTACACTACGTTCCGATACATCCCATTTTTTCGCCATTTCAGCAACTGAAAGATATCGCATCTGCCATCCTCCTTTTATATGATGAAAATCACATTCTATGGACTTTTCATTGTCATAATTCAAAAATTACACTTATTATGGTTAGTATACTATGCTATCGGCAATAAGTCTATGTGTTTTTACTTGTTTTTTATTATTTTTGCCAATATAAAATTGTTAATTTAAAAAAATTGGATGCTACTTCCTATGAAGCAACATCCAGTCTCACTTATTTTATTCTTTATTTCCAAACCAATGCATATGCAATACCGTTTTCTTTAATTCTATTCTTCATTGCTATAGCAACACGCGAATCGTTGCATTCTGGTCGAGCGGATCGCGATGTTTATAATCAAACAAAACAAACTGCTTTTCGTCCGTAAATGGTGGCACAAAAACTTCAATGTGATACTCACGGATGACATCCTTATAAGAACTGTTCGGAAAGGCTTTCAGACAAACTGCACGGATCTCTTCCTTATAAGAATCCTGTTCTAGCGCAAAACTAGGGCGCTTTCTCGCATAATCGCGCAAATAATAGTCAAGCGTCAGCACCTGCCGTACTGTCTTTTCATCGAGTGTGGTGCGCACGGCGGCAAACTCAAGAATAAACTGGTACTGTGCCTCTCTGCTATGTTTTTTCTCATGCATTTTTCGTGCCCGATACTCATCGGAAAGCGCCTCAAAAAGCGAAAACGGACGATCAAACTGCTCCTGCAAAATTTCAATCGTGTGAAGGAGCTGACCACTGTTGTAGTAGGTCTCGACCATCTCCTCTAAGCCCTTTAGTCGAATAATATCATCGTAAGACAGCCACGGTGTTTTTAATACCTCATATGGGGGCTCTGCCTGTGACAAAATTCCATAATGCCTTGCCTGCGCCTGCATCGGCGAACCTTTTAATACCTTCAAGAATCCTAATTGCAACTGGCTTGGCTTCATCTGATATACCACATCAAAGGAATGGCCAAAGCTTTCATAATCTTCTAGTGGCAATCCAGCGATCAGATCAAGATGCTGATGAATGTTGTGTGCCTGACGAATGGTCTCTGTCACCTGTGCCACACGTGCCAAATCCATCTTTCGGTTAATCGCATGAATCGTGTCGGGATTTGCCGTCTGCACACCGATCTCAAGCTGCACGAGTCCTGGGCGCATCGTGCGAAGAAGGGCAATCTCCTCCTCATCAAGAATATCCGCCGCAATCTCAAAATGGAAATTCGTCACGCCATTATCATGGTCGCGGATAAACTGCCAGATTGCCATCGCATGGGATTTTTTGCAGTTAAAGGTACGATCTACAAATTTAACCTGTGGCACACGCTGTTCCAAGAAGAAAGCAAGTTCCTTTTTCACCGTATCGAGTGGACGAAAACGAAGCTTTTTATCAATCGAGGACAAGCAATAGCTGCATGAAAATGGACATCCTCTGCTCGTCTCGTAATAGATGATTCGATTCTGAAAGCCCTCCATCCGGCCTGCCTCCTCATAGATAAAGGGAAGCTCATCCATCGGTGTGAGTGGCTGAGGACTTGTCTGGTGGAAGATTCCGTTTTCATCAAGCCAGGCTGAACCATCTGGAAACGCATTATTTTCACATTTTGAATTGGTTTCATATTTTGAATTGGTTTCACATTTTAAATTGGTTTCGTTTTCATGTTCTGCATCACCTTCACGCGCTGCATAATATTCCAACAGTGCTGGAAAACTTCGCTCCCCTTCCCCATATAAGATTCCGTCTACCTGCGGAAGCGACCGAAGGAAACTCTCACAGTCGTAGGAAACTTCTGGTCCACCGACCCAGATTTTGACATTTGGGCAGAGATTTTTTAAGTTACGCACCAGCTGTCTAACATACTCAATGTTCCAGATATAGCAGGAAAAACAGACGAGATCGGCATGGTGAAGATAAATATCATCAAAGATCTCGGATGCATGATGGTTGATCGTGTATTCCGCCAGTTCTATCTCTACATCTGAAATCTGCTTTTGCTGCAAGTCACGCAGCGCACACTCACGAAGCAGATAGACTGCTGGGTTGGAATGAATGTATTTTGAATTGATTGCCACTAGAAGGCACCGCATAATAAAATACTCCTTTTGATTTTTTGTATCTAGTACAAGTGTATCAAAAGGAGTATCAAAGAGCAATACTCTGACTTAAATTAGCGGTGAGACGAGTTGCTTTTACGAGGCGGAACGTTGAAGCGAGCTGCTCGAAATAACGTATGATAAAAAGATGCGTAGTGGGCATCGCTGAACAGTGACGCCGACAAAACAATCGTCGAACCGCGCTCGTAAAAATCCCTCATGATCCATGCAAAATTAGAACAGATCTTTCAACTTTTCCAAAAAGCTCTTCGGTGCCTCTTCCTCAGGCTCTTCCTCGACAACCTCTGCCTTCTTTACAGAAGCAGTCTTGATGATGAACTGGACGCTGTCCACATTTGTATTCTTATCGGACACGAAAGAAACAACCTTATCGTCGTTGCCAGAGATGGAGCTGATCATCTCATCAATTTTATCGGATACCTGCTCATCCATATCGGATGTCTTCTCGTGGAACTCGCTTGTTCCATCCTTTAATTCCTGCACGCCATCCTTTAAGGAATCCACACCGTCATTCAAATCAGATGCGCCATCCATCAATTTCTTTGCACCATCGTTCAAATCCACCGTGCCATCCTTTAACTGGGACGCACCATCAAGAAGTGTATTGCTTCCATCGTAAAGCTGCGTTGCTCCGTCAACAAGCTGCGGGAAATTCTCTGCAATCTGGGCAACGCCGCCTGTATAATCGGCAACGCCCTGATTTAATGACTGGCTTCCTGCCACAAGCTGATTGACTCCACTCTTTAAGCTTTCCATGTTTCCTGCAAGGCCAGACAACTGTGAAGAAGCTGCGGATACACCATCGCTATAGGTCTGCGCACTTGCACTCAGCTGTGAAAGTCCTGATACAAGTGAATCTGCACCTGAGGAAACGGAATCAAAATAGGTCTGTGTGCCAGAGATTGCCGCATTGTTTGCACCAAGGAGGCTCACAACAGTTGTTAGGCTGTCGATCTGTGCCTGAAGCTGTGCGGCCTGCGCTGCATACTCGGTATTCTCATAGCCTGATATGGATGTGATCTGTGCAAGACTTGCCTGTAACTGACCGATCTGTGTAGTGATCGTGTTTGCCGCATCGGTATTTGCTGCAGCGAGTGCATTCACATCAAGTCCATTCTGAGCAAGTGCAGACTGATATGCGCTATAAGAAACCGATGCCTGTAAACTAGATGCTCCTGCAGAAAGCTGTCCTGCTGCCTCGCTAATCTGTGCCGCACCGGATGTCAGTGAGGAGAGCTGATCTGTCGATACAGATACGCCAGACAGACTGCTCTGAAGATTTTGCAGACCAGATAAAAGCTGGGCAGATCCATTTGCAAGATCAGCAGACTTATCATTCAATGTCTGAACACCGCTCTGCATGGTGCCAATGCCATCCTTTAACGAAGAGGTACCATCTGCCACCTGCTTTACACCATCGTACAGATTTGATGCACCATCCATTAAATCATTGCTTCCATCATACAGATCAGAAACGCCATCGTACAAATCATTTGTTCCATCGGAAAGCTCATCGGTGCCTTCCATCAGTTCATCGGCACCGTCATCCAGCTGCTCTGCTGCGTCCATGATTTCACCGACTTGATCCATCAGATCGGCATCGTTAACCTCAACGTCCAGATTCAGCTTGACGCCATTGATTGCTGCGGCTTCCATCTCAAAATCGGTCACATCGGCGCTGATTGTCGCATCCAGTCCCTTGCCTGGCAAAACGGTATAGCTAATCTGCTTGTTTGCGCCGACATTTGCCAATGTTGCACCATCTGCCGTGATGTTCTTGCAACGGGTCGTATCAAGCGTAAATGCCGCCTGAAGTGCACAGGAATCATAGAAGGAACCCTTGCACTTTTCATTTTCCGTAATCTTAATATGAATCTTTAATGCGCCAGACTGGCCTGCTAACTCTTCCGGTGTGATTTTCTTTCCATCGAGTATATACTCAATAGCAACCTTCCACGGAATCTGTGCATTGTCCAGTGTTCCCTGATAATACAGGCGATCCTGATCGGAAACAAAAGTAACTGCATCGCCGTCCTGCGAGATCGGATTGGTGGAGGTCAGCATCTTCACACTTAAATAATCACCATAATCGGTAATCTCACCCTTGCCGAAAATGTTGACCACGTTGACGCTGTCCACATTACCCTGTGCGTCAAGCATGATATAAACAACTTCTTCCTTATTATTTGTGTTTGTCTGCGCACTGCTCTCTGCCGCATACACTGGGGCACAAAGGCCAAGCCCCTGTGCAAACGGTGCACTTACAGAAAGGACGAGCATTCCCGCCATCATTTTGCTGCCAACTATTTTTCTATTTTTTCTGATTTGATTGCCAATTTGATTACTAATTTGATTACTAATTTGATTGTTTCTTTGATTGCTTCGTTTCATCATTTTATCTTCTCTTATCTTTGTCATCTCAAATTTCCTCTCTTTCTGCTGCCACAGTTGCCTTTGACGCCTTCTTTTTTCGAATAAAGAGCGGATCAAGCAAATACAACAGTCCCGGCAAGACAAAAAATACAATAATCAGTGAACAAATGGTACCCTTTCCAAGCAGGAATCCAAGCTGTGACAGCAGACCATGCGTTGTCATGTAGCCAAGCAAAAATCCAACTACTGTCATTACACTTCCTGATGTCATAATAGATACAAATACAGCAGAGACTGTCTGAATAATTGCATCCTTTTTGTTTAAGCTCTCACGGTACTCCTTGTAACGCTCCGTAAACAAGATTGCATAGTCAACGGTTGCACCCAGCTGTACCGAGCTGATAATCAGGTACGCAATATAGAAAATAGCTGTTCCGGTAAAATATGGAATTGACAGATTGATCCAGATTGCTGCCTCGATGCTCAATACCAAAATCACCGGAAGGGAAATGGAATGCATTGTCAACAGCAGGACAACAAATACCGCACCGATTGCAACCAGATTTATCTTTGCCATATCAGCCGTGATCGTATCCATCAGATCGTAAGTGGAAACACCCTGACCTGCCAGATACCACTGATCTGGGTAATAATCCTGCGCAATTTCACGAATGCTCTTTACAAGCTCAAATGTCTCATCGCCCTCATATGGCACATCAACGGTGAGCACCATTCGGGTATCGGTATCGGAGCAAAGCTTATTGTAGATGTTCTCATCCAGATAGCTTTCCGGAATTTCGGCACCTACCGTATCAACATAGGAAAGAATGCTCTTTACACCATCAAGCTCATGAAGTGCATCGGAAAGCTCCTTCTGGCGCTCCTTGTCTTCCTTTGGAACCATCAATACATAAGTGTCGCTTTTACCAAATGCATCCTCAATTTTCTCGGTGTCCGCACCAAGTTGCGTCGCTGGTCCAAAGATATGAGAAGCACCATAGTAAAAGCTGTTTGCATTGGATGCCAGATAAGACGGCACAACAGTGATCACAAACAGGCATACAAATGGAATCATTACCTTCTGCACCATCTTTCCAACACCCGTAAAGGACGGTAAAAAGGAACGATGCTGCGTTTTATCAATCAGTGGATACAATGCCAGAATCAAAACCGGCATGAAAACAAATACGGTAATCAGGCTAATTGCAATTCCCTTTGCAAGTGCACGGCCAAGGTCTGGTCCAATCTGAAACTGCATTAAACATAGTGCCAAGAATCCGATAACGGTTGTCAGTCCACTTGAAAGAATGGAGGATGTCGACATCGTAAGTGCATCTACCATCGCGGCCTTCGCA
Organism: Acetatifactor sp.; assembly: GCA_963626545.1. Taxonomy (GTDB): domain Bacteria; phylum Bacillota; class Clostridia; order Lachnospirales; family Lachnospiraceae; genus Anthropogastromicrobium. Next base: position 10,177 of record CAVFYJ010000068.1, on the reverse strand, counting down.
CCAGCCTTTGTATTTTCATGATCTTTTCTGCACTCATGGAAGCGATGCAGCAAAAAGACGGAATAATCAAGAGAAACGGCAAGCTGCAAGATATTTCCAGCCGCATTTGTGACAAAGGAGATCTCGCCAAAGATTAAGTTGCTTCCTGCATTGATGAGGATTGCCACGCCCAGACCTGCCATAATCAGAATCGGCTCTGCCCATGAGGTTGTGGTAAGCATCAGGACAAAGAGAACAAACAAAACGGCAATCACTGCGATATGGGTAATTTCCGTTACCGTACTCTTTGTTGCAACCGCAGTGGAAACAGCACTTCCCGTCATCGCATTCTCATCGCCAATCACCTCGCGCAGCGCATCAATGGCGGTCAGTGTTTTACTCTCCTCAACGGTTACCTGGAATACGGCATTTCCATCCTTATAATAGGTTTCAACCGTATCCGCATCCAGTGTCTCAAGCGGAGCCTCCACCGACACGGCATCGTCGAGCCATGTGACATCGGTAACACCGTCAACTGCTTCGATCTGTTCCTTATACGCGAGTGCTTCTGGAATCGTCACATCTTCTATCATAATTCGGACATTTGGGATTCCTCCATCAAATTCCTCGCTCATGCGATCAAGTGCTACAGTCGACGGACTGTCCGCCGGCAGATAATCGTTCATGTCGTAGTTTACCGAGATCAACGGCTTACACACGATACTGGCGATCAAAAGCACAGAAAATAAAATAAGAATCAGTTTTGGGTGATTAATAACCTTCTGATAAAATTTTTTCATAATTTTCTCTGGCTGTCTTGCAGCTTCCTCCCTGTCTTAGATTCAATCGGAAACTCACGTTGTGATGAGTTTGTTGCTTTTCTTTCCCGATTCCTGCCTTATTATATCCACAGGTGTGGGGCAATTCTACGGACACTTCATGGTCAACTGTGTAATTATGGACAGATGAGTAATATTTGATGGTCAAAATCTGGTTGCAAATTTGATGGACAAGTGTGTATACTAATTTCAATATGAATTAGAAAGGTATGGAAAAAGCGATATGACACATGAAGAAATTTCTTTGCGCACAAAAAAGGCTCTGTGCGCTTCCTTAAAAAATCAGATGATGCACAAAACCTTTTCAAAAATCACAGTCAGCGAACTGATCCGCGACTGCAATATTAACCGTAAAACATTTTATTATCATTTTCAGGATATCTATGATCTGCTCAAGTGGATGCTCGAGCAGGAGGCGTTTGATGTCATCCGCCAGTTTGACCTGATGAAAAATGAGCAGGAGGTGTTTACCTTTATCTTTGACTATGTCGAACAAAACTCCTTTATTTTAAACTGCATGTATGACTCGATTGGCCGCGACGAATTAAAGCGCTTTTTCTTTAAGGATTTTATCGGTGTTGTCGAAAATGTGATTCGCAGCACCGAAAAATCCATGAAGCTTGTAATCCCGGATGAGTTTCGCCGTTTCCTTTGTATGCTCTACACCGAAGGCATCGCAGGATTATTGATTGAGATGTTCCATTCACCGGATCTTTTTGGCAAAGATCAGTTGATCGACTATATGACCACATTGACCCACAATTCAATTCCTGCTATGATTCAGGCAAAAGGGCGGCCGATCTGACTTTTTAGAATACCAAATATTTTTCCAGAATCTTCACGCAATGCTCCAGTCCCGTCTGGTCTGTTTCATCAAAACGCGCCAGATAGGGGCTGTCGATATCAAGCACGGCTGCCACTGCACCGTTCTTGTCATGAATCGGAATGACAATCTCCGAGCGCGATGCACTGTCGCACGCGATATGTCCCGGAAACTCATGCACATCTTTTACAAGCTGTGTCTGATCCTTCTGCGCTGCGGTTCCGCATACGCCTTTTCCAAACGGGATGCGGATGCAGGCGGGCTTTCCTTGAAATGGTCCTAATACAAGCATTCCATCCTTCACCAGATAAAATCCAGCCCAGTTAATGTTGCCTAGTGCTTCATTGATCGCAGCAGATGCATTGGACAGATTTGCCGTCTGATCTGGCTCTCCTTCGATTAAGGCTTGGAGCTGCTGCGCAAGAAGCTCGTATTCACTGCTATTACTCATGATACACTGTTTTCCTTTCTACTAGCGATCTTGATTATCACTTTTTGTTATCCGTTTTTTTGCCTATCATTATTCGTTCTTATACCAATACATAATAGCTGCACCTTCCAGCTCCCTGAGCCTTCATTTGTCCCTTTTCGCATAAATCCTTGATCAGCTTGAATGCTTTTGTTGAACCAGAACCAATTAATTCTTCAACCTGTTTTCTAGTTATTTTTCCATTCTCACTGACAAAATCAAGCACCTTTTGTTGCTGCTTCCCTGAATTTTTTTTTGCCTTTGACGTTTCTTTCTGAACAATCTGTTTACCCGTTTTTTCTGTCTCATTCCGATTTGGAAGCGTTACACGGAAAACGCCCTTGGCCGTTTCAAACTCTGGCTGCAATGGTTCACCTTTATATGCTCTTTGAATTTTTCCAATTCCAGTGCCATAGCTTTCAATCAATCGCATCCGGTAAAAACAAGCTGCCAGATTCGGATTTCTTGACTGTGAAACGCCAAGAAAAATTGATTTTAATTCAAGCCCAGAAACCAATCCACCGAGCGAAACAAACTCGATTCGGTCCTCATAAATATTAATTAAATTACTGCCACTAAACGAATAATCCCTATGCACAACGCTATTTAGCAGCGCTTCTCTTACCGCTTCTTCTGGATAGTCCCTCTTATCAGTTCGATTAAGCCCTGAAAAGCTAGCCTTTGTCTTATTAACAAGATCAATAAATTCATACACATCTTCCAACTGTTTCAAAATCGAACCTGAAAATTCTTTTCGGTCTCGAAAGATTTCTTTATCAATTCCTTGAAATAATGCCACTTTTATTGTTGTTTCACACTGATCAGAAAGCAACAATGCTAAATTGGTATATAATCCATCTTCTCCTATTAATTTCAAAGTTTTCATCTGGGCTGAACCTATCGCAATCGACCGCCCTTCCATTTGTGCTGCAAATTCTTTAAATGTTAATTCCTGATTCATACTCCTGCATGATTCAAAAGATCTTCCGCTATTTTCAATAATCATTTCACGAATTCCTTCTTCTGTCATCGGCTGAGTCGAACTTCCCTTACGCACATAGACTCCACTTGCTTTCAAGCCTTTTTCTCTGAGATAATAGGGACGATTTGTTCCAGTCGTTACATAAATTTCAACAACCTGTTTTCCTTCCATTTGTTCCGTCTGCACTTTCACAAATGGCATTACATCCGGTGCAATTGAATCTTTTAATGAGTTCACAATTTGAAGCATTACCGAATCAGGATCTTCCACACCTATAACCACTCCATCTTTACGGATACCGACATATACGACACCGCCATCTGCATTGGCAAATCCGATTACTTCTTTGCGAATGTCTGAGACATATTCCTGTTTGAACTCAACATTTTGATTTTCAAAAGGAAGCATATTTACACCGCCCTTTCTTGTTTTTCCTCTTGGCATTTCTTTCTCTTATTATATAAAAGTGAGAAAGAAACGTCAAGAGTGTGAAAGAAAATTCTAATTTCCTTTTATTTACAAAAATCGAGTAGGAAAAACCACAGTTTTAACCGTAGAAATCTATCAAACCATCAGAATCGGATCAATCACAAGGAAGTTACTTCCACAAGCTTTTTCACGATCAAAATGACTCTCCGGATCGACTGCCATCCAGCCGTCGATTACCTTTGATTCTTCCTCTTTTCCTGTGATATTTACATTGTGACGTGGCTCCTCAAAATATGAAAACAGCACATTTTCATGCAGAGAAATATACTGATACTTATCTCCTTTTAGAAGGCCTTCCTGAACGATTGCATAGTGCCAATAGGTATAGGAAAACAGCTTTTCTGGCTTTAAAAATGCAATACGACCGATGCGCTTCTCATTTGTAGCACGCTCCTTTATCCATTCAGAAACATCCCCTGGAATGCTGTGATGATAAATATGATACATCGGCGCCCACGGCGTTAATCCATCTTCCTCCGGCCACTGCTCCAAATACGGTGCCAGCGGCGCGAGAAGTGTCTGCGGACAGATGTCATCCTGCAAGGTTTCCATGTACAAAAACAGCATATTTTTATGCTGATACAGACACACAGTCAGCACCTTGTCCTGCTCCTTTTGTTCCTGCACAAGTGTCTTTGTCTGAGCAAGTGCGGTGTCCCAATCTTCCTTTAAAATACCTTTCTTTACGCAGCCGCGATATTCACTTCTTTTAATCATGATTTTCTACTTTCCTTTCTTCTGTCTTGTTTTGCTATTATTTCTACTATTATTTCTTCAATTCTTGCGCTTTTTTGCTATCAGTCTTTCGTGTACACACACCGCCCGGATACAATGTCGAGGAATAAAGGCGCTTTGTCTGTGGAATTGGCTTGCCAGATGGTATCTGTGATAAATCATATGGAGTGCCACTGCAAATCCACGCGGTATTTTTATCATACACAATTACATCTTCTTTTTCTCTTCCAAACAAGTCTGCATGAACAACATAACCATCATGTGGAAATGTAACTACCTTTTGCATATGCCCATCGTAAAGTGCCGGTAATTCTCCGCCACCTCTTCGATAAGCCAGTATGTAATCACGACCTTCACCATTCCAGTTGTACAGTGCATCTACAATTGTCAGCCAGCCTTTTGTTTTTCGATCTTCTTTCCAAAGCTCCTGGCCATTGCAATCAAGCAAAAACATGCCATCTTTTCCATCCCACTGTCCCTTGTATCCGTCACCTCTTCGGATGCGGTCCAGACCTGCCACCTGAAGTCCCAAAAGCTCTGGGCAAAATTTTCCGAGTGCAATATGCTGCGACTCAATTGATCCATCATAACGCCAAATTTCTTTGCCATCTGCACTGTACAAGCAAGTTACACTTCCACCGACTGCAATCTGCACATTACCACTTCCTGTTACATCACCAGTCCACAGACAGTCTGCATGATCCTCCAAGTCATGACAGGACCAAAGTATTTTTCCATTATGGTCAAGCAAATCGTATCCAGCCATGACCTCCTCATAACCGTCACCATTCACATCAGCTGTCCATGGGAAATGTCCAATATTCCCCTCATGTGTCCAAAGCTCATTCCATTCGGAATCAAACGCCCACATTCTGCGATAGCGATCCTTTAAAATAATATCTGTCGGGCGTCCTTTTCCAGTCAAATCCGCAAGAATAATGCAATCATGTGCCTGCTCATCTGGCAATGGATGGCGGCATTTTACATTGCCTGTCATTCCATCCAAAATCAGAAATTCGTAATTCATCACACAAAGAATTTCTGCCTTTCCATCTGCATCAATGTCATACACCTGAGCAGGAAAATCGGATCCAAAATTTCCACATTTTTCATGGCACTCACCTATCTGCCAGAGCATTTCTCCTGTCAACCGATACGCAGTTACGCACGTAATCTGATGTGGCACATAGCGATCATCAATATCATTGTCCGCCTGAACCACAACAAGCTCCATACGACCATCTCCATCAAGATCACCAAGCAGACATTTTCCTCCACCGGCTGCCGTAATATCAATACTTCCAAGTACCTTTGCCTCTTCCATTTTGACCTCCTGTATTTTGTTCTTGCATCCTCTTTGCAAAACTTTCATTCCTGTATTTTCAATATTCTTCTATTTTATTGTTTGTACTTTCTTCTATCTACTTCTTCGTCTCATTATAAAAGAACCCTTTGCAAAACGCAAGTGCGCTGCAAAAGGTTCTCTATTTAAAACATTTCTATCAAGTAACCAGTTTCACCGAAGTTGTCCCTTAACTCAAAATAAACAGCTTTTCAGATCAATGAGAAATATCTTTTTCAAGACACTGCAAAGCCTGCTCCAGATCATGGTTCGACAGCTCCTGCCAGATGCGCTTATGAGAATTATCATGGAAGGTTGCCTTCAATGTTTTCTGCGATTCCCACGCCTGCTGCGCATAGATTCGCTTCTGGCGATCCATCGTCTCCTGCAAATATCGAAGCAGAAGCCGATTCTTAGAATAAGATGCTAGCTGTAAATGGAATTCACAATTATCCTCCCAGACTGCCCAAACATCATCCAGTTTTTTGCCGCCATCGTTTCCATCAATTTGCTGCAGTAACTCTGGCAAGTGATATTGTATAATTTCCTCATATCCTTCTTTCAATGCTTCCAATTCCAAAAGGACACGCATTCTGGTCACTTCTCGTCTATCTTTCTCCTGCTGTCTGATTACCAAATAGCCGTAGCGAGGTACACTCTGCAGTACACCTTCTGCGCACAGCTTAATCAGTGCTTCTCTGACAGGTGCTTTGCTCACCTGGAAAACTTCCATCAGGCGTCCTTCGTTTAAAACCATCTCTTCATCGGTTGTATTCTTGATGATCATTTCTAAAATCTCATCATGAATCTTCTCCGATAACAGCTGCTTTTTGCTTTTTGAAAATGCATTTTTCTTATCTGTCATTCGTTTTCTCCATTGCAGTTTCTATCAAATGCTTCTTGCAGCTTCTACAATCCAGCGAAGTCTTTCCCAATCAATCTTAGCATCAATCGTGCAGTCACCACCAAGCATTAAGCCTAACTTTCCATGGTTCAGAATCAGTTCTCTGGTGTACTCCTGCAGTTCTTCCTTCGTTCCATGATAAATGATACCCTCCTGAATATGGCCATCCCAATGAGTCTCGTATCCGCCAAGACAAGTTCTTCCGCCAAAGAACTCGCGGCCCTGCTCCAGTGTCATATTCTCTACAAATACGGCCCAGTTTACAACCTTTACTGGGTAATCCTGCCAAAGCTCAATCTGATTTGGCTTTCCAGACCATCCGCACATATGCATGATATTATTCTCAGAGAAACGATTTGCATGCTCTAATACATACAGATCGCTCGGTCTGACGAGCTTGCGATACTCTTCCGGCTGAAAGCGATTCGGCTCACCACTCTGTACACAGTAGTAAATGCCATCGCAGCCTGCCTCGGTAATCAGCTTTTCTGCTAACAGTGCATTGCTCTGTGCAATCGCATCCAGTGCACGCATTACTGCGATTGGATTGGTGCGCACATGCTCCATGATCTTCTCATCGCTCAGACCAATCACATCTGCACCAAAACGAAGGGATGAGAACGGTGCAAATACATTATAGAATACACAGCGCTCTTTTCCGATCGCATCTACGATTGCCTTTGCACGCTCTACCTGCTCTGTGATAAACGGATCATCTGCTGCTAACGGCTCTACACGATTCCAATCCTCTGCAGTGCGAATCAGTGGAAGCGGGAATGGGAAATAGCCATCACACATAACCTTTATAAAATCCAGATCGGTCTCTCTGTAATACTTTAAATGCGCATTCACGCACGCCTCTCCCATGGCTTCGTCTCCGCCAAAATGAAACCAGAATCCTACCGGAACATGATCCACCTTTTCTCCATTCATTGCTGCAAGTACTCGTTCTCTCTTATCCATCTTATTTTCTCCTTCTTTTATTTTTTTCTATTTTTATTTTATTGACCTCAACACCAGATCGGAAACATCATATCAGGCATTGAAAATTCAATTCTCTTATTCACATTTCTAATCATATCAGCTATGCCATTACTATAACACCCAGGCTCTCAAAATGCAAGCACCAAATTCAAGCAAATTTGCCAAATTAAATTTTAAAAAAAGTGCTTGACTTCAAGTACACTTGAAGCTCTATAGTGAAAAACAAGACAGAATCTCCCGATCGGATTCGGGAATCAATTGAAAGTCTCTTAATCGCTTAAACGTCTCGATATTTTCTTTGATGTAGGTTTCTACCTCAAAAATTACATCGCCTGTCTTTTCTTTTTCCTGCTGCTCTTTCTGACTGGCAAAATGGCGGTCAATCATCTGCTCTAGGCTCTCCTCAAACTCATCTTTCAGGATTGGCTTTAACAGATATTCAGAGACGCCATACTGGATTGCCTGCTTGGCATATTCGAACTCGCCGTAGCCGGATAAGATCATGATTTTCGTTGGATACTTATTCTCAAACACATGGCGGCACAGATCCAGTCCTGATATCTTTGGCATACGAATATCCGTAATCAACAGCTCTGGCTGATGCTTATCGAGCAAATCCTTTGCCATAGAACCACCGCCCGCCGTGTATACATGCTCAAAGCCATATGCATTCCAATCGACTAACTTTCTTAGATAGTCGACCATATATGGCTCATCATCTACGATTAATACTTGCATTGTTTTCTATTTCCCCCTCTGCAATTTCCGCCTTTCGCTCTGGCCGGATTGTAAAATAAACCGTCAAACCACCCCAGCGGCTTCGTCGAAATCCGAGTGCCGCCGATTTGGAATAATAATTGATCAGACGCTGGTTGACGTTCCACAGTCCTACACTCTCCTCTTCCTTTCGCTCTTTTCGGGAAATGCGCTCCTTTAGCACCGCAATCTGCTCCTTCGTCATGCCCTCTCCGTCATCGGAAATCGCAAAGGTCACGGCACGGCTTGGTGTCCATCCAATCTCAATCTCAATCTGCTTGGCACTCTCACACCCCTCTAAACCGTGCTCAATTGCATTTTCAATCAATGGCTCTAAGATTAGTGGAATAATCGGCAGCTCTCCGATCTCTTTTGGCATGTTGATCGTGTAACGGATGCGCTTTCGCATCGCCATGATTTCCAGATAGGATTTCGCGTAGGATACCTCTTCTTTTATCGTGGTGATCATCTTTTTCTGTGTACAGTAGCGATAATAACGCGACAGATGCACCGCCATGCTGCGCACCGCATCTGGCTCCTCTGCCACCGTCACGATATAGGAAAGGCTGTTATAGAGAAAATGTGGATTGATCTGAAGCTGCAGCTGTTCAAGCTCTGCCTGCATACGAAGCTCCTGCTCTTTTAACGTCTCATCAAACAGCTCATTCATGCGCACAATCATGTGATTAAACTGATCAAATACATAATAAAATTCATTGTCTGGAAGCTCTGTGATCTGTGTAGTCAAATCGCCATCCTCCACACGCTTTAACTTATACGTCAGCATATTTAACTGCAACAGAATATTTCGGTTGTACATCGTCAGATACAGCGCACCAATGAAAAGCGCCACGAACAACAGTCCACCTGTGATGTAGGTCATGTTGTTGACCGGAAGAAGCATTTTGCTGAGCGGATAGTAGGTTACCAATGTCAGCCCGTTTTGGGCAATGCCAGAAGTCACGACCTGGTAGCGACCCTTTCCAATACGAATCTCTTGCATACCCGGCTCCATTGTAAGTTCCTTCATCTTATCCTGAATCTGCTGTCCCTCAGAATCAACCGCAAACATACTCTGTTCGTTATCATACAGGCAAAGTGTGCCGCCACCCTCAAAGCCGGACGCCATATTTTTGATACGATACAGCCAGTCACGCTCCATGCGAATAATTAGATAGGGTTCATCGTCATCATCTGCCCATTTCGTCTCATATTTTCGACAAAAATAAACCTCGTTTTCAATGATCAGCCATTTGTTATCTGTAACCTTTGATAGCAATGTACCTTTTACACCAGAGGCATTCAAACTGGAAATGACACGTCCACTGTCTGGCCAGTATAAGATAAATTCCGCCATACCCGTGTTGTTTTTCTGCTTTTCTTTAAAAATCTCCTTGAGTGCCTTTACTTTCATAACATAACTGTAAATATCCTCTTTGTCCACGATTGCAACCTGAAGAAGCTTCATCTCCTCCCTCGTGACAATCGCACTCGCCTCCATCTCGATTTCCTTGATTTTCTGATCGAGCTGATCAGAAGAATATTCCATCTGAATCTGTGCAACTCTTTGCAGAGAAACCTTAAGATTGGTCGTTCCATACCAGTATAAAATCAAAAAACTTCCGATAATGATGAGCAAAAACAGAACAAAAATCCGGTAAATTGAATTGATTCGCTTCATCGCTCTTTTCCCCCTTATGTACGTTCTTTTTATCTATACTGAGTATAACGTATTTTCCCTATAAAGTCCACAAGGGACAGATTTCTCTGCCCCTCGTGTTCCACTCATTTGCAATCATCGCTCACTGAATTTTGCTGCATCATAGTCAATAACTCGGTCATAGAATGGCCGAGCATGCAAAGTTTTCCTTGAAT
>CAVFYJ010000067.1:0-19457 GCA_963626545.1 Acetatifactor sp. | reverse complement strand
CGAGACGATCGGTCCGTTGCTGGATGCAGGTTGGACTACACTGAAGGATAACGCAACAGCGGCAGCGGAAGCCCTTCCAGGGCTGGTAAGCGAAGGATTTGACACGCTTGTGTCAAATATTTCGGGCATTGGCTCAAATCTTGGCGGATTACTAGACGAAGGTTGGGACTTGCTGAAGGGGGCGGCAGAAACCGCAGCAAGCGCGGTCCAGAAGGCTTGGGAAGGCGTAAAAAACTTTTTCGGCGGATTGTGGGATGCGATCACCGGAGGCGGGGACAGCAAAGAAGTGAGCGTAAGCGTACCAACTGTAGATACATCGGCGCTTGAAAATCAAACGCAAATGCAAATACAGGTGGATGCAGCACAAGTGGAAACCGCAAATGCAGCAATCAAGACGCTAAACGATAATCTAAGCGCGTTAAAAGAAGCAGCCACGATAGAATTTAAGGTCAACACGCAAACCCTGACAGATCTATTGAAGCAGGCAGGAAGCGCAGGCGGAAAAGCTTTTACAGCTGCACTGACAAATGTTATCAATGCATATAAGCTTGATGCAGCCAATGTCTTGCCAGCTGCAAAAATGTCGCTGGCAGGATCCGGAGCAGGACGTGCCGGAGGTACAGCGCTTGGAAAGGGAATCAACACAGCAATAGCAGCGTATAACTTTAAGCCGGATACGACAGGCGTGACAGTGCAGGTGATGACGCTGCAAGGACAGCAGGTTGGACGAGCAGGAGGCGAGGCATTAACGCAAATGCTTGCGCTTGCAATCCAAAACGGATCGGGCGCGGTAACAGGGGCAATAAGCGCTCTAGTAGCCGAGTTAAACAATGCATTAAATAGCGGTTGGGAGCTGGCAAAATCGTCAGCTCAAAGCGCGATGGAGGCATTACAAAGAATCTGTGCAAGCGGATCGGCGGCGGCAGCAAATGTTGTGCGCTCGGCATTTGCAAATCTGCGCATCACGATTCCAAAACCATCAATACCAGTAATCAATGTTTCAACAAGTTCCATCGCTTACGGAAAAGGCGGAAGCGTAAGCATTCCGCATTTTTCCGTATCCTGGAACGCACTCGGAGGCATTTTCAATTCGCCAACGGTTCTACCAACCATGAGAGGAATGCAAGGTTTTGGAGAAGCGGGAGCAGAAGCAATTCTGCCACTTGATACACTCTGGAGCCGCATGAAAGAAATCATGGATGGCATCCTGGCAGACCATACACAAGGAGTTATAGGCAATGTCCTGAAAAAGCTCCAAGGAACTGGAAAAACACAGCAAAACACCTTGGAAGTAGCCGGAACAGGAATGACAATTAACTTTTCACCGACCTATGTTTTACAAGGAACCGCGACAAAAGAAGACGCAAAGGAAGCGGCTAAAATGACGTTCCAAGAATTTAAGAAAATGATGGAGCAATATGACAGAGAAAATCAAAGAAAGAAGTTGAAATGATGGAAACATACATAACCATACAAGGCGAAACATGGGACCAAATTGCACTAAAGGTTTACGGGAGTGAAAAATATGCAGGCTGGATCATGCAAAATAACTATCCGTTACTTGATACCTTGATTTTTTCATCCGGGACAGAAATCAATGTCCCGGAGCTTCCAGAAGCAGTTGATGACGGCTTGCCAATCTGGAAAACAGCAGAAAGCAACGCTGATCCGTATAGCATCGGGGAGGTGTAGTAGATGGCAAATATACCGAGACAAGCAATAGTGGATATAAAATATTCTGGATCGGACGGTATCACGGCGGAAGAATTAAAATCAAGAATTAAGCAGTTTACCTACGAGGATCCAGCGAGCGGAGAAAGCGACACGATCAGCGTAGAGTTGGACAACGAGAACGCGTACTTTTTGAAGAAAGTCCCACAAAAAGGAAGCAAAATTATAGCTACTATCAATTTGTACAGCTGGAATGCCTATGGAGACGAATTATCAATCTCCTGCGGAACCTTTTGCTGTGATAGCAAAGAGTTTTATGGATGGCCGCTCAGCTGCACGATAGGGGCCACATCAGTTCCGGAAAAGCAAGCATTCCGAGCAACGCAAAAATCAAAAGTATGGGAAAAAACAACCATAAAAGAAATTGCGAACAAAATTTGCGGAGAGTATGCGTTGCAGCTGGTATACGATGCGGAAACGATCAACATAGCAAAACTTGAGCAAACAGATAAAACAGATTGTACGTTTCTAACAGAATTGTGTGAAAAATACGATCTGTATATAAAAGTGTATGCAGGAAAAGTATACATTTACGATCCGGTGAAATACGAATCAAAAAAAGCTGTGAAAGCTATAAAGATCAAAGATATGCTGCAATGGAACTATACGGGGTCGTTGATAGGCACGTACACTGGAGGGACGATCAAGTATACAGCAGGAGAGGAAGAAAAGGAGTACACATGTAAAGTAGGGAGCGGAAGCAGAATTTATCATATGTCAGAAAAGGTGGATAGCTTAGCAGATGCCAAGCTTCAGATCACAGCAAAAATCAACTCAGAAAATCGCTCGGCCGAAAAGTTGACTTGTACGATCAAGGCAGATCCCCAAATCACTGCGGGAATCAATCTCACAGTAGAAGGAGCCGATAAACTGGATGGAAAATATTTTGTGGATAAAGTAGCGCATACAGTATCAAACAGCGCAGCGTATACAATGGAGCTTACTATGCACAGGGTACAAGCAGCAATTGTAGCGGCTCCAGAGCCAGAACCAGAGCCAGTGAAAGAACAAACGCCAACACCAAAGAAACTGGAAGTGGGTCAGATTGTAACCTTCACAGGTTCAAAACACTACTATAGCTCAAATTGGACAACGCCAAAGTACTGCAAACCAGGAAAAGCAAGAATAACAATGATCTACAACGGAAAGCATCCGTATCACCTGATCAGGATACCAGGCGGAGGCTCTACGGTGTGGGGTTGGGTTGACGCTGAAGACATATCAACATAAGCAGGAGGAAACATGGATAGAGGATTTCGAGTAGGTAGAGTATCACAAGTGGACTATGAAAAAGGAATGATCCGAGTTACATATGGCGATATGAACGGCACTGATAACGTGACAACGGCCCTAATCCCATATATAGCGCTGAATAATGAATACCATATGCCAAGCGTAGAAGACTATGTGGCGGTGCTGCATCTTTCAAATGGATTTGAAGCGGGACTTGTGTTGGGGCGATTTTGGAATGGCAAGAACCGCCCACCAGTTAGCGGGAAAGATCGGTATAGAAAAGATTTTTCTAACGAAACTGGAAAAGCATACATAGAGAGAAACCCAGAGGCACAAGCCTGCAAAGTGGAGCTGGATTTTGAAACCGCTGTAAAAGTTGAGGGGATGCTATCAATGCAGGCCCATCAAATTGTGCTGAGGGACAATAGCGGATCAGTAACGATAGAACAGATCATAAATTGCATAAGAAAGCAGTGAAGGCGGTGATCAAATGGCAATCGGAAACTTTGGAAAGGACATTGTTTTTTCAGTAAGTGAAGAAAAAATACTAACCTTTCAGAATCTCAAAGCAACGACATCCGGACGCTGGGCGGAGACACAACGGATTGGAAGCTTGCCACATCAGCAATTTTTGGGACCAGATGCAAGCACAGTTACGCTTACGCTTACGTTAAGTGCAGCACATGGCGTTAAGCCACGGGCAACACAAGAAAAACTAAGAACCGCTTGCAGAACTGGGAAACCAGAATATTTTGTAGTCGGGAACCGAAAAGTTGTAGATGAAAAGCTTGTAATCACGAGCCTTTCTGAAGCCTGGGAAACGGTCTATAACCAAGGAGAAGTAGCAAAAATGAAGGTTGATGTTACCTTTAAAAGCTATGTATAAGGAGCTGTAATGATCAATACAGAAATCAGAATGATTGGCTTTGATTACTTAAAAGAAGAAACAGCATCAGAAATATATAGGAATCTGAAAGCACTGTTTTCAACGCCAGAAGGTACCTGCGCTGGAGATCGCAGCTACGGCATAAACACAGAGTATATAGATAGATCAGTAGGCCAAGAGAGCAATGCGATGGCCGTAGAAGTAATCGAAAAAATAAGTATGTATGAGCCGCGCGTAGAACTATCAGACATCACAACGGAAGCAAGTGGGAATGGTGTAAAACACGTTTTGCATTTTACACCAGCAAGAAACAATGAATCATAGAGGGAGGTAGCATGGCAGATACAAATTTACAAGCTATAAAAGATCTTCCGGACGTTTCATTCATTGATAATTTAAGCTTGGAAGATGTGCAAAATCTTATGATCACAACTTACCAGGATAAATACGAAGAAATCACAGGAAAGAAAGTGGCATTAGCCAGAGGCGATCCAAACAGAGTAATTCTCTTGGCAAATGCAGCCCTTATATATCAAGCGTTACAACGGATTGATAAGGCGGGCAAAATGAACTTTTTGAAGTATGCTTACGGAAGCTATATGGATAACCTGGCCGCAACCAGAAGTGGAGTGGTGCGAAAGCAGCCAGAGGCGGCAACCGTAACGATGAAATATATGCTTGAAACAGCGCGATCAAGCACAACAATTATCCCACAAGGGAGCCGCGTAACAGCGGACTATGAACGAGTTTTTGCAACGCTAGAGTACGCGGAGATTAAGCCAGGAGAGACAGAAACAACAGTGCTGTGCCAATGCACAGAAACAGGAATTGTAGGGAATGGGTATGCGCCAGGAGAAATCACAGAGATGGTGGATCCAATAGCTTTTATCGCAAGTGTATCTAACACGGATACAAGCTCAGGCGGGACGGACACAGAAACAGACGACGAGTTAGCAGAACGAACCATCATTGCACCATCTGGCTTTTCTGTAGCGGGACCAGAGGATGCATATATATATCGCTGCAAAGAGTACAGCACAGCAATCAAAGATACTGCCGTCTACAGTGGGACGCCAGGAACGGTAAATATTAGGATTCTGTTGGAAGATAATAGCACCCCATCACAAGGATTTATTGACGGTCTAAGTGATTATCTAACAGAAGCACCAGCGCGCCCTCTGACAGATCATGTTGTGATCGCAGGGCCAGACAAAGTGGCCTACAACATCAAAATCACATACTATATCGGCAAATTAAGCAGAGCCTCTGCCGCAATGATTCAAGAGGCGGTAGAGATGGCAATCGAGGACTTCGAGGAGTGGCAAACTGGAAAAATCGGCAGGGATATCAACCCCGATGAGTTGATTGTAAGACTAAAAGCAGCAGGAGTAAAAAGGGCGATCATCACAGAACCAGAATTTAAGGTACTGGAAGAATGGCAGATTGCAGCACTTGGAACCAAAACGGTAACTTATGGGGGAATTGAAAATGATTAAATCATTTGAAGATGGCCTGCTGACAGATCTGCTGGGCGGTCCATACAGAACAGATCCGGAAGTGCAAGCGTTGGCCTATGCGATCAGAGCAGGGACACAACTGCTGATCAAGTACACGGATAATGCAACGGTAATGGGAACCATAGAAAAAGCACCAGAAGAGGCGTTAGACCTGCTGGCAACCGAACTGAGAACACAGTACTATGATGTGGCATACAGCCCATCAATTAAGCGATCACTGCTGCAAAACACAATGCGGTGGTACCAGATCGCAGGAACAAAAGCGGCAGTGGAAGAGTTGGCACAGACCATTTTTGGAAACTGCACTGTAGAAGAGTGGTTTGAGTATGGTGGCGAGCCATATCATTTCCGTGTTATCACAAATGCACTGGCAGAGCCAGATAACATCGAACAGTTTACAACGCTGCTAAGAAGCATCAAAAATGTTCGATCACATTTGGATAGCGTATCAATCCACAGAATCATCCATCAACCTGGCAACCACAGCGGAGGCGTGGCAATGACTTCGGTACTTGCTCCACCTATACGCTGCACAAGATAAAGCTGCAAAATCAAAAGAAAGGAGAAAAAAAGAAATGCCACAACCATTTAACGATGCGATCATCACAGCAAAAGGAGGATCCCTGTTGCTGAACGTAGAGACTGGAACAACATCGCTTGAGATCACAAAAGTGGTCGTAGGAGATGGTATATACAGCACCGCGGAAAAGATGGCAGCAAATCTAAGAAGCAGAACAGCGTTGAAAAATGCCAGAAATACTTATGCACCAAGCAGTGTATCAGTAGAAGGCGAGAAAAGCGTAAAGGTAACTGCACTTATCTCGAACCAGGATCCGGCAACGAAAAAAGCGTTGATCACAAGCGGCTATAACATCAACGAGATTGGCGTATACGCCAAAGTGCATGGCGGATCATCTAGCACAGAAGTCTTGTACTGCATTGCAGTAACAAGCGGCAATTACGGTGATTATATGCCACCATATAACGGCGGCGGTGCAGCGCAGATCACGCAGGATATCTATCTTACAGTAGGTAACGCAGCCACAACATACGTCAACTCTGCTGGAGCAGCTGCACTGGCAACGGATCTGCTGGCAGCAGTAGAACGAATCGCAAACATCGAGCAGCTGCACAAGGATATGGGCATCAGCGTTGATGATGGAAAGCTGTGCATCACGTACAGCGCAGAGTAAGGAGGAAAAGAAAAAATGAGTGAAATCACAGAGCCAATTGTATTGGACAAGACGGCAAAGGAAATTGTAGAGAAGCTGCATACACAGAATGTACTGCTGAATGCAATCGCAGGTATGCAGATGGAAGAAATCGGGAGCCTGAAGGAGATCGGACGCATCGTAGCTTCCGGAAATGCAGAAAAAGTATTCAATATTGGCGATCAAATCATTGTACCATGGACAGATACCGCAACGAATAAGACGTATGAGATGCCATTTGGCGTGCGCAAGTTCATCGAGGCGGAGCTGGAAGACGGCGAGAAGGTACCAGGCATGGTAATCCAGGCAGATTATGCGCATCCATTTGGCGTGCAGTTCTCACAGTACCAGGCATTTTACCGCGTAAAAACGGCAGAGGAAGACGGTACCAACGGCGGAAAAGATCTTGCACCAGGAACTTACTGTGTGCAGATGGGAGCAACCTGGGGAACTTATGTAAAAAAGGATGCCTACTTTAATTTTACACTCACACAGGCAGTTCCAGTAGGCGGAATCCTAGAAGGCTTCCATAATGCACCAGATCAGGAAGTGTCGAAGTGGACGGTAAGATCTTTTATCAACAATACCGCGACAAATCCGATCGAAACTGTAAAAGTAGCAGAGGGCAAGGCCGGAACGCTTCTCGGCACGCTGCTGACATCAAACAGCGGCGAGTTAAGCTTACACCGCACTGCTTACGGCAATAACCGATACAGAGATTCTGCGATTAGACAGTACCTCAACAGCGAGGCAGCTGCCGGAGCATGGTGGAATCCGCAGCACAACTACGATCGCCCGCCGGATCAGCTGGCAACCAAGGCTGGATTTTTATCTGGATTTGACGAGGAGTTCTTGTCCCTGATCAAACCAACAAAGGTAGTAACGGCCTTAAATACGGTATCAGATGGAGGCAGCACAGATAATCCAGATATCACATATGATAAGTTTTTCCTGCCATCGCTGGAGGAAATGCACTGCGCGCCACAGATTACCGGAGAAGGCGAAGTATGGGATTACTGGAAAAGAGCATCACAGTCCAAGACACCGCTTGCCAAGTACGGCACATATCCACAGATGCGAACATTCGCTTTGGAGAACAAGTCAAGCGCTCAGGGTGTTCGTTTGCGCAGTGCGAATCGCGGCAGTGCGTGCCATACGTGGTACGTCTACGCGAGCGGCAATGTCGACGGCAACTACGCGATCAACGCGTATCGCTTCGCCCCAGCTTGTGTAATAATCGGTCAGAAATGATGCAATCCAGGGGCGCACACCTGCGCCCCTGGGTGTATGAGCAAAGAGAAAGGATAAAAGCAAATGTCATCTACGATACCAGCGCGGAAAAGAAATACTGGCGAGAAGAAATGGAATCTGCTGATTTGCGCAAACGAGTTAACCTGCTACACAATCAAAATCTGCACAAATCAGCAAATCTTTTTGCTACAGTATCAGGGTGCGATAACCAACAGCATTATCTATGCAGCAACGATGATTTTTGTAAGTTGCTGGGACGCGAACCAAATCCGAGTAGCGAAGGAAACACCGCCAGAAGAAAGACTTGAGAGAAAACGCCTACAAGATCAGGCAATCCGGTACTGCAATAGGTTGCTTGCGCTTATGCAGATTGCAAAGCGCCTGTTCCATCTCAAAGCAAAAAGAATTGAATACTGGGGCAGAAACACGATCAACGTCCGAGAAGGCATTAAAAGATGGCAGGAATCCGATAAAGAACGCTACAACGCATAAGGTAGCAGGGGTGTAGGCTATGCTCAGAATGTTCGTTTGCGCAGTGCGAATCGCGGCAATGCGTGCAATACGTGGTACGTCAACGCGAGCGGCAATGTCAACAACAACAACGCGATCAACGCGAATCGCTTCGCCCCAGATTGTGCCACTTGAGATACAAAACTGATACATAGTATCAGCGTTTCGAGAGGAGAGACACAAGGAGCCGAATCCCCTGATCCGACAAGGATCGAACAACACTGGCATGATGCAAAGGGCTTCGCCGTCACCATGCGGCAAGTGTGCTGCTAGATACATGCGCAGGAAAAAAGAAAATCATGAGGTACGGAAACGATAAAACCGAGAATGAAATAATCGAATCAGTTATAAGCTTTGAAGCGCTATACGAGTCGATGATGAAATGTAAAAAGGGCGTGTTGTGGAAAAATCAACCCGCCCACTATTACCTTAACGGCATAGAGGAAACGATAAATCTATCAGATCAGCTGAGAAACGGAAGCTATAAGCCAAGAAAGACAAGAAAAGTTAAGATCACCTATCCCAAACCAAGGGAAGCAGTGGCGAATGCTTTTCGGGACAGGGTGTATCAACGAAGCTTAAACGACAATGTACTATATCCGGCAATGACGCGATCATTCATAGACGATAACATGGCGTGCCAAAAGGGACGCGGACCAGATGTGGCAATGGACCGCCTGGATGAGTTTCTACGTCAGATGTTTCGGAAATATGGGCTGAATTTCTGGATTTTACAGGGTGATATCCACGGATATTATCCCAACATGTCACACGATAAGACAGAACGGCGATTTCATAGAAAGGTGACAAAACCAATTTATGATATGACAACCGATGTTTTACGCGGACAATATGAGGGAAGTACCGGATATAACCCAGGATCGCAGATGGTGCAAATTGCAGGAGTTTCATACTTAGATCCATTCGACCATTTTATGAAAGAGCGGCTGCACGTAACGCAATATGAACGCTACATGGACGATTTTGTGGACATGGATGCAAGCAAGGAAGTGCTGGAAGACCATCTGAAGAAAATCAAGTGCTATATGGACGTAGAAGAATGCGAACTGCATCCGAAAAAGACAAGGATCTATCACGTAACAGAAGGAATTACTTTCTTGGGATTTAAGCACAGATTAACAGAAAGCGGAAAGGTTATCCGCACAATTGATCCAGATAATGTGAAGCATGAGCGACTAAAGCTAAGAAGGCAGGTAGCACTTGTGGCAAAAGGAGAAATGAAGAAATCCGAGGTTGAAGACGGATACAAATGTTGGAAAGCACACGTTAAAAGAGGTAATAGCACAAAAGTCCTAGAAAGGACTGACAAATATTTGAAAACTTTATGGAAGGAGTATGGATTGTATGAAATTTAAGAGAACAGAAGATGTAGTAGAAGCAAGAAAAAAGGACCAGATGGAAGCTGACTACTACAAAATGAAGACAGATCTTGACTATCTCGCAATGATGGGAGATGTTGACCTAGACGAGAGCGAAGAGGAAGGAGATGAAGACGATGAGTGAGAAGTATTGGACAGTAAAAAAGTATTACGATGAGGGCTTTTGGAACAAGACAAGAGTACGAAATGCAGTAAAGAAGGGCTGGATCACAGAGGAAGAGCGCCAGAAGATCTTTAGCGGAGAGCAGGAAGGCGAAGATAACAGCGATGGACATGCTGAGAGTACTGGAGACACAAACTGAGATCATAAAAAGACAAAGTGATGTAATCAATGAGTTATTTAAGGTGCTGGCACAGCAGGAAGCCGCAGGAGATCTGAAACAGATTACCGAGGAAGCAAACCTAATAGCAGAATTGAAACATCAAATCGAATAAAAATTAAATCAAGAAAGGAACGGTAAATGAAAATATTGGATACATACAATGCACTTGTAGGCGCTGTGATCGCAGTGCTTACATACATTTTCGGGGAACACTGGATGCTGTTTGCACTGTTCCTGGCGTTTAACGTAGCGGATTGGCTTACAGGCTGGGCGAAGTCCCGCCTTGCCCACAAGGAAAGTTCTTCCGCGGGCTGGAAAGGCGTGCTGAAGAAACTGGGATACTGGATGATGATTGCGGTGTCCTTTGGCGCGTCAGCAGTATTTATCGAGATCGGATCCACACTCGGCATCAATCTTCAGATCACAGTGTTGCTAGGTTGGTTCGTGCTTGCGTCCCTAATCGTAAACGAGCTGCGATCAATTCTGGAGAACTTCGTGGAGATGGGATATGATGTACCAAAGATCCTGGTAAAAGGGCTGGAAGTCGCGGACAAGGCGATCAACCAGAGCCAAGAGGACGAGGAGTAAAATAATGTTTGGGGAGGCGTAAGCCTTCCCATTTTTAACGCGAAAGCAAAGAGGATAAGAGCATGAACGAAAATGATTTGATTAAGATTGCAAGAGTTATCTACGCTGAAGGCGGGATTTTCTCCGGACGCAATTCTGCTGCATTACTGGCGATCGCACAGTGTATCTATGATCTTTTGCCAAACTACAAAGATCTTGATACATGTCTGCAATCTGCATTCACAGCGGCTACAGATGCATACGATGCTGTTTGCCTTACAGCAGCGCGAGAAGTATTTGTAAACGGCAAAAAAAGATTTGCAAACGCAAAGATCCTGCAATTCCGCAGTTTCACAAAGTACTCGAACGGAAGCGGAGAACCAGACGAAAAGAAACTTGCGGATTTGTATGCAAACTACGACTATTTGGGCAAAGACTCCATTTCCAACGAGTGGGGACATTTTTACTTTGGATCTTTTGAAAAGGAGGAAAAGAGCATGGGATTTAAGCTGCTAGTTATGGCAGGACACGGGAAAAACACAGATGGTACTTACGATCCAGGTGCTTGCGGATGCGGACAGCAGGAAGCAGCGCTAACCAGAGAGCTGCGAGATCTGATCAAGGCTGCTGCTGATCAGGCAGGTGTATCGTGTGATGTCGCGCCAAATCGCAACCACTATAACTTTTTCGAGCATGGTGGGAGATACGATGTGAGCAAGTATAATTATGTTTTGGAGGTCCATTTTAACGCCAGCATTACACCAGATCAGACAGGCGATGGAAAGATGAAAGGTAGCATGATGTATATCAGCCAGTCCGAGACAGGTCATAGTGTTGAAGACAAGATCTTATCTAATCTGTACGCGCTGGGAAGCTGTCAGGCATGGGATGGAGTCGTGGTGTCTCAGAGGCAGTGGCCAAATGGACTACTTGTCCAGGAAACCTGCCGAGGACAAGGCGTGAGTCATGCAGTCCTTGAAACCTGTTTTGTGACAGATAAAGACGATATGAACTGGTACCAGGCAAAGAAAGAAAAGATTGCAGCAGCCATTATCGCAGGAATCCAGGAAGGATTCCACTTAAATTATGTATCACCGGCACTTACACCATATATGGTAAAAGTGGACGTATCCACCATTCCTGATCATTGCTTAAATATCAGAAGAGAACCAGGCATTAACGCGCCGATCAGCGGCCAGATCAAGGAAACAATGTCCCTAACTATCGTGGAGGAAGCAAATGCACTAGGAGCATCAAAGTGGGGCAAGTTAAAGTCAGGGGCTGGCTGGATCAGCCTCGATTACACAAAAAAGTAAACAAGAAAAAATATTTTAAGGCATCGAGCGTAACAACTCGGTGCCTTTCTTTTTGCCTAAAATGTTAAGCTGCTATTGGTTGTACTAACTGGACATTACCCGAGGCGCGGCGATAGTCTGTGACATTGGACAGTGTGCAGCCATATTGATCTGTTGCAGAGGCAAGGGATTCGCGGATGATTGCTGTATTATCAACAGACAGTTCATCGAACGAATTATAACCGAAAGATAGATTAAACTGGCGCGGGTAGCGGGTGGATACGACATCATCGACACCAAAATATAAGCTGAAGGTGGTGGACAGCATGACAAGTACCATGGTAGCAAGGACACAAATCGAAGCCAGTCCGGCACCGTTTCGCTTCATACGGTATGCCATTGAGGAAACCGATACAAAGTGATTTGCTTTGTAATAATAGCGTTTATTTTTCTGAAGCAGACGGCAGAACAAAACAGATCCTGCAATCATGAGCAGATATGTGCCGAAGATAACGAGCAAAACGGCTACAAAAAACATGCCGAGTGCGGATATCGGATCCGTGATGGTGAGTGCCAGATAATAGGCTACAACCAAGCTCACAAGACCGAGCAGTCCTAAGAAAATATTTCCCTTCGGTGGTTTTTCACCAACGTTTTCACTGCGCACCAGTGAGATCGCATTTGCAAAATGAATCTGACGCAGTGCATTGAAAAATAACAAAATGAAAATACAGCCAAATGTTGCGATTGTAAAGAAAATAGAATCAGGTGAAATCTGTAAGGTGTAGGCGGTCTGTGAGTGCATCAGGCGTGCCAGGGCAAGCTCTGCCAACTTTGAAAATAAAATTCCAAGAGCGATTCCTGCAACCAGAGAGATCACAGAAGTCAAAAGTGTTTCCCAGAATAGGATGCGTGCGATGTTTCGCTTTCCCATGCCGAGAATGTGGTACAGGCCAAACTCTTTTTTTCGTCTGCGAATCAAAAACGAGTTTGTATAAAATAAGAAGATGCAGGCAAAAAAGCCAACAACGATGCTTCCAAAGCTTAGCATAGACTGCATGATTCTGCCACCGTACATTGCTTCTACTGAACTACTAAAATGCAGGTAGGAGATGATATAAAACATCATCACCATTCCGATGCTGGTTAAAATAAAGGGAAAGTACATGCGGCGGTTCTTGCGGATGCCATCGAAGGCAAGCTTCGGATAAAATCCGGTTTTCATCGACGATCACCTCCTGTTGCAAGCAAAGTCAATGTATCGGAAATCTTCTGATACAGCTGTTCATCGGTATCATTTCCGCGGTAAATCTGGTGGAATACCTCACCATCTCGGATAAATAGAACGCGTCCTGCCGTGCTGGCAGCCTTTACCGAATGCGTTACCATTACGATTGTTTGCCCCATGCGGTTAATTTCGGTAAACAGACCAAGCAGCTCGTCCGATGCCTTTGAATCAAGAGCACCCGTCGGCTCATCGGCTAAAATTAACTTTGGATTTGTGATCAGTGCACGAGCGGCAGCGGCACGCTGCTTTTGTCCACCGGAAACCTCATATGGATATTTCTTTAAAAGGGAACTGATGCCAAGACGCTCGGCAATCGGCATCAGGCGCTCATGCATTTCCTTGTAAGGGGTTCCTGCGAGCACGAGTGGCAGATAGATATTGTCCTCAAGTGTGAAAGTGTCCAATAAATTAAAATCCTGAAAGACAAAGCCTAAGTTGTCGCGGCGAAATGCTGAGATCTGAGACTCTTTTAATTTGGAAAGATTCTTTCCATCCAGAATGACATTTCCTTCGGTCGCCTTGTCGAGTGCTGCGAGAATATTTAACAGTGTTGTTTTACCGGAACCGGATTCGCCCATGATGGCGACATACTCGCCCTGCTCCACACTGAAATTTACGTTTTTTAGAGCTTCTACTTTATTACCGCCGAAGCGGGTGGAATATACTTTTTTCAGTCCATTTACTTCAAGTATTGTCATTGTATCAAATAACCTCCTGCTTTTTTACTTTCTTACAGGACATAGTATAACAAAACGGAAAATGCATTGCCATCGAAGTGGCTTACATTTCCCGTCTCAAAACTTACAGTAGTGTAAGAAATAAAAATGTGATGACTATTATTTTGTTTTATTCTGCCTTGAGCGGATACTGATCCAGATAAAGATAGACGCAGGTGCCATCACCGATTTCTGAGGTAATGGAAATACCGATACCGAGATTTCGACAGATTCGCTTGCAAAGATAAAGCCCGAGCCCGCTTGCCTTTTTGTCGGAGCGCCCGTTGCAGCCGGTGTAGCCCTTTTCAAAGATTCGTGGGAGATCCTGTGGCGCAATGCCGATGCCAGTATCTCGAATGCACAGTACCTTCGGCTGTGAAAAGAAGATTGAAATCGTTCCAGTTCGCGTGTATTTGAGGGCATTCGAGAGAAGCTGCTCAATGACAAAGCAAAACCACTTGTCATCGGTAATCATGCGAGTGGTGCCAGTGGTATCGCTTGGCGGTGTGTAATCCAAACGAAGTTTTCGGTCAATAAATTCGGAAGAAAAGCGACGGATGGACTGGCGAAGCAGTGGATCAAGTTCATGCATCTTAAATACATAATCACTTGAATCGGAGTCGAGACGAAGAAATGCTAACACCATTTCTACATACTGCTCAATACGCGACAAGTCGCAGGAAAGCTTGCGCGCAAGCGGTGAATCTTCATTTTGGAGTGTCAGACGCATGGAGGAAATCGGCGTTTTGATCTGGTGAACCCACACCGTATAATAATCAATCATATCCATAAAACGTGTGGACTGCGCTGTGTTTAGATCCGAGATCTGCTCAGCAAGACCCGACAGCAAAAATTGATAATCTGTATTTTCAATCGAATCGGTCTGCGGAAGTGCGCGAATCATATCAACTGAAAGATCAGTCAGATTGGAAAGCTCGGTTAGCTTTGTATGCAATGCTTTTGTCTTTAAAAAATCCCATATAAAAAAGAAAAAACCAAAGCAGACACACAGAAGTGCTGGATAAAATATCGCCTCCAGGGGGAAGTGGTAAAAGAAAAAGGTGATGGCAAAAATAATAGAAAACAGCGAAAATAGCAAAATGTATTTTAGCTGCTGTTTTAAATAAGAAAAAAATAGTGACATCGTAAATTTCCAATCCTTTCAGAATGCAAGCAGTTAGCAAGTAAATTGATTTTTAACTTTCAATCAAATATCCGACACCAAACTTTGTTGTAATAAAATGAGTCAGTCCTGCACCATCGAGCTTTTTGCGAAGGCGATTGATATTGACTGTAAGCGTATTTTCGTCTACAAACTGATCGGTCTCCCAGAGACGTTCCATTAGCTTTTCTCGACTAATTACTTTTCCTTTTTGTTCCATCAGGCAGGACAAAATGCGATATTCATTTTTCGTTAGCGGAATATCCTCGCCGTTAAAGCTTAGCGTGTGGTCATTTAAATCCAACAGCGCGCCGCGGTGCGCAAGCACATTGGAGGTTGGTGCAAAATCATAGCTTCTGCGAAGAAGGGCCTGAATTTTTGCGAGCAACACATTTAAATCAAATGGCTTTGCAACAAAATCGTCGGCACCAAGATTCATTGCCATGATGATATTCATGTTATCGGAGGCCGAAGAAATAAAGATAATTGGTACGCGAGAAAATTTACGAATTTCGCTGCACCAGTGATAGCCATTAAAAAATGGAAGTGTGATGTCGAGCAAAATGATATGCGGAGAAAATGCGGTCACTTCCCCGGTGATGTCCCGAAAGTTTTCGGCGATGCGAACGTCAAAATTCCACATGGATGCCTGCGTTTGAATTGCCTGCGCGATGCCGGGATCGTCCTCCACAATTAACAGCTTGTATACCGGATTGTCCATTGAGTTTGTTTGTCCTTTCTTGATTTTTAATTATTTTTTATATCTTATTTTTTTTATTGTAACATCCGCACTATGCTTTGGCAAGAACCTTGCCAGAACCTTAAAAATTTGCTATGATGACACCATGAGTAAAAGGTGAAAGAGCGACAAATATTGTCAAAAATTTATATTGTTCAAAAGAAAGAGAGGCGTTGAATGCTGGAAAAAACAATGAGAAGCGAAGATGAGATGATGCATTTGATTTTGCAGACGGCCAAAGAGGATGAGCGTGTGCGCGCTGTTTATTTGAATGGCTCACGAACAAATCCGAATGCACCGCATGATCGTTTTCAGGATTACGATGTGGTCTATGTTGTGACGGACACGAAGCCTTACCGTGAAAATCCAGACTGGATCAATCATTTTGGGACGGTTCTTTATATGCAGATGCCAGAAGCAATGGATGAGCTTCTTGGAAAGGAATGCAATCTGGAGGAGACTTTTGGCTGGCTTGCAATTTTTACCGATGGAAATCGCGTGGATATTCATGTGAGTTTAGTTGCATATGCCGATGTGGATATCCGATCGGATCGTTTATGTCGTGTCTTGTTGGATAAGGATGGACGATACGGAGATATTCCTGCAGAATCGGATGCCGATCATTATGTGAAGAAGCCAACTGTGAATGAGTATCATTGTGAATGCAATGAGTTTTACTGGTGCTTAAATAATATTGCGAAAGGGCTGGCTCGTGGTGAATTAACTTATGCGATGGATATGCTTTATGATGTTGTGCGTCCATGTCTCAGTGTGATGCTTGGCTGGAAGATTGGCGCAGAGAACGATTGGTCTGTCAGTGTGGGAAAATCGGGAAAGTATATGAATCGTTATTTGACATCTGAAGTTTGGAAACGCTATTTGGAAACAGTGCCATCCTGTGAGTATGAGGCGATAAAGAGTGCGACGGAGACGATGGTTGCATTATTTGAGGAGACGGCAAAGGAAGTTGCTGAATATTTGGGGACAACATATAACCAAACAGAAGCGGATGCCGCAAAAGAATATTTCAAGTGGGCGTTAGGCTTATAAAAGAAGGAGAAAAAATTAATATGGCAAAGAAAGCATCTGAGTCCTTTGTGACTTGTCAATAACTCCTGACTGAAGTCACGAGCTTGCAAAAGCTTGTTGGCGTAGGAAGGAAGCGATTGAGCAGAGCGGTGACACATTGATCGCCTGCAGGTGACTCCAAGCCTGCAGCACCGGCTATAGATGTGCCTACGCTATGGAAACACAACGGCAAATACTTTTTCTGTTTCTACAAAGAAGGAGTAGGAGCTGGCTTACAGCAAAGGAAACAAAATTATGAAGTATGTATATGTATTGGATCAGGAAGGGAAGCCACTTATGCCAACCTGCCGTTATGGAAAGATACGGAGAATGTTACAATCTGGTCAGGCAAAGGCAATGTCAACCATTCCATTTACAATCCAGTTAACTTACAAATCAAAGACACACGTTTTACAGCAAGTAGTTGTTGGCTGTGATCCGGGAAGAACGAATATCGGTCTTGCCGCAGTACGAGAAGATGGCATCTGCCTTTATCGTGCGCACTGTACAACCCGAAACAAAGAGATTGCTAAGCTTATGAGTGATCGCCTTGCCTGTCGCAGGGCATCCAGACGTGGAGAACGACTAGCACGAAAGCGATTGGCAAAGAAGCTTGGAACAACGGCAAAGAAACTGTTGAACCGGATTCTTCCGGGATGTAGTGAGCCACTGGCAGTCAAGGATATCATCAATACCGAAGCACGATTCAACAATCGTGTTCGTCCACAGGGATGGTTAACACCAACCGCAACCCAGCTGCTTTGGACTCATTTGAATCTCTTAAAAAAGATTCAGAAGATTCTTCCGGTTACCGATGTGGTAGCGGAACTGAATCGTTTTGCATTTATGCAGCTGGATCAGCCTGGTGTTCATAAGTGGAACATTGACTTTCAACATGGTCCTCTGTATGGAATGGATGGACTTCATGCAGCAATACAGGAACAGCAACAGGGAAAATGTTTACTGTGTGACAAACATAAGATTGAGCATTTCCATCATATCATTCCACGTTCCAAACATGGAAGTGATACGATTGCGAATATCGCTGGTTTATGCGAGAAATGCCATGACTTAGTACATAAGAGCGCCGATGCAGCTGAGAAGCTGAACGAATGCAAGAGTGGACTGGAAAAGAAATATGGTGGGACATCGGTATTAAACCAAATCATTCCGGCACTAATGCGAGAGCTAAACGAACGTTTTCCGAACCATGCCTATGCAACAACCGGATGGCAGACAAAGCAGTTTCGAAAGGATCATGCGTTGGAAAAGGATCATGATGTAGATGCTTACTGCATCGCAGCCAGCATCTTAAAGCCAGTTACATTGGATATTTCGGTAGCCAGTTATGAAATTCAGCAGTTCCGAAAGCATAGTCGAGCAAATATCCATCACCAGACAGAACGAACCTATAAGTTGGATGGAACGATTGTGGCAAAGAACCGCCATAAACGAATGGAACAGAAAACCGACAGCTTACAGGACTGGTATGAAGATATGGTCACAACGTATGGAGAAGTACAGGCAAAGATTCTTCGTTCAAGGCTGACGGTACAGAAAAGTACACGATACTATAACAGCAAAGAGCGCTTACTGCCAGGAACGATCTTTTCATACAATGGTGGTCGATATGTACTAACAGGTCAGCTGACAGGAGGAGCATACTATCGAGCTTATGGAGAGAAAAAGAAGAACTTTCCAGCAAAGCAAGTATGCATCTTGTGTCGAAATGAAGGGCTTGTGTATGTAGGCTAGAAAAAGAAAGAAAAAAAATTGGTGCAATTCATCTCCTGATTAAAGTCATGAGTTTTCTTGCACGGGTCTTCAATAAAATAAATTAGTAAGGATAAACAGATACACAATGGAACCATTTTATTATCAACATTTAGCAAAGTCGGAACAGGCTGTGTATCATGCAATTAAAACAGGAGTGACGGCACTGGAAGATCATTTCCTCGTGCCGTATGCCGATCCTGCACGAATTAGCATGATCTTCTTTCTGGTACGACTCGACTGCCCAGAGATTTTTTATGTCGTCACAGTTAAGCTACGTAAGTGGCCGCAGTCCGATAATCTTGAAATTTTGCCAGAGTACCTATTTGATAAAAAGACAATTCGCCAGCAGCAAAAGGCGATGAGTGCGCGAGTGGAAAAACTTGCAAGAGTCGTAAGTACAAAGACAGAACTCGAAAAAGAATTATATATTCACGATTTTATCTGTGAAAATATACATTACGATAAACTAAAAAAGCCCTATTCGCATGAAATTATTGGTCCGCTCGGTCACGGCGTCGGTGTCTGCGAGGGTATTGCGAAGTCAGTCAAAGTTTTGTGCGATGCCCTAGGAATCTGGTGTATAATTGTAATTTCCGAGGCAAACCCGGAAAAGAAGATTAAATATCGCCATGCTTGGAATATTGTAAAAATCGGAAAGACCTACTATCATTTGGATGCGACCTTTGATTTATCGTTGAGCAAAACGTTGACTCGTCATGATTATTTTAATTTAGGAATCTGGCGCGGGAATCCTCGGCCATTCAATGACCGAGATGAAAGCGCC
>CAVFYJ010000066.1:5991-19502 GCA_963626545.1 Acetatifactor sp. | reverse complement strand
GCGCTTTCATCTCGGTCATTGAATGGCCGAGGATTCCCGCGCCAGATTCCTAAAAACAATCAGAAAAAACGGTTGCATTTTTGTCCCCTTTGTGCTACACTGAATTAAGTGTTATTGTCTCGTGTAATAACCGACTATTTTAATAATAAGGAATGGGGTTTGGCATGTCAGCATTAAAGATTATTGTTACTGTTATCTATTGCATTATTGCAATTGCATTTACCGCTTCTGTACTGATGCAGGAGGGAAAATCCGCAGGTCTGGGCGCAATCGGCGGTATGGCTGAGAGCTACTGGGGCAAGAATAAAGGACGTTCCATGGAGGGAAAGCTGGAAAGATTCACTCTGATTGGAGCAGTTATTTTCTTTGTCGGAGCAATTCTCCTGAATATGAATTTTTAATCAACAAAAGAGGCGGCTGTCGCAGATTGCGGCGGCCGCTTTGTGCCATTTTTTAAGATCAGCAGCCCCTATGTAAGTTTACACGACAACATGAGACAGACACAGAATAAAACATTCACAAATACTTATTAATTATTAATTGGAAAGAAGTTTAGTAAATCAAAATAATATGAAACAATATAAAGACAAGCAATATAAAAAAAGACAATACAAAGAAAAACGCTATAAGGAAAAACAGCACAAAGACTTCGAAGGAACGAAAAAGCCTGAGGTTGAGCAGAATCTTACTTCTGATTTTGACACGTCTTCAGATACATCTTTCGATTCGTCTGTTTTCGAGCACGAAAATCAGAAGAAAAAAATGCTCTTAGAGCTGATGTACGATAAAAACTATCGTCCGATGAAACTAAAAGAGCTTTGTGTATTGCTCGAGGTTCCGCGTGAGCGCCGTTATGAGTTGGAGACCGCATTAAATCAGCTCGTCGACGAGGGAAAGATCGGCATTTCCGCTCACGGCAAATATGGAAAGCCTGAGCTGTTTACCTTGAAGGGTTCCTTTACCTCCACGAATCGAGGCTTTGGCTTTGTTACAGTAGAAGGAAAGGATGAGGACATCTTCATCGCCCCAGATAACACGTTAGGCGCTCTTCCAGGCGATGTTGTTCTTGTATCGGTAATTTCCCATGCCAATGGCAGCAGACGCGAGGAAGGACGCATTGTGCGCATCCTAGAGCATACACTGACAAGTGTTGTCGGTACCTTCCAGAAGAATAAGAACTTTGGCTTTGTCCTCCCAGACAATCAGCGCATTCCGAGAGACTTCTTTGTAGAAAGGGGAAAAGATATGGATGCGAAAAATGGCGATAAGGTCGTAGCCACGATTCTCGATTACGGCAGTGTCCATAAGAATCCTCAGGTTGAGATTACTGAGATTCTTGGTGCGAAGAATGAACCAGGTACCGATATCTTAAGCATCGTAAGAAGTTATGGCATTCCAGAGGAGTTCCCTCAGGAGGTCCTTAATTCACTCAACTCGATTCCAGATGAGGTAACAGAAGAGGAGAAGGTCGGCCGCCGCGACATCCGTAACCTTCATACCGTCACGATTGATGGCGAGGATGCACGAGACTTAGACGATGCGATCTCGCTCACCTTTGAGAATGGCATTTATCACCTCGGTGTCCATATCGCTGACGTTACACACTATGTAAAAGAGGGATCTTTGCTTGACGAAGAGGCCGTTAAGCGTGGCACAAGTGTCTATCTAACCGACCGCGTAATTCCGATGCTTCCGCGCAAACTTTCAAACGGCATCTGCTCCTTAAATGCTGGTACAGACCGTTTAGCTTTATCTTGCTTTATGGATATCGACGAGAATGGAACCGTGATCAACCATGAGATCTGCGAGACTTTGATTCATGTTGACCGCCGCATGACGTATACAATGGTAGCAAGTCTTTTAGACGGCATGGAGCCGCCAGAAGAATATAAGGATTTCGTCGCTGATTTTAAGCTCATGAGGCAGCTTTCTGATTTGCTTCGTGATAAGCGCTTTGGACGCGGTGCGATTGACTTTGATTTCCCAGAATCAAAGATCATTCTCGATGAGAAAGGCCATCCGGTAGAGATCAAGGCATATGAGCGCTCCGCCGCAACTCGATTGATCGAGGATTTCATGCTTCTGACAAATGAGACCATTGCAGAAGAGTATTACTGGCTGGAGCTTCCATTTGTCTATCGTATCCATGAAAATCCGGACGAAGAGAAGCTTCGCGCATTTGCCACCTTCATCAATAACTTCGGCTATTCGCTTCATCTGACGAATCACACGATTCACCCGAAGGAGCTGCAAAAGTTGCTTAGCCGTATCGAAGGAAGCGATGCGGAAGGCCTGATTTCTCGTATTTTGCTTCGTTCCATGAAGCAGGCAAAGTATTCACCGGAAAATCTTGGTCATTTCGGTCTGTCGGCAAAGTATTATTGTCACTTTACCTCACCGATTCGCCGTTACCCGGATTTGCAGATTCATCGCATCATCAAAGAGCAGCTGCATGGTGAGCTGAATGAGGCACGCCAGGAGCATTACGATCACATCCTTCTGGGCGTTTGCGACAGTTCCAGCAAACTTGAGCGCCGCGCAGATGAAGCAGAGCGTGAGACCGATAAGCTCAAAAAAGCACAGTATATGCGCCGCCATATTGGTGATGTCTATGAGGGCGTTATCTCTGGTGTGACTGCATATGGCTTCTATGTGGAGCTTGAGAACACCGTTGAAGGTCTTGTGCGTGCCGCAAACTTAGACGATGATTATTATATCTACGATCAGGAGCATTACCAGATGGTCGGTGAAATGACAGGACGCACCTTCAGCATCGGACAAACCGTGTCTGTTGTTGTTGTCGATGCTGACACACTCACCAAACAGATTGAATTTTTACTCTACTATCCAGAAGAAGATTGGTTAAAGGGGGAAACAAGACATGGCAAAAGAAAGCCGAAAACTCATCGCAAATAATAAAAAAGCATTCCACGACTATTTTATCGAGGATACCTGGGAGGCCGGAATTGCCCTCGTTGGTACCGAGGTAAAGTCGCTTCGTATGGGAAAGTGCAGCCTGAAAGAATCCTTTATTCAGATTCACAAGGGCGAGGTTTTTATCTACAACATGCACATCAGTCCTTACGAGAAGGGAAATATCTTTAATAAAGATCCTCTGCGCGCCAGAAAGCTTCTGGTTCATCGCTACGAGATCAACAAGATCATTGGAAAGATCGATCAGAAAGGCTATACACTGGTTCCGCTTCAGATCTATTTCAAGGGAAGCCTTGTGAAAGTCGAGTTTGCTCTGGCAAAGGGTAAAAAACTCTATGATAAGCGTGCTGATATTGCAAAGAAGGACACCAGAAGAGAGGCTGAAAGAGAGTTTAAGGTATCAAATCTGTATTAAAACAGCAAAAACAATATTTAGAATACTCGTATTTAGAGCTGGGCTGTCAAATTGATGTGCCCGGCTCTTTTCATAAGAAATAACAATTTAAAATTTCATTATTTCATTTATAAAATATATAAAATAAAAAAGAGACCTTTGATTTCTCAAAGATCTCTAAGTGGAGCTGAGGGGAATCGAACCCCTGTCCGAAAGCCCATTCATTAAAGCTTCTTCCATCACAGTTGCTCTACATTCATTCCCTCATCCGACCGCCGAACAACAGGCTGCCAGACTCAGTAGCTTCATAAATCTCTTACCATCGCAAAGCTTAGACGATAAGGTACCCTGCAAAGTCGATGCCAGATTCTTAAGCAGCAGGTGACTTAAGGCTGACAGCTGCCCTTAGGCAGCGTATGCTAATTCGTTGTTAGCGTTTATATTTATTATCCGACTTTTAACGTGGATCCGGACCACGGATGGCTACTCTAACTTCAAAACCCCCGTCGAAACCAGTACAACCCCGGGAATGCATTCCGGTACAAACTTGCACGGTCACTAACAGTTGCATACTATCATTCATAGTATCATAATCCTTTAAATCTGTCAATTACACTTTTCAAAAAATTCAATAGCCTTTTTTCATTCAATATGCTAAAATAAAGTCAAAGCAATCAATAGCAAAAGTTATAAAAGAAACATCCCAACCGACCAAAGCCATCCATAAAAGGCATTAGCAAAAGCCTACAGCAATGGGTAATAGCAAAAAACGAGAGGAGACCGGATAACGATTATGCAAAATAATTTGACAAAACTGGCACTGGAAGCTTCCCTAAAAAATCTACTATTAAAGAAACCAGTCGATAAGATTACCATTACCGATCTGACAAACGACTGTGGCATTACACGTATGGCATTCTATTATCATTTTAAAGATATTTACGATCTTGTTGAATGGTCCTGCTATGAGGATGCCGCAAAAGCTTTGCAGGGAAAGAAGACCTACGAGACCTGGCAGGAAGGACTCATGCAAATCTTTGAGGCTGTCATGGAAAACAAGCCCTTTATTATGAATGTTTATCATGCACTAAGCCGTGAGCAGATTGAAAATTATCTGTTTCATCTGACACGAGATTTGATTATGAACGTGATTTTAGAGTGCTCTAAGGGAATGAACATCCGTCCTGAAGAGCAGAGCTTTATTGCTGACTTCTATAAATACAGCTTTGTCGGTGTCATGCTCGACTGGATTAAAAAGGGCATGAAGGAAAATTATCATGAAATTGTAGATGACATCTGCACAACCATGAGCGGAAACATCAAAAACTCGCTTCAAAACTTTGCAGAGAAGAGAAAATAATCCAAAACAGGAAACTTTTTTATCAAAACAGGGACTTTGATCAAATTTTTGTCATTGCCCCTGTTTTGTATATGTATCTTTTTTGATTTATGAGTTAAGATAACATCATCAACAAAGTAACAACAAAATAATAACAAAACAAACACAAAATGAAAGGTGGTACTGATGATGTCAGGAAAGAAAAGTACATTGAAGAAAGCAACTGCAGTTGCAGCAGGTGTAGGTGCTGCATATCTGGCAATAAAGAAGGAAAATGAAAAAAAGGCTTCTGAAAAGCAGGCTGCCCAGAACAGTAATTATAGAAATACCGAGCGCGGCAGATATGATAAGAACAGTAAGGGTATTTATTATACCAATGGTAACTATGAAGCATTTGCAAGACCAGAAAAGCCAGAAGGCGTTGATGAAAAACACGCTTATATTGTGGGTAGTGGACTTGCCGCTCTGTCCGCAGCATGCTTCTTAGTACGTGATGGTCAGATGCCAGGTTCCCATATCCACATTTTAGAGGCAATGGACATCGCCGGTGGTGCATGCGATGGTATCTTTGATCCGTCCCGCGGCTATATCATGAGAGGCGGACGTGAAATGGAGAACCATTTCGAGTGTCTGTGGGATCTGTTCCACAGCATTCCGTCCCTTGAGATTCCAAACGCATCCGTTCTGGACGAGTTCTACTGGCTGAACAAGCATGATCCAAACTACTCCCTCTGCCGTGCAACTGAGAACTGCGGCAAGGATGCTCATACCGATGGCAAATTCAACTTAAGCCAGAAGGGCTGCATGGAGATCATGAAACTGTTCATGACAAAGGATGAGGATCTGTATGATAAGACAATCGAGGATGTATTCGATGATGAAGTATTCAATTCTACTTTCTGGATGTATTGGCGTACCATGTTCGCATTCGAGAACTGGCATAGTGCACTGGAGATGAAGCTGTACTTCCAGCGTTTCATCCATCACATCTCTGGTCTGCCGGATTTCAGTGCTTTGAAGTTTACCAGATACAACCAGTATGAGTCCCTGATTCTTCCAATGCAGAAGTACCTTGAGGCAGCTGGCGTTGAGTTCCGCTTTGGCGTCGAGGTTACAAATGTTATCTTCGAGTTTAAGGATGGAAAGAAGATTGCTTCTGCAATCGAGTGCAAGCAAAATGGCGTAGAAGAAGGCATCGTTTTGACCGAGAATGACCTTGTATTTGTGACAAACGGAAGCTGTACAGAGGGCACCATCTACGGTGATCAGAATCACGCACCAAACGGTGACGCTGAGGTTCGTACAAGCGGTTGCTGGAGCCTATGGAAGAACATCGCAAAGCAGGATCCGTCCTTTGGTCATCCGGAGAAGTTCTGCTCCGATATCACCAAGACCAACTGGGAGTCCGCTACCGTTACTACACTGGATGACAAGATCATTCCGTATATCACCAACATCTGCAAACGCGATCCAAGAACTGGAAACGTCGTTACCGGCGGTATCGTAAGCTGCGTAGACTCCAACTGGCTGATGAGCTGGACAATCAACCGTCAGGGTCAGTTCAAAGAGCAGGATAAGGATAAGGTTTGTGTATGGGTATATGGTCTGTTCACCGACAAGCCAGGTAACTTCGTTAAGAAACCGATGAGAGAGTGTACCGGTAAGGAAATCACCGAAGAGTGGCTATATCACTTAGGTGTTCCAACCGATCAGATCCCAGAGCTTGCTGAAAACAGCGCAGTATGTGTACCGACCATGATGCCATATATCACCGCATTCTTCATGCCGCGTACAAAGGGTGATCGTCCAGACGTTATTCCGGATGGCTGTGTAAACTTCGCATTCTTAGGCCAGTTCGCTGATACACCACGCGACACTGTATTCACCACAGAGTATTCCGTAAGAACTGCTATGGAGGCTGTTTATGGACTGCTTGGCGTAGACAGAGGTGTTCCGGAAGTATGGGGCAGCGTATACGATATTCGCGAACTGCTTGACAGCACCGTAAAGCTGATGGATGGCAAGTCTCCACTCGATATCCAGTTGCCAGGACCGTTGAATGCATTAAAGAAGCCTCTGCTTCACGTCATTCATGGAACCGTAGTTGAGAAGGTTTTGCAGGATCACGATATTATTCGATAATAGATTACCTCACTATTGAGGTTTTGTCTCATCCCTTAGTCGCACAACATTTCTAGCACTGCGCCGCCTATCATCTTCGAGGGCGGCGTAGTGCTTTTTCGTTGTATTGACATCATTATGACCCAGTACATCTGCCACCAGATAGATATCACCTGTCTCACGATACAAATTTGTTCCATAGGTACTACGCAGCTTATGCGGTGTGATGTGTTTAACGGTCGTGACAGTCTGGGCATACTTCTTTACCAGCTTTTCAACAGCCCTGACACTAATTCTTTTTTTCTGTAAAGACAAAAACAATGCCTCCTCATGGCCGGATGCTGCCTCTATTTTCTTTCGTTCTTCAAGATAGGATAGAAGCGCAGCCTCCACTTCATCGCCAAAATAAACAACTACTTCCTTACCACCCTTTCGATGAATGCGAATTCCGTCATTTTTAAAATCGACATCATCGATATTTAATCCGACACATTCGGATACACGAATACCGGTTCCAAGCATCAATGTCAGAAGTGCCACATCACGTACTTTTGTGCGGTCATGAAAACGCTGCTCACGCTCAGAGAGCTTATCGCCACTCTCAGCCTGATCAAGCAGAAGAGCAACCTCATCAATATCCAATCTGGTAATCGCTTTGTCGTGCACCTTTGGCATAGACACCAAATCAACTGGATTGTAAGTGATATCTTCATGCTGGACAAAATACCGATAAAAGGAGCGAAGAGAGGCCAGCTTACGCTTTAATCCGAGTTCATGGTTTGTTTTCGTAGTTTCTTCGTTTTCGGAATCGCTATAGGCTTGTAAATATTCCAGGTATTCCTCAATATCAGCTGGGCGAAGCTTCTCCAGATCATCTAGCGTAATATCTTTTACTTCCTTTTGTGCAAAAACAGGATTATACTCATGCAGATAAGTAAAAAATACATTTAAATCATACGCATATGCAATCCGGGTACGTGATTCTGTACGTGGCTGAATGCCCCTAAAATAATCCTTGGCGTAGGGCGGAAGTGTACTAATGAGTG
The DNA here is from genome assembly GCA_963626545.1 of Acetatifactor sp. Lineage (GTDB taxonomy): Bacteria > Bacillota > Clostridia > Lachnospirales > Lachnospiraceae > Anthropogastromicrobium. Next base: position 11,668 of record CAVFYJ010000066.1, on the reverse strand, counting down.
ATCGTAACCGATAAGTATTGTCGATATCTACCTGCTCACTATATGAATTTGTGCCCATTAAATTTCACCTCCCGAAGAATCACATTCACTTTCTGTTCTCTCTGTCTTTTCTGTTCTCTTTTTTTGTCCTTTTTGGATTTGATTTTGATTGTGGATTTGCTTGACATCCATATGAGTGCGTGCGGCTGTCCAGTCCTCGATATTGCCATTTTCAATCGCGTGAAAAAAGCGATCTCTAAGTTCCTCACAAAGCTTCTGAACGGGTGTAAAATCCATTCCAAATCCGATGTCAACTGTTATTGCACAAAGCGTAAAAGAAGCAGGGTAGAAGCGTCTGAAACCTGCCAGCGCATACAGCAAAGCCAGACTATCCTTGCCTCCGGAAACCGCCACTGCGATTTTATCACCATCTTCAATTAAGTTATATTCATCTGCCGCTTGACGTACATAGCGGTATAATTTCTGTAATTTCATAGATATATAATACCTTACCTCTCTGTATATTTCATAATTCTGGTATATTGATTTTACCACAAAAACGAACAAGCGTAAAGAAATTGTAAGATACAACGCGAAACTTTCCCATTGCTGTATATTTTCATTTGTGATAAACTATACATTTGTGAACGTTCAAAAAACAGGAGATATTACAGGAGGAAAAGAAAACTATGCTTCACAAAATAGCAAAACGGATTATTCTGCTTATATGTACAATAGCAACTGTTAGTCTTTTATCTGGATGCGCAGGGACAATGCTTTTGCCAGGTTCAGACGGCCCGACAGCGATATTCACCGCTGGAAGATTCGATTCTGACGGTACATTTTCTAAAGCTATAAGTTGGCTGGACAATGCTTTTTCAAAATTTGCAAATCTGGCAAAACACGAAACAGAAGAGGAGTCTGCAACAGCGCTTGTCATTCCGGATCAATATCAGGTACTTTTAATTGGAAGTGACAGACGTGATGATTCCTGGAATGGAAATTCAGATGTCATGATTCTGGCATCGTTAAATCGCAACAAAAAGACTATTTCTTTTATTTCATTCATGCGCGATACCGGTGTAAACATTCCAAATGTTGGTTACGGAAAACTCAACTGGGCATTTGCAAAGGGTGGTGCCGCGCTGTTAAAGAGCACATTGGAGTCAAACTTTCAGATTTCGATTGACAACTACATTGCAACTGATTTTGTCAGCATGGCAGATATCATTGATCTATTCGGTGGTGTTGATCTGGATATTACAGATGCCGAAATTCCAGTAATTAATGGCTGCATCAACGAGATGGCTAATTTAAGAGGGATCGATGCATCTACGTATCAGCTTACAACAGCTGGCTACCAGCATTTGAATGGATTACAGGCAGTGGGATATATGCGTGACCGCTATGTGGGAAACAGCGATTTTCAGCGGACAGAACGCCAGCGAATTGTATTGCAAAAGCTTCTTGAGAAACTCAAATCTATGAGTATGTTTGATTTATTAAAAATGAGTTCATCAGCAGCAGGTTTATCAATTCAGCAGGATTTCTCAGCAGAACAGATTGCAGGACTGGCTGCATTGGCAATTGAATGCAAAAATTATACCGTAGTAATGGATCGAATTCCATATGATGGACTGTACACATCAAATGGAGAAAATCTGGATCCAGTGTGGGTTGAAACGATTGACAGATTGCATGCAACTATTTACTAAAGAACACAGTCAATAGCAAAATCCAAATGCAATAGAAAGTTACAAAAAAGAATCTGAAAAACAGCTTAAATAAAAAGCCAAAGCAAAACTGGAAACAAATTGCAAACAATCAGAAAAATAAGAGGAAACAGATGGCGCCAGGTGGATTTCGGGCCATCTGTTCCTTTTTAGCCAAAACTATTCGTTAAACTAGGGTTTCGCGAACAAATATATGCGTACGAAATCATCGTCTCACCAACTCATTTTTCACACTTCTTCTGTTCGGTAAACTTGAGCAATCGACCACAGACTATCGCCAGGCTGAACCTGAAGCTCCCTTCATGAAAGTTTGATAATCAAGAAAATATGTTCGCAAACTTTTGTTTGCATTTTTCTTGAACTTATGCTATACTAAACCTAAGTATACATATCGACATAATTAGGCTTATATTTGATTCGATACGCTGCATTGCATTCTGCCGTCTGCCGAGTAGTCTGATATGTAATCACCTGTAACTATCATCATAAAGGAGGATTTTATTTATGGCTTATGGAAAAATCACAAATAAACAGCGTGAGGTGCTTGAATATTTAAAGCAGCAGGTTTTAACGAAGGGATATCCACCATCGGTTCGTGAGATCTGTGATGCAGTTGGCTTAAAGTCAACCTCTTCCGTTCATGCGCATCTTGAATCACTTGAGCGAAATGGTTACATCCGCAAGGATCCGACGAAGCCAAGAGCAATTGAGATCGTTGACGATGGATTTAATCTTGTCCGCACAGAGACTGTCTATGTACCAGAGGTAGGTAAGGTAGCTGCTGGCCAGCCAATTCTCGCTATTGAGAATATTGATGCCTATTTCCCATTCCCGGCATATCTGATTCCAAAGGGAAAGGATGTCTTTGTATTAAATGTTCAGGGTGACAGCATGATTGATGCCGGTATTTTTGATGGCGATAAGATTATTGTTTCCAGACAGAATACTGCTGAAAATGGCGAGATTGTTGTTGCACTCGTAGATGATTCTGCTACTGTTAAGACCTTCTATAAGGAAGATGGACATTATCGTTTGCAGCCACAAAACAGCACCATGGATCCGATCATTGTTGATCATGTTGAAATTATCGGTAAAGTAATCAGTCTGTTCCGTCCAAAGATTGTTTCATAAGCATTAACATTTCAATAATATAAGGCAACATCAATATAAATAGAAAATACAAGTAAAAGACATAAAAAACACCAGATCTGTTTGGAAAGTTCCTTTCAGAGCTGGTGTTTTTTATGTCGTATTCACTTTGTTTTTTGCGTTGTCTTTACGAATTTTGCGTTCTTTTATTCTTTTTGCTCTTCTAGTCTTTTTTTCTTTTTACAGAGCAGCCTCTTCTACGCCAAGCTGTTCCTTGGAAAGAGATACAGCATCTCTCCAAAGACGCTCCAGATCGTAAAACAGACGGTCTTCCTTGTTAAAGATGTGAACAATGATGTCACTAAAGTCAAGCAACATCCAACCAGACTCTGCTTTTCCTTCAATACGGCAATGATTGCCATTCTTCATCATCTGCTCTTCTACATTGTCAACGATTGCCTGCAGCTGGTTGCTGTTTTCGGCATCTGCAATAATAAAATAATCAGCCATAACAGAAATTTTGCTGATATCAAGAACGCTGATGCGGCTTCCTTTTTTATCCTCAATCGCATTGTAAATCAATGCTGCCTTTTGTTTTAATTCCATAAGTCAGTTCCTTTCTGTTTCCTTTTCAGGTTCGGGGTCTTTTTCACCACACAGAGCACGATAGTAATCACAGGACTTCTTTGTCATATTGTCAATCGGAACCTTCTTTGCTTTCAGATAACGAAGTGTCTGATCCATGATCTCATATACGGTACGATCAATGTCAATAAAGGCCATCTGACGCAGCTTCGGGAGATTTGCAGCTTTGTTTCGTCTTGGCTCAATATAATCCGCAACGAACACAATCTTCTCAAGAAGGCTCATCTCTGGGCGTCCTGTGGTGTGATTTTCAATCGCATTTAAAATATCCCGATCCTTAATCTTGTAGCGGTCGGCCGCAATAAACGCGCCGAGCTTTGCATGAAGAAGAGACGGATTCTGTTCCTGTGCCTTTGTGATCGGAATATTGTTGCGCTTGCATTTGTCAAGTTTAATGTCATCCGGAATGCACTTTGCACAGTCATGAAGCAGACCTGCCACTTCTGCCTTGTGAATATCTTCTCCGTAACGCATTGCGAGGCAAACCGATGTGTAAGCAACACCCATAGTATGCTCAAAACGATCCTCGTCCATCTTCTTTTTCAGGCGTCTGCGGATGTAAAGTATCTCATCATTAACCATCAAAATGATCCTCCAGTGTATTTATTTTGGAAGTACGATTTTTCTCTTCTTTTCTTCCTTTGCTGGGCGGTACAGTACGATCATTTTTCCGATTACCTGTACAACCTGTGCATGTGTACGCTCTGCTAACACATCAGCGATGGAAGAACCATCATCAAAACAGTTCTTTAATACATGAATCTTAATTAGCTCGCGTGCTTCCAGTGCTTCGTCTACTGATTTTGTGATCTCTGGTGTCAGGCTGGACTTACCAATCTGAAGGATTGCGGACTGATCCATCGCCAGACCCTTTAAATATGCTCTCTGCTTGCTTGTCATAGCACTCTCCTTGTAATATTTTTTCTATTTCTTCTTTTTAAATCTTTCTGCTAAATTCCTTCTGCTTCTGATTTTACTCGTGATAATAATCAAAATGCTGACCATACATCTTAACGGTATCGCCATCTTCGATGCCAAGATCCTCAAGCTCCTTTAAGATTCCAGTTTCCTTTAAGAAGCGCTGGAAGAAGGTAAAGCCCTTCTCAGAATCGAGATTGGTGTATCCAAGCATCTTTTCAATACGAGATCCCTCAACGGTAAAGAGATGTTCGCTTGTCTTCTCAACGGTATATGGCAGATTGCTTCCCAGATCGTACTCTGGAACGAATTCTTTCTCATATACGGTCGGCTCCGGGTCCATAGTGGACAACAGCTGCCATACGTGATATAAAAGCTCCTTTAATCCCTGATTGGAGGCTGCGGATACTGGGAATACCTTCATGCCTTCTGGCTCAAATACATTCTTTAAACGTTCAATTGGGTCTTCCTCGGTCTGGATGACATCTACCTTGTTTGCTGCGATGACAGCAGGCTTCTTTAAAAGCTCTGGATCGTAGGATGCCAATTCCTTTTGAATGGTACGAATATCTTCAACCGGATCGCGTCCCTCAGTGGAAGCTGCGTCAACCACGTGAATCAACACCTTGGTGCGCTGAATGTGCTTTAAAAACTGGAAGCCAAGACCAATGCCTTCGGATGCACCTTCGATCAGACCTGGAATGTCTGCTAATGCAAAACCATTTGTTCCCTCAAGGTCAACGATTCCAACATATGGGTCAAGTGTGGTAAAATGATAATTGGCAATCTTCGGCTTTGCGTTTGTTACCATGGATAAAATGGTGGACTTTCCGACATTCGGATAACCAACAAGACCAACATCTGCGATTACCTTTAATTCAAGGCGAACCCACAGTTCCATCGCTGGCTGTCCTGGCTTTGCAAACTTTGGTACCTGCATGGTTGGAGTTGCAAAGTGCATGTTTCCAGCACCGCCTTTTCCACCCTTTAAGATAACCTCACGCATATTCTTACCGGACATATCGGCAATGATCTTGCCGCTTGCCTCATCACGGATAATAGTTCCCTCTGGAACTTTTACAACCAAATTCTGGCCGTCTGCGCCATGAGAACGACGCTTCTTTCCATCCTCACCGGCCTGGGCAATATACTTGCGTACATGGCGGAAATCATTTAAGGTATTTAATCCCTTATCTACTTCAAAAATAATGTCGCCGCCTCTTCCTCCATCACCACCGTCAGGACCTCCAGCTGCAACAAAAAGCTCACGGCGAAAACTTACGTGTCCATCGCCGCCCTTACCAGATTTAATA
>CAVFYJ010000066.1:0-5981 GCA_963626545.1 Acetatifactor sp. | reverse complement strand
CTGGCACTATCGATCATAAATATTTACCAATGCCTTTCTTCATAAAATCTTTTTATTTATCTTTTTATCTAAAAGAGACCGTTGCGAACGGCAACGGTCTCTCCTCGTTTCATACTATTAATCTTACTCAGCCTTTGGATAAACAGAAACCTGCTTCTTATCCTTGCCCTTTCTCTCGAAACGGACAACTCCATCAACCTTCGCAAATAAAGTATCGTCTCCGCCGATACCTACATTGTTACCTGGATGGATATGGGTTCCACGCTGTCTGTAAAGAATGTTTCCAGCTAAAACGAACTGTCCATCTGCTCTCTTTGCACCAAGTCTCTTGGACTCGGAATCACGGCCGTTCTTTGTAGAACCAACACCCTTCTTATGTGCAAATAACTGAAGATTCATCTTGAACATGATTTACACCTCCCTGAATCGGATTTTAATATACTTCTTACCATACTCCTCGGCGATACTGGTAAGCCCAAGTACCATCGAGTCCAACAACAGTCTGGAATCCTTCCCGACGCCCTGAGGAAACGAAACAGATAAACTGCCTGTCTTCTCATCCATCTCACCGGAGAATTCATCATCCGTAAATTGTTCAATGGAATTTACGGTGTTTTGTGCAAGAACGGAAACCGCCGCACAAATGATGTCCTGCCCGTGTTCTGCATAACCGGCATGTCCCTTGATGGAAAAGCCGACGTATGCTTCGGAAGCATCCCGGATAATCTCTACCTGAATCATTGATTAAGCGTTGATCTTCTCAATCTTTAACTCAGTATAGGACTGTCTGTGACCATTCTTCTTGTGATAGCCGGTCTTTCTCTTGTACTTGTATACAATAACCTTCTTAGCACGGCCCTCGCCCATAACAGTTGCGCTTACAGTTGCTCCAGCAACAGTCGGGGTACCAATGATCATCTCACCATTGTTTACAGCTAAAACCTGATCAAAGTTGTAGGTCTGTCCAGCTTCTACTCCAAGCTTCTCAACGCGAATGACATCGCCTTCTGCTACCTTGTACTGCTTGCCACCAGTTGCAATAATTGCGTACATATAGCACCTCCTAGATAATTACTCGCCAAGTACGGTGTCTGCAAAAATGCAGAGCTTAAACCTCATTGTGCGGCACACGACTGGTACTTTATCATATCTTAAGCTGTTTGTCAAGAGGTTCTCTCAACTTTTTTCTTGTAATTTCAACAAGTCCTAGTGCAGTCATATCGACAATCCTCGTATACACCGGATCCTTGCACGCCAGCGTCGAAAGTTCCTCCATCAGCGCCTCCTCAAGCGTATGATCGGTCATATTGATAAAATCGACTAGAATCATGCCTGAAAGATTGCGAAGGCGAAGTTGATACATGATTTCCTTTGCCGCTTCTAAATTAATGCGGTAAAAATAGGAGTCTTGACTCTCTTTCTTACGCTCGGCAGCAATGGCCTTTCCCGTATTGACGTCGATTGCGACAAGTGCCTCTGTCTGCTCGATTACCAAATACGCGCCAGAGGAAAGCCACACTTGCTTTTTTAATGCCTTTTCCAGACTTGAATCCAAGTTGTAGCACTTCCGCATTGGATACGATGCATCCTGATACAGCGAATACGTCAATCCTTCGCCGCAGCCATTTTCATCAAGTGCTGTCTTTACCTTGTTCAAGAGTTCTTCGTCATCGCACACGATGAACTCAAGCCCATTTAATGCCGTGTCACGGATGGCACTGATATAGGCAGGAAGTGGCTGCCACAGACAACTGCCGCTGCTGCGAAAGGTTGCTGTATCGAGTACCGTCTGCAACTGCTTGCAGCAGGATGAAATCTCGTCGAGTACAAGTGTAGATGCAACCTCTGCCGCATTGGTGCGCACCATAACCGACAATGAAAAGCCCTTCTGACAGACGACCTCTGCCAGCTGCTGTACATTTGCTAATCCCTCTGCCTCTTTCGTAATCGCCTCACGAAATGCACTATCGCTAATCTTTCTTGACAGCAAAATCTTCGTCTTTGGCTGCTTGCCCGCCTGCTCCATCATCACAACACAGTAACGTCCGCCAATCTGAAGTGCTGATCCCGCACACGCTTCCTTTGTCTTTAACGCTTCCTTTGTTACCTGCACGACAATCTCATCGCCCTGCGTAACCATTCCCTCACGCTTGCATGAAACAAATACGGGAAGTGGATTCCCCTTTAACGAGTAATACAGCTTTTGATCACCTGCTGATAGGAATGCACCGCCGATACTGTTTACGATATGATCCACCTTAGCCAGATAGATTCGTCCTAAGAATGCCGGTACGCGCTCGTCTACACTACATTCAAGGATTCGTCCATCCTCCCAGAGTGCCGTTAACACACGGTCTCCCTGCATGGAAAGTAATCGGCGGCTCATAGTACGCTTCCCATCTCGCGAAGCGGTACAAAATGCGGGGACTGTGGATTCTCCGGTGTGGAAACTGCCGTATTTGTATACGTTTCCAGACGGCAAATTGCGATATTGCCCGGCTCCCAGGCTAGTCCAGCCTGCTCGTGATACGCCTTTAAGACAAGCTCTGGCTTTAAATTGTCGGTACTTCCAGTTGATACCTGAAGGAAAATAGCTGGGCCATCCCCTGTCTCACTCTGCTCTTTTAAGCAATAGTCATAGACAAGCGGACGGATATCCATCTCGCGGGTACCCTTCTTTGTTTCCTTAATAATGACAATGGATTCCTGCTGCAAAAATTCCTCAAAGCCCTTTAAATACGCTGCAGAAGTCATGCCAAACGTCTCAAGCGGTGTCTTTCCCTCTCGGAAAGTCAAACAGTAATCCGCCGCTGCCACACAGCTCATTGCATTTTTTGCATCATCTGGAAGAACACGATAATCCATGATCTCCATACCAGGAACCATCGCTGCATTTAAGCGAGCTAACATCTCCTGTGTCGAACCACTCGAATGGACTTCAAGATCGGCGTACTCGCCACAGCTTGTAATGCCCACACCAAGCGGTGCCGCAAACGACAGAATCGGATGCGGGTTAAAGCCCTGTGTATAGGCCAGATCAACATCCGCACGGCGCAGCGCCTTCTGGAAATAGCGCATGATATCAAGATGTCCGATGTAGATCATCTTTCCGTATTTAGCAAACTGAATTCTGATTTTCAAAGCAGACACCTCCTCCAAAACGCTTTGCTCCACAGCCAGAACAGGACTGGCGGCAATTCGGCGTAATCTTCTCCTGCATTGCATGCTCCCATTCTCTCTTATAAAATGCCTTTGTCACACCCGTGTCAATGAAATCCCATGGGAATATTTCATCTAAGCTGCGCTCTCGTGTATTATAGAAATCAATTGAAAGACCACACTTTTCAAAAGCAGCAGTCCAGATCTCATAGTGGAATGTCTCACCCCACGCATCATACAACGCACCCATATGATAAGCAGTCTCGATCGCATCGGCTACCTTACGGTCACCACGCGCCAATACACCCTCAAGAACCGTTACATACGCCTCATGCCAGTTGTATTTGAGACTCTTCTGGTTATGCTGCTCCTTCATCGTATGATTCACAATCTTCGCGCGGCCCAGATAATCCTCCGGTGAGTACATTTTCGCCCACTGGAATGGGGTACACGGCTTTGGTACAAAGAAGGACGTACTCATTGTGATCTGACACTTTCCGTTTCGTCTTTCCTTTGGAATCTCATAGTAAGCCTCTGCCATGCGCTCAGCAAGCTCCGGAATGCCCTTCATATCGGCTTCTGTCTCCGTTGGAAGACCAAGCATAAAATACAGCTTTACATGACTCCAACCGCCCTCAAAGGCCTCTCTGGCACCCTGTAGAATCACTTCTTCTGTTAATCCCTTATTGATAACATCACGAAGACGCTGGGTACCAGCCTCCGGTGCAAAGGTTAAGCTGCTCTTTTTGACATCCTGTACCTTGCTCATAACATCGAGTGAAAAGGCATCAATACGAAGTGAGGGCAAAGAAATGTTAATCTTTCTTCTGTTACACTCATCAATCAAGAAGTTTACCAGCTCCGGAAGCTTTGAGTAATCACTTGAACTAAGAGAGCTTAAAGAAATCTCATCGTATCCCGTGTTTTGAAGCATTGTGATGGCAAGCTTCTTTAATCGCTCTACATCACGCTCACGCACTGGGCGGTATACCATACCCGCCTGACAGAAACGACATCCTCTGATGCAGCCTCGCTGAATCTCTAGTACCACACGATCCTGTACGGCACGAATATGTGGCACCAATGGACGCTCCGGATACACCGCATTCGTCATATCCAGTACAATCTCCTTGCGAACCGTCTTTGGCACATCGTCATAGATCGGTGTCATTGCATCAATGGTACCGTCTTCTTTGTACGTTACATTATATAAGGAAGGCACATAGATACCCGGAATCTTTGCCGCCTCATGCAAAAACTCTTCTCTGGAACCACCCTCTGCGCGCCACTTTTTATATAAGTCCAATAAAGCACGATACTGTGTCTCACCCTCTCCCATATAGAACAGGTCAAAGAACGGCGCAATCGGCTCTGGATTGTACGTACATGGGCCACCGCCGATCACAAACGGATCGGTCTTGTCGCGGTCACAGCTTCGAAGCGGGATACCACTCAAATCAAGAACCTGCAAAATATTCGTATAGCACATCTCATACTGTAACGTAATGCCCAGAAAATCAAAACTCTTTACTGGCTCCTGAGACTCCACAGCAAACAGGGCGATCTTCTGCTCACGCATAATTTTGTCCAGATCCGTCCAAGGAGAATACACGCGGTCACAGTATGTGTCCTCCCAACGATTGAACATATCGTACAAAATCTGGATACCTAAATGGGACATACCAATCTCATAGACATCTGGGAAGCACATACAAAAGGACACCTCTGCCTTTGACTTGTCCTTATTTGCCGCATTGACCTCATTTCCAAGATAGCGAGCCGGCTGCTCCACCTTCATCAAAAGCTCATCGGACAGAGCCGTCTTTGCACTCGGCCTGCTAAATTGCTTTGTTATCATTCAAAATTCCTCACTTTATTACTTTATTCATTTACTTACTGAAAAAGGTGACATTGAAAGGTAATATTATACACCTTTCACAGCGTACTTCTCTACAATCTTCTTTAAAATTTCAACACACTGCTCCATTTCCTCGATGCATGCATACTCAAAGCGACCGTGATAATTTGCTCCGCCAGTGCAGAGGTTCGGGCACGGAAGTCCCATAAAGGAAAGTCTTGCACCATCTGTGCCGCCACGAATCGGTACGCTCTTCGGATTTAATCCAAGCTCCTTCATTGCTTCCTTTGCATTCTCAATCAGATGCATATGTGGTAAGATCATCTCCTTCATATTCTGATAAGAGCCAAGACGTACGACCGTAAAGGATCCTTTTTCGTACTTGAAATTTAAATACTCGGCTGCCTTATCAATCTCGGCTAATTTCTGATCCAGCTTTTTCGCATCGTGATCACGCACAATATAATGCATGGTAGTATGCTCGGCATCACCCTCAATACCACCCAGATGATGGAAGCCCTCATAGCCATCGGTATATTCCGGATTGTCAAATACGGTCAGCATCTGCTCAAATTCCATTGCCATGCGGATAGAATTCTTCATCTTGCCCTTTGCACTTCCTGGATGAATGCCGTAGCCCTGCACCTCAACACGCAGATTTGCTGCATTAAAATTCTCATACTCGATCTCCGCAACAGCACCACCATCTACGGTATACGCAAAGTCAGCACCAAAGCCTGGTACATCAAAGTACTCAACACCATTGCCCACTTCCTCATCTGGTGTAAATGCGATACAGATATCGCCATGCTTTACCTCTGGATGTGCTAAGAAAAAGGCTGCCATCGTCATAATCTCAGCAACACCGGCCTTATCGTCAGCACCGAGAAGTGTTGTGCCATCAGTTGTAATAAGGCTCTTTCCCTTTAAGCCTGCAAGTGCTGGGAATTCCTCTGGTCCCATG
>CAVFYJ010000065.1:0-19510 GCA_963626545.1 Acetatifactor sp. | reverse complement strand
CCGGCATTCAAGGAAAACTTTGCATGCTCGGCCATTCTATGACCGAGTTATTGACGCAGCATGGAATATCTGACTCCAGATACAGCTTCCACTTGCATGTTGTCACACGGCTGGTTTTCCATCCTTCATTGTGGGTATGTAAGAGTGCCAGCCCCCCTTACATTGTGGAGTGCTTGCATTTTTTGAGAAAATTAAAAAGTATTTTGAAATTTAGAACAAATTCAAAAGGGAGAAGTAATGTATGAATTGGTTGAGTGACATAATAAAAAATTTGGATAAATATATAGAAGAAAATTACTTCCAGAAATATGATAAAGCTAGTAATGAGAAGAACGCGGAACAGGATATAATAAAGACAGCTGAGTTTACGGATAGGGATGCCAAAAATATAGAAGAGTTAATGAGTGAATTAGGGGAATCATTTCAAGAGATGCTGTTTCGTAAAATTCGAGAAGTGGGATTGTCAGAATCGGATGTTTATAAAAGAGCAAATATTGATAGAAAATTGTTTTCGAAAATAAGAAGTAATCCAATCTATCACACAAGGAAAAATACGGTGTTGGCATTGGCGATTGCACTAAAGTTGGATATGGACGAAACGGTGGAACTTTTAGAAAAAGCAGGCTATGCATTATCTCCGGGGAATAAGGGCGACTTAATTGTAAGATATTTTATCGAAAGAAAAGTATATGATATTGATGTAATTAATTATGCTTTGCTTGCGTTTAAACAACCAATACTTGGAGGAAAAATGTAGAATGCTGAGGGGAAAAGATGAAATAGATAGTGAAAAAGATCTGTTTACAGAAGGCAGAATATACGCTGTTTTAGCAGCGGTTGGAGATTATAGTAAGATGAATGCTGTAAATTTGCCAACTTATGAAAATGATTTCCTTTTTATGAAAAAATCACTAGTACAGGGGCTTATGGTAGATGAGGAGAATATTTGTACACTTGGGCAACAAGGAAATATCAGGGCAAAGGAATTGGCAGTTACTCTTAAAAGTTTTTCAAAAGTGATTTCCGCAGACGATACACTTATCTTCTATTATTCGGGTCATGGAAAAAGACAGAATTTGGTTTTTAGTGATACAAGCATAGAATTAAACAGTTTATTAAATTATTTTAGCAAACTGAAATGTAAGAGTAAACTGATTATTCTGGATTGTTGTTATTCTGGTGACTTTCAGATAGAAGGCTCGAAACAGATGACATTAACGGACACAATCCGTTCATTTGTGGGCAGAGGAATTGCGATTATGGCATCTTCGGCAGCAGATGAAGTGTCCAGATTGGGAATAGGAAAGCAGTGTAGTTTATTTACAGAAATAATAGGCAGTGCTATGATGTCAAGGCGCAGGGTGCGAAAAGGTTATCTTTCCTTAGATAAGATTAACGACGAAGTCCTGCGTATGATGGATATCTGGAATGAACAATATCCAGAAAAAAAGCAAACTCCTATTTATAGAAGCAACCTTGGAGGTACAATTTACTTTAAGGTTGCGGATTATATTCCGTATAAACAGAAGAATATTTATAAAGAAACAACGAAATATACGATATATTCTGTTAAACCTTTAAGTACAAATCAATATAAAAGAATTTGCGTATTTGTTTTATATGATAATAAAAAAGAAGATGAGTCAATGCTTTCGGAGATAACGCATGAAATAGTAAATGTTGTCAAAAATAAAAATATATTTTCAAGTGAGAAACAAGAAAGGCGCTTTATAAATCAGACTGCGCATGCAATATGGTGTTATTTTGGAAAAGATGAAAGTGATTTAATCCAGCATCTATATTATGCATATACAATATGGGCAAGAGATGATAGAGCGAAAAAAATGTATTTTAAAGAATATGACAACATGCAGGTAGTCAATGAAATTTATATTAAGAAAAATATTTCGTATTTGATGTTGAAGAAAATGCAGGTACCATCTGTTTCAAGAGAAAAATTTATCCTTGATAATAAAAGATTATTGGTAGAAATCATATCTATGGCGGAGCGGTTTATTTTTGATTTGAAAGAACTTACAAATAAAACTACTAGTATTACAAAAATTCAAGAAGAGTATAAGACGTGGATAATGGAAGTTCGAAAAAGATATCTATTCCTTTCCGAGTTAGATTCTGTGCCGGATGATTTATATGAATGGACAAATGAAATTGTAAATTTAGCCGGATGGATAGTTGATATCTCTTTGCTACTTGAAGGTAGTGTAGGAGAACGTGAATTGTGGTTGATCAATAATGCAGTACGTCAATATAACGAATCTTTGATACGATTGAAAAGTCTTGAAGAAAAAATATAATTGTCGCTTTTTTGGCGACCATTCCCCTTAAAATGTAAGATATAATGAACCATGAGCAGTGCCAGATTCTGAAGTTAAGATAGCAGCAAACCGGATAGAATCTGGCAGATTTAGTATAAAAAAAATTGGAGAAAAACAGAGGAGGTAAGGGGAGATGAACTCAATCACAAAGGTAATTGATATCAATGCCCATGTTCAAAATGTTACTTGTCAGGTCACAGTAGATGCAGAAACTTGCGTTGCAACAATTGGATTTGATAATCTGGGTTATGGAACGATTACAGCAATCAAATTCAATGCAAAAGGTTATAACTCGTTTGGAGATGTGGTTTTGGTTAATGGAAAAGAAACATTTCTCTTGATAATTCAGGACATTTCAGTAGAAAGGAATGCGAAGGTCAAAGAATTAAAGGCGAATCTTCCAAATTTGGATATAAGAAAGCTTGATTTGGTTGAGGCACAGATTTGCTTTGCTGATGGAACTGTTGCTTCATATGCGGGGGAAGATTCAAGAAAATTTGAATTGGAAGAATATGATTTGTATGGTACAGATAAAGATGTGCTCTATGCCCTTAAAGAGAAATTTGGGCAAAATTTCCGATATAAGCCAATTGTATGTACAGAAGGATGGATCTGTGGCTGTGGTCAATTTAACCATCAAGAAAATGTATATTGTACTTGCTGTAAGAATAGGAAGGCAGATGAATTTAAATTTACTACGTCCGAAGAATCTATAAAGCTTGTGGAATCATATAAAAAAGCAAAGGAAATACAGGAAGAAGCGAACCGACAAGAGGCAAAAAGGAAGGAGAAGGAAAAGAAAAAGAGAAGAATACGTATTGGAATTGGTGCAGTTGTTGCTATGGCGCTGGCATATTTTATCATACATGTTTCAACTCTGGCAGGGCGAACAACATATGCCTCAGAATCAGAAATGAAGTCGGCCGTTGCTGGTACATATATATGCTATGACGGAAATAAAGCGAGATATCAATTAAAGGTTACTAGGAGAGATACCGTGATAATGCGATGGGTTAATCTTGGTAAAGATTCCGATTTGAGTTTCGATGTGAGTTCGTGGAATCCCGCTAATGGTACTTTTAAGACATCACTGGGTACAATTATAGTGACTAGTGATGGAAATTTGAAGTACGATGGAAACATCTATGAAAAAGGTGGTTCGTGGTCATCGAAGTCATCCGATTCATCATATTCTTCGAGTTTCTCCAATTCATCTTATGAAAGCGGGGCAAATGTTTTAAAGATTCAGGATGTAAAAGTCTCAAAGAACAGTAGCTATATCATTTGTACTGGAACAGTAAAGAATACCGGGTCAAAAATGTATAAATATATTCGAGTCAAAGGTGCTTTTAAGGATTCAGAAGGAAATGTGATAGATACGGATTGGACATATGCAGCTGGATCAGAAGGGTTGGCACCAGATGAGGCCACAACATTCAGGCTATCGGTAAATAAGAATTATAACATTGAAAGTTGTAGTGTAACACTTTTGGACTATGAGTGAATGATGAGGAGGGAGAAAACATTATGATAGTTTGCCCAAAATGCAAAGAAGTTATTCCAGATGAAAGTCGAACATGCCCGAAATGTGGCACGAAATTAAAAATACAGACGGATGATCAAGCAGTAGTTTATGCCTCACAGGCAGCTGTAAACAGCGCACAGGATAATACCAGTAAAAAGACTGCTATTTTGAGACTACCAAAGTCAACAAAGATTGTGGGTGTTGTGATTGCAGTCGTTACTGCTATTGCTGCTATCTTTTTTGTTACAAATGAGATTGGAAAGTCAAACTTAAAGAATACATTACAAAAAGCGTGGTTGGATACGGATGGAGGTATTTTAAAGGTATTAGAATTTTCAGATGATGAAGTTGAATACCGTCTGGAAACGGGACATTCTTGGCTTGATATGACAGTTGACTCTTGGAAGTATAAGATTACAGGAAGCAATAAAATCGGTATCAATAGATATGGTGATGAGTATAAGACGTACACTATTGAATTTAATAATGATAAAACTGTAATGACAATAAGACCAGCAGTTACAAATTCGGATTCTAGTGAAAACTGGTATTATCTTGAGGATTATTAAGCGGAGAAAATAAGGTTTGCTGTAGCCGTTCAGCATCCTCGCTCAATTACAAAAATATTAGTAATATATCATAGAAAAAGTAATGACAATGGTATATAATGAATTTATTGCTACGGCAGAAAATAAAAAATGGGAGAGGAAGGCAAATGAAACGTTATAATTACTCAATATGGCTGGGGTATCTAGTCGCAATGGCAATATTTATATATTTAAATGATTTTTCATTTGAAAATGGTAGTATTATTACTGCTGGTATAAATATAGCTTTATTTTTAATTGTCTTTTTGGTTTATGCGAATATCACGATTCGATTCTATGCATTATCCAAAATAGAAAAGGAATTAAAAAATGCGAGAAAATTTATAGTGAGTGAATATGAACGCAATAAAAAGTATTTATGGAATGAGGTTAAGGATAGGAGAGATTTCTTCCAGTATACTTTATTAAAGCGTCAATTTAACTCATACAGAGAAGAGATGGAACGCTTAGAGAGATCGTCGGGAGAAGACTATCATTGTGACATTGAAAATTATATTAATACAGAACTCATTGACGATGTTGTACATAAAAACATGTTCAATTTAGTTCCAGGGGCAATGACAGGTCTTGGAATTTTAGGAACTTTTGTAGGATTATCATTTGGCTTACAAAGTTTCAATACAGGAACATCAGAGGCGATAATGGAGAGCATAACACCTTTAATGGAAGGAATAAAAACAGCATTCCATACTTCTATTTATGGAATGGTATTTTCGTTAACATTTAGCTATTTCTATAGAGGCAGAATGGAAGTTGCATACAAAAGTGTCAATGAATTTTTGGAATGTTTTCGAAATTATGTTTGTCCAGATGTAATGAATGATGGATTTGGAAAATTGCTGAGTTATCAAAGGTCACAAGATACGGTATTGAATAAATTTAGTTCGGATTTTCAAGCTTTTAAAGATGAATCTCAATCTGTAGTTAATGAATTAATAATACCTCAATTCGAACGAATGACGTTAGTGATGGAGCAATTTGTTCAAACATCTAGTGATCGTCAGGTCGAAGGAATGAATGAACTGGTGAATAATTTTGTTTCTCAGATGAACAGTTCACTAGGGGAGGGATTTAATTCATTGGGACAAGTGCTAAAAGAAACTTGTGAAAATCAAAAATCAAATGATCAATATATGAAAAATATTCTTTTGGAAATTAAGACGATGACGGATAATGTTCATCATGAAAATGAGCTGTCATCTAAGATAGTAGAAGATATTTCTTCGTATATTGCCTCGATAGAGGAGGTTCAAAAGTCTATAAGAGAGGGATATGAATCCTTACAAACGCAAATAGAGAATTCTATTTTAATACAGAAAAATCAGGAAGAATATCTTGGACGATTGGCTAATTATCAGAAGGAGATTTCACAGAGTGCAGAAGAATTAAACAAAAAAAATGCGGAATACACAGAAACTTTAAAGAAATCGGTGCTAGAAGTGGCTGAGAAGGTTGATGGAGTTCTTTCAAATATAGAAAGTAAAGTGGTCTTGTGGAGTCAGGATTTTTCTGAAAAGACAATGCAGCAGACCAGTATTTTTACAGGAAACTTGCAAAAGCAAACGGAAAAATTGACCCAATATATGGATGCCCAAGAAAATGCTTTAACAGAAAATATGGATGAGCTTTCAAAGCTTACAAAAAAATGCATTGATGAATTAGCTGAAATATCAAAGGCGCAGATAGAAGAGATTAATCATTTATCAACGTTAGTTGATGGAGATTTGTCGTCGGCAGCAGCTGAACTAGGAAAACAAGCAAGTTTGTTTAATGAAAGCATGACAATGACTGTAGGTGCAACATTTAATGAATTTGATAAATCGTTAGCGGATATTGCAAAACATTTAAGTGGAACAATTGCAAGAGTTAATGAGACGACAGATAGAGTTCCTGCAATTGTTTCTGCAGCATATGACGGTTTAGAAAAATCCTTCAGGGAAATTCAGAAAGAAATAGATGCACTTACGAAAAACTTAAAGTCGATGGATAAAAAGTTAACGAGTAATCAAAATTAAGAGATAGAAGGAAAAGATATATGAATGTATTTATTCCAAAAAGATTGAAACTTGTACAGGAAGAAATTGCGTCACAGCATCCAGAAGTAGATAATGAGAAATACATAATAGAAGAAAATCAAAAACTTCATGCTTTGATTATGTATTTGGCAAAATTGGAAATAAGAAAGATACAGAAAGAAGCTTTTGTTTTATCACGTGAACAAATTTATATGATTGCTGGATATATTCCGCATAATTATTATGCAGATGAATTGCATCAATATGGTAAGGCTATGAATAAATTATTTGCGATAATAGAATTAAGAAGCAGTGAAGAAGTATTTGAGATTATTTTCAAAGAGTGGCAAGAGAAATACGATAATAAAGAGTGTAACGTATTCTTGAAAAATCAGTTGTTGAAAAATAAGGATTTTATAGGATTGATTTTAAATTGTCATTTTACGGTACAGATGTTTTCGGAGATTCTTTGTGCATCGAATATATTGACATGCTTGGCAAGAAAATGCACAAAGAATAATCCGAATAGAGGGAGCATTAGCCATAAGCTAGAATACTATGGAATTGATAAAAATTCAAAGCTGGCTCGAGATTGTGAATGGTTGTTCTATACATATTGTGATCATGATGATTATTTAGCAACATCAGATTTGGAATTGGATCAGGTAATCAGTCGGTATAATTTTGAATTGATAAAACAGTTTATTACAAATTTCCTTTCCTTTATGAGTATGAGAGAACTTGATAAATATCAAAGAGTATGGAAAACTCTTATGAGGAAAATACAACAAAATAATGCTCATTTAGATAGTATTCAGGGTGTGTCAGATGATTTGATACAAAAATTTAATGACTGGAGTAATCGATGCAAAATTGCAGAGGCATTTGGAAATGATGAAAGAAGCCAATTTTGGAAGCAGTATCAATATCAGTCGGTACGACGTTTCTATGCTAGCAATTCTGTTGTAATGGAATTGGAGGATGGTTATATTGTTGAGTTTTTAGGAACTGCAAATGGACCAGCATATGTTTATAATAAGGAGAACTTTGAAACGAAAGTAGAACATAGAATGAACAGCTATGACAATCATGACTTACGTCAAGTTCTTTTTCGCAATCCAGAATGGTATCAATTGCGGCAAAAGCATCTTTCTAGTTGGCAGTATAATATGGATGTATACTTAAAGAAAAATTATCATATTAAATATGTTGTTTAAAGGATTGAAATTATGTTTAAACGAAAGAAAAGAAGTGAAGATGAGGAAATTTCCTATTGGCAGTCATATTCCGATATGATGGCTGCAATAATGCTTATGTTTGCACTTATATTGACGGTTTCTATGTTGGAATCAAAGAAAACAATTGAGTCAGAACGACTAGAGCTGGAAGCACAGCAACAGGAGTTATCTGAACAAAGACAACAGATTGAAAGTCAAAAATTAGTTATGGAATCTCAAGAGCAACAGTTAGCTGAGAAGGAATCACAGTATGCAGAGCAACAACTTATAATGGATTCACAACAAAAAGAATTGGCTGAGAAGGAGTCTCAATATGCCGAGCAACAGACAATTTTAGAATCTCAAAGAGATGTTCTTCAGACTCAACAAGATCAGATTGAAAAATTGGTAGGAATTAGAAGTGAGTTGGTTGAAGCTTTACGGCTAGAATTTGAAGAAGCGAATTTGATGGTTTCGGTAGATCCCAGAACTGGAAACATAACATTTGATTCAGATTTATTATTTGAAATCAACGATTACAAGTTGACTGATGAAAGTAAACAGTTTTTGGATGAATTTTTTCCGCACTATTTTTCTGTATTGTCGGATGAGCGTTTTGCAGATTATATAGCAGAAATTATCATAGAGGGGCATACTGCGATTAGTCATAGCTGGTTAGCAAGCCTAGAGCTGTCTCAGGAAAGAGCATATCAGGTTGTCAGTTATATTCTTAAGGATGATAGTTCGATTATACCAGCAGAAAAACTTGATGATTTCAGAAAAATTATTACTGCAAATGGAAAATCGTATAGTGATCCGGTATATTTGGCGGATGGAACAGTTGACATGGTTGCATCGCGCAGAGTGGAATTAAAATTTCGATTAAAGGATGAGGAAATGATAGATGAAATGAATCAAATATTGGAAGGAAATTTAAACAGTACTGAATGAAATTTACTCGTTAGAGCTGGAGGACGGCACCTTATGTTGACATTATTTGCGGTTGGATGTATCATTAAATTGTATTGTCAAAATTTTCGGCATGAACAAGATTTGGGAGTTTATCAGAGGTGATGAAAGTGGAAAAAATAAATGATGCAGTAATACCATATCAGGAATTGGATAGAAAAATTGATTTTTGGAAACGCGAATTGCTGGATACCGGTAAGCGAAATAAAATGATCAATTACCGAGAGACAAAGCGTTCAACGTTGAAAATTTTGGAACCAGGCGCTGAAGACCTGTTTAATTTGCTTGCAATTTCTGAGAAAACACTGACTTTTCAAAAGCCTATTAGCAAAGAAAATGATATTCGTACATATTCTTTGCTGTCCCTTTTGGAAACACTGTCATACTCCCTTCCTGTTACCAGAGGCGATATTAAAACAGATGGCACCATTGTGGAACGCGAGAAAACATTAAAAAACCTTCGTTCGAAAGCAAAATTAGCGAAGGAGGAGCAAGGTACTAATATTTTGTATTTGTGCTTTGGTTTCATTTACTGGAGAGAACATGATCGAGATAGCTCTCCTTGGATGAAATCTCCCCTGCTTATGATGCCGGTAAATTTAGGCCTCAAGTCATTGAATGCACCATATACGCTGGCAAAGGGTGATGATGAAATCGAAGTCAATCCCACTCTTAATTATCTATTTAATACAGAATACAAAATTGCTCTTCCACCATTTGAGTTAGAAAATAAGAACTCTTTTACGGAATATCTTAGAACGATAGAAGACATTGTTGACCGCCGTGGTTGGAAAGTTAGACCAGAGGTTAGTCTTGGCTTGCTTTCTTTTCTTAAAATTAGCATGTATCACGATTTAGATAACAATCATGAGTTGATGATTAATAATCCGGTGCTCCGTGCTATGGCTGGAGATAGAACTGCAATTGGAGATATTCCGGTTGAAGCTCAACATTATGACTTTGATAAAGCGAATCCTAAAGATTGGCATGAAGTTGTAAATTCCGACTCCAGCCAGGAAGAAGCGATTCTCCTCTCGAAGATGGGGATTAGTTTTGTAATGCAGGGACCTCCTGGAACCGGCAAGAGCCAGACAATTACGAATATTATCGCAGAGGCATTAGCTGATGGAAAGAAAGTACTGTTTGTATCTGAGAAGGCAGCAGCTCTTCAGGTTGTATTAAAACGTCTAGCGGAAGTTGGTTTGGCTGATTTCTGTCTGTCTCTGCATAACTATAAAGCAAATAAAAAAGAAATAATTGATAGTATTGGTGCGAATCTTAGCCTTCAGCCGGAATACATTGAAGATTCTGTTTTGAGAGAGTTGACTGAGTTGTTCCATGATAGACAATACTTGGATACTTATGCAGATGAGCTTCATCGGAAAATAGAGCCTCTTGGAGATAGTATCTATATGGCGTTTGGAAAACTATCGAAATTAGAAAAAGCCTCGGTTGTTGAGTTTTCTTTGGATGCGCCAATGAAAGTATCAAAAGAACAGTATGCATCTCTTCTTTACTGTATCTCTGCTTTTGAAAAAGCTCTCCAGAATTTGGAAGGATCATTATCGAAGAATCCATGGTTTGAAACGAAAGTAACTTCCTTGGGACAGACTTATAAGCAGGAATTCTCTGCTGCCGCAGGGAACCTTTCGGAAGAACTGCGTGAAATGAATGCTCTTGCATCTGAACTAGATAAAAACTACCAGACATCCTTTACTCATACATGGGCTGGAATGAAAGCTGGTTATGACGAACTGCATCGTGCATTAGCATTGCCTCTGTACACTGAGGAATGGTTGGATTCAGTAATATGCAGTCGAAGGCTTTCAACTGCGAAATATGAATATCAAGAACAATTGAGATATCGTACGAAATGTGAATCTTTCGCAGGAGTATTCGATACCTCTGTTCTTGATGCACCTATAGATGAATGGTTAATGAAAACAAAACGAGTTACGGATGAATTATCTCATCTTGGTTTTAACGTTGACTTTTCTATGACACCGTTTTCGAAAGCAATCGCCAATAAGGATATTGTGGCAAGTCTTGCAGAAAGTTTAAAAGTATTTGTTCAGCAGTACCAGATTGCAGAAAGCACAGTTTGTCTTGGTGGAGAAGCTACTTTTGCGAAAGCTATGAAGCTTTACACGCTTATTAGTATAGTTGAAAAGAACCATCAATATGTGCATCCTTCATGGTTCTCGTATAAAACATTGAATAAAATTGATGTGTATCTTCCTGAGTCAAAAGAGCGTGCTTTGTCACTTCGGCAATCGAAAGAAGATATTGCAGCTGGCTGGACTGATGATGTTTATAATGTTGATGTAAGCAAAATGTCTGAATGTTTTTGTGCTGATTACGATTGGATTTATCAGCAGCCAGGAGATATTAGAATATTTCTTGACAAAGAAATTGAGAGTGCAAGCGTTCTCTGTTCAGAGATTAATGGATTGCTTCATTCTATGCAGGAAGCTTATACCTTGCTTTGCTACGCAGGCGGTGACTCATTGGAAAACATCGCCATGCTTTATAATGTTCTTTCTTTGACCGCAAATGCTCCATATATGGAGGCGGATTGGTTTGATTACAGAAAGAATGCGACGATTATGCCTATGATTAATGAGGCTATAAGAATTAGACACTCTGTTCGGGAGAAGTCTAGTGCGCTGTTAGTTGATTGGGAACCGTCTGTTTTCGCTATTGATGTAGATGGAATGTTGGCAAGATTTAAGACTGAACACGTTGGTATTTTCCACAAGATGAAAGCAAAGTACAGGGAGGATATTAAAACGGTTCGTCTGAACGCGAAATCTGTTGGAAAAGCTATTGATGAAATTCAAATTGTTGCGCTCCTTCAGCAAATCAAAGATATTAATGAGGAAAAGGCCTGGTTTGAAACTCACTCTTTGGAAATGACGTCATTTCTGGGGGCTCGATATAAAGGCATTGATACGGATTGGGAGTCAATTCAGAAGTCTATGCAAATAGCCATGCAAATAGTGGAGTTGTTTCCGTATGGAAATATTCCTGTTGATACAATTCAGGCAATCTGTGATATTACGCAGAGTTTGCAACTTACGGGTGAAGCAAAGCGTATCTGTGAACAGATATCTATTACAAAGGCAGATCATTGTGCTACGAGTATTGCTGATAGCAAGTTCGTGGTTGACTTTGCGCGTTCTTCTTCATTAAGTGAGAATATAGTTCCTCAAATTGAATCCTTCATTAAGAATGGCGGTCAGCAGCAACTTTACATTGATCAGCTTAAAGGTGCAAAGAAAACAGGCTCTCTTACCTATAAAGAAATTACAGTACTTCTTGCAAATTTGTCTATTGTTGTGCAGAATGAGGCTTGGTTCGAAGAAAATGATGAGATGAACAGAGAACTCTTTGCTGATCTTTATTGTGGAGCAGTTTCTGATTGGGAATTTATTGAGAAGGGTGTTGAACTAGCAAAAAGAGTTAAATCACTGTTTGATGATGCTGTTGTACCAGATACTGTTGTATCATATGTATGCTCAGCTACTTGGAAAGATAACATAATGGTTGCAATTGCAATGCTTTCGCCTGAAAAAGTATCTGAGTGTAAGAAACTGCTGTTCGAGGTGGCACCTCAGTGGAATGCAGAAAAACTTGCGATTACTGGAATTATTCATAATCTGGAAGCTTATGCTGCAACCACAGGAGAAATTTCCTCGATTGTTGCAGATATCCATGGATATGCTGTTGACGAAAAATTGTCGGCAGAGGAACTGTTTACTAAGGTCGAAAATGCAAAAGATGCCCGGCTAAGCAAGAATGAAATTGAAAGTCGTGGACAGCAGAATATAGGCTTGTTTGGAAATCGATATGTGGGAACTGATACAGATTGGGAGAATTTGCAGCAGGATCTCTCTATGGTTGACATTGTAAAAAATTCTAAGCGAAATGTAGTCACAGATGAGACGCTGACTGTGATTTCAAATAATACTGCATGCAGAGAAAATCTTGCTGCAATATGTGCGAGACTGGTAGAACTGATTACCAAGACTGCTCCAGAAATTGAATTTTTTCAGAACCAGTTTGAAAATGTTGATTTTGTTGGGAGTGAACTTCGAACTGTTGCAGATCGTTATGAAGCTTGCTTGAATGGATTTGGTGAATTGAATAAATGGCTGGATTATGTTGAAACACGTGCAGAATGTGACAAACACGGACTGTCAAGTTTTACTGCAAAAATCGCAGCCGCAGATAATTCGATTCCGGATGTCCGAGATGCATTTGAAAAAGGTTTTTATCGTCAGTGGATTGGTTTGGCTATGGATATGGTTCCGACGGTTCAAGAATTCCGTCGCCGTGTACATGAACAGAGAATTGAACGTTTTGTAAAGATGGATGAGAAACAGTATGCTTTGGCTCAGAAGAAAATTCGAGACAGAATTATTAATACTTATCCAAGGACAAATCAGATAATACAAGCTGGATCAGAGCTTGGTATTTTACGTCATGAAATGGAAAAGAGGCGTAAAATAATGCCTCTTAGAAAGTTGTTTCAGTCTATTCCAAATTTACTGCTTACATTGAAACCTTGTTTAATGATGTCACCTTTGTCAGTTGCATATTTCCTTGAAGCGGGAGCATACCAGTTTGACATGGTTATTTTTGATGAGGCTTCGCAGATTTTTCCTCAAGACGCGATTGGTGCGATTTTCCGTGCTAAGCAGGTCGTTATTGCTGGTGATACAAAACAGTTGCCGCCTACGAGTTTCTTCGCATCCAGCACTGGCAATGGTGATGAGGCGTTTGATGATAACGATAGTTACGATGATGAGGTTTATGACTCTATTCTTGAAGAAACAGCAAATATTTTGCCTAACAGAACACTTCTTTGGCATTATAGAAGTAAACATGAGCATTTGATTGCTTTCTCAAATCAGGAAATTTATAAGGGTGAATTGATTACTTTTCCAAGCAGCAATGAAAGTGAACGTGATACGGGTGTTGAATTCATATATGTCGAAGATGGTTATTACGAAGGAAACGGTAAGAACTATAATATTCTAGAAGCAGAACGTATTGTACAGCTTATCAAAGAACATATAGATAGACATCCAAAACGTTCTCTTGGTGTCATTGCATTTAGTGAAAAGCAGCAGAATAAGATTTCACTTGAGGTACAAAGATTCCGCGAAAAGAATCCGAAATATGAAGAATTCTTCGTTGAAGGAAAAGAAAACGAATTCTTTATCAAAAACCTTGAAAATGTCCAAGGTGATGAACGCGACACAATTATCTTTAGCGTTGGGTATGCAAAAACTAAGGAACAAAAGGCAAATAATAAACCGATGACAATGAGATTTGGTCCCCTTGGTGTTCAGGGCGGTGAGCGCCGATTAAATGTTGCAATCACTCGTGCCAAAATAAATGTTAAACTTGTTAGTTCTATTCTTCCTTCTGACATAGATCTTAGCAGAACAAAATCGGAAGGTGTCCGCATGCTTCAGTCTTATATTAAATTCGCAATGAATGATGAGGCAACACTTGCAGTAGCAAGAACTAACGCAAAACCTGATGATTTTGTTGATGCGGTAGCACAGTTCTTAAAAGAGCATGGGTATAAAGTGAGTCAGTATATTGGCTGCTCTGGATACAAGATTGACATTGCTGTTGCGCATCCTTCTGATATTGTTTCGCAGTTTGTGGCTGGTATCGAATGTGATGGTTATTCTTATGTGTCTTCTAGAACGGCAAGAGATCGTGACCGTCTTAGAGGCTCTGTTCTAAAGAGCATGGGATGGAACATGTACCGTGTATGGTCTGCAGAATGGTACAAGAATCCAGAAGTTGAGGGTGAAAAACTTCTTGTCTTTATTAAGAATGCGATTGAAGATTGCAATAAGAAGGTTAAAGTTACTGAAGCAGAAAAATGTAAAACTGAAGAAGTTAAGTGCAAAGAACAGAAATATATTCAATCAGAGCAGGAAGCAGCAGAATGTAAACGCATGAAAGAGGCGGCTTGTTGTAAAACTGAGGTAAAGGCCACAATAAGTTTAAAAAGTTCTGTTGGACTGATTCGGGAGCTTACGGCAAACGGATTTACCTGTATTGATAATCGCAACACATCAGGTATTGTTTGGGTACTGTATGATGAGGATAAAAAGATATCTTTTGAGACTATTGTCGCGAGATACAACATGCAGGGTAAATTAGAAAAACGTGGAGCTATGGCGACAAAGAACGCTCCTGCATGGAGAATAATGGTTAACTAATCGGAGGAATTTATCATGGTTGGTAAAGAATTGAAATATGAAATTATTAATCAGATAGGTGTAATCTCTACTTCTGCTAGTGGGTGGAATATGGAGTTAAACCGTATTAGCTGGAATGGAGCAGAACCTAAGTATGATCTTAGATCTTGGTCCCCAGATCATTTAAAAATGGGAAAAGGCATTACTATTTCCGAAAGTGAACTTATTGTGCTTGCAGATCTTTTGGCAAAGGAAGTTGAATTTTTGAAAGAAGATTGAATCTGATTTTAGCGTAAGGAGGGGCAAATCATGGATAACAAGACTGTTATAAATCCTGTTTTGCAGCAGTCTTCACAGACTGTAATTAATGATGCGATTGTAGAAGAATACAATCGTCAAAACAATATAATGGCTTCTGATGCGTCTCTGTTGCGTGATGGAGCAACCGTATTGGACAAGTATGTTATTACGAGACAGTTGGAAGTAGCTTCTGGTGAGGCGAACTTATACGTTTGTTCTTATGAGGAAATGCAATATGTTGCAAAGATTTATAAACGTCAGTTTGCTATTAAACAGGAAGTTATAGACGCTCTCTTGAAGATTGATTCTCCTTACGTTGCAAAGCTTTATGAGACCGGAACGTATAACGGTTTTCCTGTCGAAATATTGCCATATTACGAAAACGGAAGCCTTCAGGGTAAAACATTCTCAGAGGATGAACTGGTACGAAAAATTATTCCGAATATCAACGAAGGACTGCATGCGATTCATAATGCAGGAATAATCCATAAGGATCTGAAACCATCCAATATTATGTTGAATAGTGATGGAGAAACGGTTTCTATTATTGACTTTGGTATTAGCTCTGCAGTCGAAGGAAATAATACAATCCTTGTGACGAAGACAGGTATGACGCCAGAATATTCAGCTCCAGAAACCTTCAAAAACATTTTTTATGAAGGCTCTGACTACTATTCCTTCGGTATAACATTGTTTGAATTATTCTGTGGATACACTCCATATGCGAATATGCAGCCGGAAGAAATTGAACAGTATGTTTCAGTTCAGAGAATTCCGTTTCCAGATAACATGACATCGCTTATGCAGGATTTTATTTCTGCATTAACTTACTATGATATCAGCTATAGAAAAAACAAAAACAACCCCAATAGACGCTGGACTTACGAAGAGGTTTGTAGGTGGCTTGATGGAGAAAATCTAGTCATTCCTGGTGAAGGTATAGGTAATGCAGGCAAAGGTGCGATGCCTGTGTATCAATTTCTTGGAGAATCATATACAGATCCAGCCCAGCTTGTATCTGCATTTGCGAAAAACTGGGAAGAAGGAAAAAAACAGTTGTTCAGAGGCCATATCAAGTCTCATTTTAGAACATATAATCAGGATATCGCAAGAAAGTGTCAGGCAGCGGAAGAAGAAGCTGGTCGCGAAAATGGTCGTGATGACA
Source organism: Acetatifactor sp. (assembly GCA_963626545.1). GTDB lineage: Bacteria > Bacillota > Clostridia > Lachnospirales > Lachnospiraceae > Anthropogastromicrobium. The sequence continues at coordinate 3,148 of CAVFYJ010000065.1, read as the reverse complement.
TCATCTTTTGGAAGCTTCTTTATCAAATTTATCCGAAATTGAAAGGATTTTATTGGAAGGGACAGATATTTGAAAGTTTGCCAGCGTTCGGAAGAGATATCTTAGAAAAATTGTGGGATAAAGATTATTCTAAATTTTCATATTATGCAAGTATCTTGGAAGAGAAACTTTTAAGTCAGTATGTGCTTCAAGTTCAGCCTAAAAATGAAAAATTGAAGAAAGTAGCTGCAGCTATTGAAGATTCGTATGAACTTGAAAAAATAAATGGAACGGATATGAGAAGAACATATTACCTTATGGCCTATACTCTTTCTGGGCAGAAGTTGTTTCTGTTAGATGGTGAAAAATTCAGAACTGTAGGAGAACTAGTTGGGTATATGCGTTCTATTTTGGATGAATCATATGACCGATTTGAGTCTTTGTGTCACAGACTTATAGATTATGATGGAAATCTTGATTTCCAGTTAGAGACGTGGCTTATAGCTATTGGAAAACAGAATGAAATAGAAAAATGGCGTGAGTCTATGAATGAATAAGGGGGGATTGCTGTATGAGTGGACCTAAAATTTCCGTTTATGAATTAAGTAGTTGGGGTAAAAAAATAGTGTTTGGTCAAATGCGCTGTGAACAGCAGGCGGTACTTTGCGCACAGCAAATTCAGGCATTGCTTCAAGAAGTTCTTTCTTATAGCGGAGAGCTGCAGAAACAAATGTCTTTGTTAGAATTGCTTAAGTGCAGAGGCGAATCAGTTGCTGAAAAGCAAGAGGGATTACAAAATTTATTAAATCGAATGAAAATAGAAATGGATCAAATAAGATCTGTATTGATGTTCAATATGCCTCAGATTTCCGTTAAATATAGAATTACTGAAGACGCGCTTGAAGAAAAAAAACAGGAACTGGCAAAAATACGTGCCTTGAGAAAGCAGACTCAAAAACTTCGTGAAGAAATTGATGCCGCTGTAGCTGATGAAAGTCAAAATGGTGATACTGTTTCCTTGACTATTCGACATAGCATAGCAGAAGATCTTGGTGGATACGTGTCATTTGACGTTCCTCCTGAGGAAGATGTACCCGATAACAGTTTTGAGAATGCGAAAGCAAGACTCCAGAATCAGTTGAATATATTGCTAAGAGATTCTGAACTGCCCATGGATATTGTCGAAGAAATTAAGAAAGCTAGTATTACGCTTGATAAAATTCATCAAATAGAATATTTGAATTCTTTTGACTCAATTACTGTAAAGAATATCTTTAAGAAGGTTGAGGCGTTTAAGCACGAATTTGAAGAAAAACAAGTAGAGTTTAATGAAGCTTATAGCAGATATAAGATGCTTTGCTCTATGGCAAATGAATCTATAAAAAGATTCACATACTCCGAAGAAGCATTTGCTGAAATGGAGGAAGAAATTGAATATCTTGAAAATGTTTTGGTAAGAAGGCAGGAGCAGTCTTATGTGAGTGAATGTGTTGATAAGGTTATGGCTGAGATGGGATATGATCTGATTGGTTCACGAGAGGTTGTAAAGAAGAAGACGGGGAAGAAATTTCGCAATGAGCTGTTTAACTTTGATGAAGGAACTGCTGTGAATGTTACATACTCATCTGATGGACAGATTTCAATGGAACTTGGTGGAATTGCACGTGAAGATAGAATTCCAAATTCGGAGGAAACAGAAATGCTTACGCAGGATATGCAAACATTTTGTGGAGAATTTGCGGAATTTGAGCGGAGATTGAAGAACAAAGGTGTTGTAGTAAAACATAGAATTGCTCTTTCTCCATCTTCTGCAGAATATGCTTCTATTATTAATGTTTCAGATTATGACGTTGCTGAGGGAACGCAGATTACAGAAATGAAATCGGTGGATCGTAAGAAAAAGGCGGCAGAGAAAAAGGTTATACGGAGGATTGAATAATGGAATTAAAAAAATATAAGGTATGCCCTTTGTGCGGTGAACATAATAGGCCAACCTCACTGGAGTGCCGAAAGTGTGAGATGGATCTAACGGGTGTGCATGTTGTTGATAGTGAAACCGAGCAACGTGCAGCTCAACAGGTTAAAGAGGAAGAAGGTGTTACAACGGGATTTGAAAATGGAACATCTTCTCTTGTAAGATTGTGTGAAGAATGTGGAACTGAAAATGCGCCTCAGGCCAGAAAGTGTAAACAGTGCGGAGAAGATATCTCAGATATTTTGCCTACCCCTTCATTGAATGTGCGGAAAAAGACGTTTGCATACAAGTTAACAGCCGTTAATGGCGAATATTCGGCAGTGATGGATAAAACGCTGAGTATTGTTGGACGAGAAGCAGATTTGAGGGATTATCTGAGTACAAAAATGTATGTAAGCCGCCAACACGCAGAGTTTACAATCGTTGCTGGAAAAATTTTTGTGAAGAATCTTAGCAGAACCAATAAAACGTTTGTGAATAATGTTGAGATATCAAATGATGAACCAACTGCTATTAATTTTGGCGATGAAGTTGGGCTTGGAGGAAAGGTGATTTCTGATACCAGACAGGAGCAGGCAGCATATTTCGTTGTTCAGGAACAGCCATGAATGTAGCAAGAATTTTATATCCGGTAAAGGTGTTGGGGCCAGGTAACCGTATAGGTATTTGGCTTTGTGGATGTCATCGTGCATGTCCGGGATGTAGTAATCCAGAGCTTTGGAATACAAAGCCGGAATATGAGATATCGCTTGACAGACTTATGCAGTTAATTAATTCCGTGCAAGCAACAAATATCATAGACGGATTTACGATTACTGGTGGCGAACCAATGAATCAAGTCGAGGACCTGTCGGTCTTGGTGGACCGCTTATCAAAGATATCAGAAGATATTCTCGTGTATTCTGGGTATAGTCGGGGGGAATTAACAAATCGGGATCCCAAAACGCAGCATATTCTTGAAACAATATCCGTTTTAATAGATGGAGAATATATAGAAGAAAAAAATAATGGTTCCAGATTACGAGGATCGTCGAACCAGGAGATACATATTCTGAATCCAAAGTATGCATCGATATATCAGCAATATTTGAATGAGGAACATAACCAGATCCAGAATTTTACAACTTCTGATGGAATCGTTTCAGTTGGAATACATAGAAAAGGGTTTACCCCTTAAAGGGAGGATTGCTATGG
>CAVFYJ010000064.1:0-19763 GCA_963626545.1 Acetatifactor sp. | reverse complement strand
CCGGCATTCAAGGGAAACTTTGGATGCTCGGCCATTCTATGACCGAGTAGTTCACGTGATGATGCCATTTTCCGTGATCATGAGCCTATCATGACAGAACATGTTCCATGCACCGATGGCAGTCATTTTTACTATTTAGAAAAGAAACTTTCTTTTACCAAACAGGAAGAAGTCAAAAAGCGTGCAGCACAGGCCGCCAAAAAGAAGAAGCCATTTTTGTTTCATTGGCGTGGCGGTTATCTGACAAGAGAAATATTGAAGGAACTTCTAATCGGTATCGAAGAGGCTGCAAAGGAAAAGGGCAAACAGGTGAAAGTAAGCCTAAACTGGCCGCAAGCAGTAATTTGCGCTGAGTTTGAGGACATGGATGAGGTAGTAGCAGTATCCATGCAAAACTCGGAGAATGTGGATGATGTTGATAGTATTGAAATTGAACAGGCAAACGAAGGAGAACTTAATTAATTATGAAAATTTACAATGTAGTTGAATTTGGTGCCATCGGAGACGGAAAAACATGCAATACAAAAGCAATTCAGGCAGCGATTGATGCCTGCGGTGTAGGCGATCAGGTCCTTATTCCAGCAGGAATATTTGTCAGCGGAGCACTTTTCTTACACAGTGAAATGAGTTTTTGTGTGGAAGAAGGCGCAGTTCTTTTGGGCAGTACAGACCTTAACGAGTATCCACTATACCGTTATCGTTTTGAAGGAAAAGAGCAGCTTTGCCATGCAAGCTTGATCAATACGGTCGATATTAGAGATACCAGCACTGAGGATGAATGGTATCAAACTGGATATATCGCTGATGCAAGTAAGCGCTTGAAAAATATTATAATAGAAGGAAAAGGAACGATTGATGCAAACGGTACGATACTAAGAAAGCTGGAAAATGATGCAAAACTTGGTATTCGAGGCCGCGCGGTTGTGCTTCGTAATACTGACGGTGTCATAATACGAGATATTATCATTCGCCAGTCACCGGCATGGTGTGTCCATCCGATCTTCTGTACAGATGTGTTGCTCGACCATATGAAGATTTGCAATAAATATGCAACAGATGGCACGCCGTATGACCTAATAAACGGAGACGGATTTGATCCGGATTCATGCAAAAATGTACGTGTTACATGCTGTGAAATCGAGAGTCAGGATGACTGCATTGCAATTAAATCTGGACGAGATGCAGAGGGACGTGCTGTCGGTATTCCGGCGGAAAATATCGAGATTATAAATAGTGTATTTCGCTATGGTTTTGGTGTGGCAGTGGGAAGTGAAATGTCCGGTGGCGTTCGCAATGTACTCGTGAAAACTTGTAGATTTGAAGATACATACAGCTTGGCAAGTGTCAAAGCACCGAGAGGACGAGGTGGCGTTATCGAAGATATCACCTATGAGAATATTCAGCATAGAAATAACAGCCTTGAGCATCGGGATTGCAGGTGGTTCCGTGGAGCAATTTATATTGATCAGTTTTATAGTCATGAGCAATATGATGAGATAGCTTGCGAACCAAGGAATGAAGGAACTGCGGTAATACGAAATATTACGTTTAAAAATGTGAAGAGCGTTACAAAAGCAGGACGAGCTGTCTTTTTGATGGGTCTGCCAGAACAGCCGCTTGAAAATGTAACTTTTGAGAATGTAAGGGCATCAGGTTTAAGTGGATTGCTTGTAGGAAACACAAAGGGATTGAATATGCAGGATACAGCAATTGGAGTAATTGAGGAATAAGTGTGGGGGAAAATTAAGCTGATATTGTTGGACAATGATGTCGAATCTTGTCGAAGTATTTCACTTGCCTTTTTGAGGTAATGCCTTATACTAGGTATTAGAAAGACATTAAAATAAGCTTTTGATTATAATGTTTTCATGTATTCCCCGCATGAGCGGGGATGATCCCTGGAAGCAGATGGCAGTTTCGTTTGACTGCAAGGTATTCCCCGCGCAAGCGGGGCTTTTTTATTGTTTCAGATAGACAAAATAGTTTCATCTTGCTATACTCAAAATAAGAAATAAAACTTGGAAAATAGTATTTAACATCTATTTCAAAAAGACTCAGGAGGAAAAAACAATGGGTAACGGAATTAAGCCAACCGTATACAGCCACTTTACACTCGGTGATATGGCGGCATACTACATGTTAGAGAAGGAAGACAGCCAGATCGAGCTGTTACTAATTCCTGTTCAAAAAGAAAAAGAATTAACAGAAAAACTGGATGCAATGCTCGACAGTAAGTGCTTACACGGTGATAGCCTGATTCAGGTAAAGCTGCTGGATGACATCTATCCGGGTGCATACGGACCGGGAACAAGTATGCGAAACAGCGGGACAGTCGATTCGTGCAATTTTGAAAAGCAGGTACATAAAACCGAAGGCGCGAAAGAAATCATAGAAACATGGCTTGAAGATGGCAGAGGTCATCATTTTGTCCACATACTGACATGGACAAAGGGCGAGTATGCGCTGGGCAGCACAACCACTATAATCAATAATGACGATGCTCCAACCACCCTCGAATTGCTGACAAGCTTCTCCATTGGACTTATCTCTCCATTCGAGGAAGCCGATGCATCGGAGTGTCTAAAGCTTCATCGCATCCGCAGTAAGTGGAGTCAGGAAGGTCGCCTTGTTACCGAGTCCGCAGAGGATTTGCAGCTTGAGCCATCATGGGCATACTGGCAGGTAAACTCCACGCGCTATGGTCAGATTGGTTCTATGCCAGTCAAAGGATATTTCCCATTTGGTGCAGTTGAGGACACAAAGGCAGGTGTTGTGTGGGCAGCGCAGTTAGCGGTTGAGTGTTCTTGGCAGATGGAGTTTTATCGCAGAGATGATGGCATGGCATTTTCAGGCGGTTTAGCAGACCGCGAGTTTGGTCAGTGGATGAAGACCATCCAGCCGGGTGAATCTTTCACCACACCAGAGGCGATTCTTACCGTTTGCAGTAGCGATGAGCGTGCAGGAAGCACCGTCGATTATGCATGCCAGCGACTGACTCAGTATGCACAAAAGTATGTAAATGCAGCACCGGAAAGCGAGCAGCATCTACCGATCTTGTTTAATGAGTATTGCACCACATGGGGTCTGCCATCTCATGAAAACATTAAGGGAATTCTCGATGCTGTTAAGGGAAAAGGTCTGGAATATTTTGTCGTGGATTGTGGCTGGTTCGTTGAGGAAGGTGTTCATTGGAGCCGCAGCATGGGTGATTATGTACCATCTGATCGTCTTTTCCCGGAAGGTCTTGGTGCAGTCAGCGATGATATTCGCAAAGCGGGTATGAAGCCAGGTATCTGGTTTGAAATTGATAATGTTGGCCGTGATTCTCATGTTTATTCTGAACGTGAAGATCTGCTTCTTCACCGTGACGGAAAAGTGCTTACGACAAAGGAACGCCGTTTCTTTGATATGAATAATCCGAATGCGATTGCCTACTTGACCGACAAGGTAATTGGACAGCTGAAAAAATATAACTTTGATTACATGAAGATGGATTATAACGACACGATCGGTCTGGGCTGTGATGGCGCAGAGTCACTCGGAGAGGGGCTTCGTCGCGACCGTGAGGCATCTGTTAATTTTGTACGCAAAGTAAAAGAAGAGATTCCGGGTATTATTCTGGAAAATTGTGCATCTGGCGGTCATAAGTTAGAGCCACTGATGATGAGTGAGTGCAGCATGGCATCCTTCTCCGATGCGCATGAGTGCGAGGAAATTCCAGTCATTGCAGCATCCCTTCACAGAAGCATTCTGCCGAGACAGAGCCAGATTTGGGCCGTTATTCGAAAGACTGATTCCATTAAGCGTATCGGCTACACGGTTGCAAATACATTTTTGGGACGTATGTGCTTCTCAGGTGATGTGACCGAGTTGAGTGACGAGCAGTGGAAGGCCATTGAAGACGGAATGGCATTCTATAAAAAGGTAGCTCCCGCAATCCGTGATGGCTATAGCTATATTTACAGCCATAAGGGTAGCAGCGATCGCCATCTGACTGGCTGGCAGGCAGTTGTCCGCGTACAGAGTGAGGAAGGAAAGCTCTATGAAGGAACGCATGAAAGTGCATTTGTTACGGCACATGTTTTCCACGGTGAGGTTCCAGAAAAACTTGTGATTGATCTGCCAGAGGGCTGCCCGAACACGATCGCAGAAGTTTATGCACCGACTGCTATTACTGCTAAGGTTGAAGGCAGACAGCTAGTCATCACACCATCAGAGGAGATGGAAGCGATTGGTGTATTGTTAAAGTAATTGCAAAAGCAGAAACTGACGTGTATAATAAGAAAAGTAAAAGCTAGGAGTTGATTATCAACAATTCAAATAGGAGGATAAAATCATGAAAGATCAGAATTGCGCATATTGCAAGGAGGGCGAGCTGGTTGCCGCTTTCGGAATTAAAATCTGTGAGTTAGAGACTTCAAAGGTATATCTGTTCAAAGAGCAGAGCCATCCTGGCAGAGTTATCGTGGCACACAAAAAGCATGTGAGCGAGATTACCGAGCTGACAGCAGAGGAGCGCGCTGCATACATGGAGGATATCGCAAAGGTTGCACAGGCAATGCATGAGCTGTTCCATCCAGACAAGGTAAACTATGGTGCATACGGCGATACCGGTCATCATCTGCATTTCCATCTTGTTCCAAAGTACAAGGATCAGTACGAGTGGGGTGGTGTATTTGCGATGAACCCAGGCGAGAAGAAGTTAACCGATGCTGAGTATGATGAGATGGTAAAGCGTTATCAGGAAAAGCTTGTCGGTGGAGCGAACGCTTAATGATGGATGCATTTGAAATGCTGCAGGAGCTTCTGGCACAGGATCAGTTTGAGCTGATCCTGCCGGAAGCTTTTGATCAGGCAAAAACAATGGATACGCTTCGTCTTGTGTATCTGATGAATGATGCAGTGGAAAGTTTTCTTGTCTTTCATCAGGTCAAAATGACGGGAAGCTATCAAAGTGATTATGAGGGTGAATTGGACGCATCCCTGCAGAAAGATGGTGACGGTTATGTGTTATCGGTCTGGCAGGGAGAGTGTGTTGTCACGCTCTTTTTTAAACAACTCGAATTGGAAGTCCATTTGTACGAGTACAGTGGAATCGGTCATTTCTGGATGAAAGGCGACGAGGATCTTCGCGTATTGGAATACCAGATTGCAATCCTGCGTGATAAGTATCATTACTTGGGCGAGGCATATTGTACAGAGAAAGAAAGACAGCTTGCTAGTCTTGCTGATTTTCCACCGCTGAATTCGTGCAGCTATCCGGCGGTGCCAAAGCAGTACCGCGTGGGAAATGAAGACCCAAAGGAGGTTGCGCCGGAGGCAATCAAGCTGATGGAAGCGTTTGCTGTGCAGGCAGATGACCGCGAGCTAATTCAGCTGCTTCGATTGTACGCAGGCTTTCCGACACCAGTGATTGCAAAGCAGATTGCGAAGATGCTAAAAAAGAAAAAGCATGAAAAAATCACGCAGCTAATTTCAGAATGCTTAAAGGAAGAAAATAAAAAGTATCCGCGCCGCAGCTTTTCCAAAGCAGCAGATAAAAATCTGAATCAACTGCTCAAAAAGGCAGAGGCAAAGAAGAGTGAACTTAAGAAAAAAGGCATCCGCGCAGAGGTATTTCGGGAGGAGCCGTTTACCGTTGCACAGGATGACCTTGATTTTCATGTGTATTTGCTGATCTGGCAAAATGGATGGCACAAAGACCGCGTGACAGTAGAGGAAATCAAACGAGATTAATACCGGTGGATTTGTTAATTTTCGCCTTCAGTGTTCGTATTGTCCTCATTATTTTCGCTCTCATTGTCCTCATTGGCAAAAAATTCATGCCAACCGGGAATTGGCTCATTTTTATTTACCGCATCTTCCACAGCCGTGTAATAGCGCACCTTCTCGCGGATATGCACCAGATCGTTTTTTAATTCTTCGATTTGGCTTAAAATATCCTGCTCGTGGTCGATCATCATCTGGCTGATGTCGTGTGCATGACCAGCCAGGTCCTCTTCATAGTGGTAAAACTGCCGAATCTTGGCAATGGAGAGGCCAGTGCGCTTGAAACACATGATTCCGCCCAAACGGTCAATGTGTTGCTTTGTGTAGATGCGCGCACCGGAAGCGGTGTGAGTAACATTGGTTAGAAGGCCGAGGTCTTCATAGTAACGAAGCGTTGAGGCAGGCAGCTTAAAAAGATCGGAGATCTGACGGATGGTGTAGGTTGGCTGGTCAGATGTTGCTTTTTCTTTTCTATTCGATGATTGTGACATAGGATACCTCCAGAATTGCAAAAATTGATAAAAACCACTTGACTTCAAGTTAACTTGAAGTGATAAAGTGAGTGTATCACAGGATCTACAAAGAATCAACAGATCAAAGAAAATAAATCAAGTGAATTGAATAACATAATTCACCAATAGAAAGGGAGAAAAAAGATATGTATATCGCAGAAAAGACAAGATACGACAATATGAAGTACAATCGCTGCGGAGCAAGCGGTTTAATGCTTCCAGCAGTGTCACTCGGATTATGGCACAATTTTGGAACAAACGGAAACTTCGACACCATGATGGCAATGTGTGAGACTGCATTTGACAACGGTATTACTCATTTTGATCTGGCAAATAATTACGGTCCGGTTCCGGGTGCGGCAGAGGAGAACTTTGGACGTATCTTAAAAAAGAGCCTTGGTGCATACCGTGATGAGTTAGTCATCTCCACAAAGGCTGGTTATGATATGTGGGAGGGCCCTTATGGAAACTGGGGCAGCAAGAAGTATTTAGTTGCTAGTCTGGATCAGAGCTTAAAAAGAATGGGCCTTGACTATGTAGATATTTATTATCATCACAGACCAGACCCGGAGACCCCACTTGAGGAGACCGCCAGAGCACTTGATGGTATCGTAAGAAGTGGAAAGGCTCTTTACGTTGGAATTTCCAACTACAACAAGGAGCAGACCATTGCGATTGCAAAGCTCTTTAAGGAGATGGGTACTCCATTTATCATCAATCAGCGCAAGTATTCTATGTTTGATCGTACCATCGAGAAGGATGGCTTAAAGGATTACGCAGCAAAGAACGGCATCGGCGTTATCACCTTCTGCCCATTGGCACAGGGACTTCTGACCGATCGTTACCTGCATGGAATTCCGCAGGACAGCCGTATCCGCACGGATGGAAGATTCTTAAAGGAGAATGCAATCACCGAGGAGACACTCGCAAAGATCAATGCATTAAATGAGATCGCAAAGCAGCGCGGCGAGAGCCTTGCACAGATGGCACTGGCATGGATTCTTCGTGATGGCGATATCACAAGCGTTCTGATCGGTGCTTCCAGACCAGCTCAGATCCTGGACAACATTGGAATGTTGAATGCTCCAGCATTTACCGAGGAAGAAAGAGCGAAGATCGATGAGATCTGCGGCAAGTAAAAAACAAAAAATAGATAGATACTCCCATAATTGACAGCGAAAACCATCAGGACTTATCCTGGTGGTTTTTTGTGGCTTCTCATTTTATATTTGCTTTATACTTGACAGATTTTATACGTGATTTACTCTTGACAGAGTATACGTTACTGCGGTATAGTAAAGCACAGTAGTGATAACGAGAAGAAGTCTGCTGGAAAGAGGCGAAGGCCCACCGAAGGAGTAACACTCTCAGGTACCTTTTTAGGGAGAAACTGCAGATGGATCGTATCTCTGGAGACATCCGCGAAAGCGGAGGCCGAAGGTGCAATTGCGCGACAGCGTAGGAATCTCTCAGGCAAAAGGACAGAGCAAAAAGAAAATAAGTACGTGTATTCTTTTTTTGAATCCTGTGTTTCCAGAAAAAAGCTGCCAATCCAAAAAAGATGGGAGAAGGAAACATGTGGAGTGCAATTCAAAGTGTTTTGGCGAAAATCGATGACTTTGTCTGGGGTGTGCCGTTAATGGTGCTGATCCTTTCAGGCGGTCTGTTGCTGACGGTTCGGCTCGGGCTTTTGCAGGTGCGAAAGCTCGGGCTTGCTTTAAAGTGGATGGTACAAAACGAGGAAGGGGGCGAAGGTGAGATCAGTAGCTTTGCTGCTCTTTGTACCGCACTAAGTGCGACAATCGGAACTGGAAATATCGTCGGTGTGGCAACAGCTGTCTGTGCCGGAGGTCCAGGTGCACTTTTCTGGATGATTGTGGCAGCGTTTTTGGGAATGGCAACAAAGTACTCCGAGGGCTTACTTGCCGTAAAATATCGTGTCGTTGATAAGAACGGTCACAGCCTTGGTGGTCCATTCTATTACATTGAAAAAGGAATGGGAAAGAACTGGAAATGGCTCGCGAAGATTTTCGCTTTCTTTGGTGCCTGTGTTGGTCTGTTTGGTATCGGAACCTTCAGTCAGGTCAATGGTATTTCTAGTGCAGTAGTTGGATTCTTTGATCCGGACAAATCCCTTGCAGTTACGATTCCAGGTCTTGGCACCTATTCTTGGGTTGTTGTCATTGCATCTCTTGTTTTAACATTCTGTGTGGCCGCTGTTATCATCGGTGGTGTAAAGAGAATCGCAAGTGTCAGCCAGGTTGTTGTTCCATTTATGGCAATTATTTATTTTGTTTTTGCATTGGCACTTGTTCTGTATAACATCAAGGAAGTGCCGCAGGCAATTGTCACCATCGTTCAGAGTGCATTTAACCCGAAGGCAGTGACTGGTGGTGTCGTAGGAAGTATGCTCGTTGCCATGCAGAATGGTGTTGCAAGAGGTATCTTTTCAAATGAGGCAGGTCTTGGAAGTGCGCCGATTGCAGCAGCGGCAGCGCAGACAAAGGAGCCAGTTCGTCAGGGTCTTGTCAGCATGACCGGAACCTTTATTGATACCATTGTCATCTGTACTCTTACCGGACTGTCTGTTGTCATCACAGGTGCATGGCAGATCGAAGGTCTTGAGGGTGTTCAGGTAACCACCTATGCATTCCAGCATGGTCTTCCACTCTCCAATACATTTTGTGCAGCAGTTTTGATGATCTGTCTTGTATTCTTCGCATTTACCACAATTCTTGGATGGGATTATTATGGTGAGCGTTGTCTGGAGTATCTGACCGGAAAAGATCAGAAGAAGATTAAGATTTATCGCTGGCTGTACATACTCGCTGTATTTATTGGACCGTACATGACCGTAGCAGCTGTATGGACAATCGCGGATATTTTCAATGGTCTGATGGCATTGCCGAACATGATTGCACTCTTTGCACTTAGCGGTGTGGTTGTAAAAGAGACAAAGCGTTTCTTTGAGGTTTATGCGAACCAAAAATTAGCAAAGAAAAAATCCGGTGCAAGCGTAGAGAAAGCACCGGAAAATTGAAAAAATTAACTAACAACAGGAATACTGATTTCTGTCACAAACTTGTTTGTGTCGTTCGTGATTCCATAGTCGATTATTGTGATCTCTCTGGAAAAGCCAATGATCGTAAGCTGCCGCTCGTGAATATAATCAAGAAGTTTGCGATAGCGAATTGGAGCTTCGGCATGACTGCCACAGAAACGCACCGTGACGCATTGTGTCTTTGGCAGCACAAGCGGCTCCCCGGCAAAGCGGTCTTCTGGGTCTAACACAAGAAAAATTCCATCATAACGATCAAAATGACCGAGATTTAAATTCTCAATCGAAATGCTGATGCCCACCTTCCCGAAAAAGATCGTGGGTTCCACAGCAGGCTCGACAGATTGATCGGATTCGGCGGTAGCTTCGGCTGCCGCCTCATTTCGCGCCTGTTCAAGCTTTTGAATGGGCGCTTCCATATCTAGGAAATTTCGTATTGTCAGCGAATCCTGCATCCAAAACAGACGACATTCAGGTGCATTTACCAGACGGATGATGTCAAGCTCAGAGTTTTTCGCATCCTGAAGCTGGCGCAGTCGATTGTCGATCTTTTTTTCAATTCGTTTGAACTCAAGCTGTTTTTGAATAACCGCCTCCTTTTGCTGTTTGAGCTTTTCTTCGATCACGTCAATATCGCGGTTGTGCAGAAATTCTGAGATTTCAGGAAGGGGCATGTCGAGCACGCGCAGATAGCGAAGCATATTTAACACTTCAAATTGACGTGTACTGTAATATCGATATCCCGTGTCAGGATCGATATATTCCGGCGATACAAGTCCAAGCTTTTCATAGTGGCGCAGGCTGCTGACACTTACATGAAACAGCTTTGCCACATCACCGATCCGAAATAGGTTTTCCATTCTCTTATCTTGCATTTTGCTTGTTTTCCTTTCTGCAGTTTCCTATATTTTTCCTATTTTTACGAATGCCTTTTTTCTTTCCTTGTGAGAATCAAAAATGCAATTACACAGATGATTACAGACAGCAGGGAACCTGTCGCAGTCGCCAGTCCCATTGGAAATAGTGTATTCGGAAATAGCTTTGACGTCAAGTACACGCCCGGAACACGCACCAGTGAGATGGCAATAATATTGTGAATGAAGGAGAGAATCGACTTTTGGCATGCACAGAAATAACCGCTGAAGCTAAAGTGGATTCCGGCAAACATGCAGTCCCATATGTAACCGCGAAGATACTGGCCTCCCGCGAGGATAACACCATTATCTGTCGTGAACAGACCAACAACTGGCTCTGCAATAAATTGGATGAGAATCGCTATAATTAGACCAAAACCAGCTGTGATAAAGATCGCATAGCGAAGCGTAAGCTTGGCGCGCTCTGGCTTTCCTGCACCAATGTTTTGAGCACCTAGAGCAGAAACAGTGGAGAGCATCGAGGATGGAACCAGAAACAAGAAGCTGATTATCTTCTCGACAATGCCGACAGCAGCGGAATCGGTCAGACCACGCTTGTTCGCAATAATCGTAATAATGATAAATGCAATCTGAATCAGACCATCCTGGCAGGCAATCGGGATGCCGACCTTTACGATGGTGCCGCAAACAGTGCGCTTCGGGCGAAAATCAGACGGCTTTAATACGATTCCTGTTTTGCGTTTTGTAATTGCAAAAAGAGAAACGACAACACTGATTGCCTGAGAGACCGTGGTGCCAAGTGCGGCTCCAGCTGGACCAAAGTGGCATAGTCCAATAAAGATGTAATCCAAAATGATGTTTGCCACGCAGGCAACGGCGATGAAATACATCGGGCTTTTCGAATCGCCCATTCCGCGGAAAATGGAGCTGATAATGTTATATGCGGTGATAAAAGGAATGCCGATAAAGCAGATCGTAAGATACGCGATTGTGCCAGAAACGGCTTCTTCCGGAACGGACATGATTACGGTAATCGGACGGATTACGCATAACAGTACGCCAGTCAGGCAGACAGATAAGATCAAAAATAAAGTGACGGTATTTCCGGTAGCCGCCGCCGCATCGTCTTTTTTATTGGCACCGATTGCCTGTGCGATGCTGACCGTGGTGCCCATGGCAAGGCCAACAATCATGACCGTGAGCATGTGCATTACCTGACTTCCAATCGAGACGGCTGTGGTAGCGGCGACGCCTTCAAACTGACCGATGATGAAGAGGTCCGCCATGCCGTAGAGCGTCTGAAGAAAGTAAGAGAATAGGTAGGGCAGCGAAAAGAAGAGGATGTTTTTCAAGACGCTGCCCGTGGTACGATTTTTTTCCATGAGAAAGCCCCCTTTGTATGTTTTAAAATGCTTCGCCTTATTATAAACTCTACATCTATTGTAGAGTCAAGAGGGGGTTACGCCTCATGCCCGTTTACAATTGAGATGCTTCCGATTGATTTCTGTATTCTGTCGGTGTACAACCTGCGAGCAGTTTAAATTGACGTGAAAAATACGCGGAGCTTGGAAAACCATATTCAAAGGCGATCTGTGTAATAGGAAGATCACTATTTTGAAGGAGGTCGGCACAGGTAAGAAGGCGTCTGCGTCGCAAATATTCCATCGGGCGGCAATGTAGGTAACGCCGAAAAATGCGCTGACATTCGCGTGGAGAAATCGCTGCACAGGCAGCCAGATCATCAAGTGTGACAGTGGACTGTAAATGAGTATCAATCCAGCCAAGCATTGTTTTTAGGTGCTGCTCTTGTGTACTGATGGTGGGCCCCGAAGGGGGAATAACGGCAAGTTTTTCATTTAAGAATAGAAGAATATCAGATACACAGTCACGTACACGAAATTCAAATCCAGTATTTTCTTCTACGCAGGCATTAAATGCGGCATCAAATTGTGTAAAGTATCGTTCATTTTCTATAGTTTGTTCGAATTTATAAAAAGTCATGTCGCTTTCTAACAATGGTCGCACATACCGCACATCGAAAATACTACCGGGCATACCACTTACAATTCCAGCATCAAAGACAAACGAGCGATAAGCGCAGGAAGTTGGAACAGCGGCAGTGAAGGAGTGCAGCACGCCAGAATTGATAAAACAGCCTTCGCCAGCATGGACGAGGTAGGAGTGATCGCCAATGCCAATGCACACACTGCCCTTTAATAAAACAAAAAGTTCAAGCTGTGGATGCCAATGGGACGGAATATAGCCAGTCAGATATTGATGGATGTCACCATCATTTACTTGAAAGTCAAAAAGAGATAATTTCTGTTGCATGAGTTCCTGTCGACTTTCATCCATTGGAACGTAATTTCTGCTGAAAATCATATCTGCCATTCTCCTCATAATAGTAAGCACGTGATCAAATATAAAGTGAAATATGAAATTAAAAATCCAAGCAAATTTTCTCATAATGTCGCTTTTGTTATAGTATAAGACGCTTTTGCAGATGCAGCACTTGCACAGATTGGAGCGACATCGGCGCTATATAGTTTGATTACCAATTTCGCATTTGGATTAAACAATGGATTTGCACTCAATGTAAGCCGCCAGTTTGGTGCGGGAGATGAAGGAAAAATGAGGCGTTCCGTCTGTTGGATGGTAACGCTGTCACTCATATCAGCATTGGTGATGACCGTTCTATTTTTATTACTTCGCGGCGTAATGGCGGATCTGCTTCAAATACCAACCGAGACAAGAGATGGTGCACTCGTTTATCTGACGGTTATCTTAGCTGGAATTCCATTCACAATGGTTTACAACATGGAATCAGCATTGTTACAGGCGGTAGGAAATAGCGTAACGCCGTTGTTACTTTTATTTTTCAGTAGCGTACTCAACATTGGATTAGACTTCTTATTTATGGGACCGTTGGCCCTTGGAGTTGGTGGTGCAGCGGGTGCTACCGTGTTGGCACAGGCAATCAGTGCCATACTTGGCTTTGTCTACATTGCAAAAGAATATCCGCAGCTTCGTTTTGGCAAAAAAGAGTGGAAGACGGAGCGTTCCTTTGTCCTTGAAATGTTGAAAAATGGACTTAGCATGGCTCTTATGAGTGCGATTTATAATATTGGAAGCGTGGTACTTCAGAGCAGTATCAATGCACTCGGAAGTGTGTATATTGCCGCGCAGACAGGAGGCCGCCGTCTTGCAGAATTGTTCTATGTTCCAGGATTGGCGCTTGGCACAAGTGCGGCAACCTACTCCAGCCAAAACTTTGGAGCAGGAAAAGGCAGTCGTATTAAAAAAGGTATGTGGACGGCAATGCTTTTATATGGAATCTGGTGGATTGTTGCTGTCATCTTTGTATTTACCGCAGCACCGGCAGCCGTAAAACTTTTGACAGGAAGCACTGAAAAAGAAGTGATCCGATGTGCAGTACAGTATCTTCGTATTAGCATTCCGATGATACCGCCGATGGCATTTCTTGTTATTGTAAGAAGTGTACTTCAGGGAATGGGTTATGCATTCTGGCCACTTTTCTGTAGTGCGTTAGAACTCATCGGAAAGATCATTTTTGCTTTGTGGATTGTATCAACAGTTGGCTATTTGGCAGTCTGTGTTTGTGAGCCAGTCACATGGGTAATTTGTGCGATCGTCATTGCATTTGGAATGCAGGCATATCGCAGCGAGTTTAAAGATAAAGTGCAGGAAAAGTAAACAGCCGAAAAACGATAGGGAATAAACACAGAAAATGAAAGAAAATGGAGATGAAGCATTAGGAGGAAACAAGCATGCAAAACGAAAATAACAAGAATGAGAACTTAAATGCATCACAAACAAGCCCATGGCTAGATTGGGCAGTAAAGTTACAGGCTATTGCGCAGGCAGGTCTTACATACGGGAAGGATGTCTATGACAGAGAGCGTTATGAGCAGATTCGTGAGATTGCAGCAGAGATGATCAGTCGCAAATCCGGCATTTCAAAAGAAAAAGTAACGACTCTTTTCTGTAACGAAACTGGTTATCAGACGCCAAAACTTGATACGCGTGCCGCTGTATTTCAGGATGGAAAAATCCTTCTTGTAAAAGAGAAGAATGGCACATGGTCCCTTCCGGGTGGCTGGGTTGATGTAGATGTATCGGTACATGATAACATAATCAAAGAAGTAAAAGAAGAAGCAGGACTTGATGTTACCGTCGATACTGTGATTGCGGTGCAGGATAGAGAAAAGCACAATCAGCCTGTCTATGCGTGGAAAGTTTGCAAACACTTCGCCGAAACCCCCTTCGTAAAACTTCCGGGAGGTCATTCTTGCCCTTTTCATAATCATACCGGGTAACCATACCGCACCACCGTTGCCCATTGTAAAATGTCTCGATTTCAGGTATGCTGTATGTAACACAAACTGTGCGAAAGAGATGCATTTGCATCCAACTCCAATACAAAAAGAAAGCAGGAAAATGCAATGGATAAAAAACAACAAGGCCCACTTCTGAGCGACGAGACCTTCTTTAACGAGTGTCTGAATCTGGATTACCCAGGAATGGAAGCCGTAAAGGCAGCAGTAAAAACTAGCCACGATTACCAAAACGCAAGAAAAGCGATGGCTTCTTACATCCGTCAGACACTTGATGCCGATCGTTTCTTTGAAATTCCATATGAAATCCCGGAAAACATCTACAAGCTTCCGGGCGAAACCGATGCTGAGGCTGTAGAGCGAATTTGCAATCATACCCTCGTATCTGTCGGTGTTCCATGTGAGTATGGAAAAGATAATCTAGTCGACTGGGAGGCCAATCCGACCTACAACGGCTACAAAGAGTGGACTTGGCAGCTAAGCCGCCATAACGACATCAAGCTTTTGGCACACGAGTACAACAAAACGAAAAACGAAAAGCTTGCCTATGCAGCGGCAGAGCTGATGGATTCCTGGTTTAAGCAGGCCGTGCGCCCAGACGCAGACTGCGTGGGTTATCTGACTAAGTGCTGGCGTACCATTGAGTGCGGTATCCGTATGGGCGCGAACTGGCCATACATCTTGTTTACGTTTTATAAGACTCCAGCCTTTACTGATGATCTTTTAATTGACTGGTACAAGTCCGTTTACGAGCATGGCGAGCGCCTCAGCAAGAATCATATGACTGGTAACTGGCTGATCATGGAGATGAACGGTCTTGGTCAGATTGGAATTTTGTATCCGCAGTTTAAAAAGTCAGAGCAGTGGTTGAAGCAGGCACTCGAAAGCCTTGAGGAAGAGTTAGACCGCCAGATTTATCCAGATGGCTTCCAGTATGAGCTGACGACAAATTATCACGATGTTGTTATCAATAACTATCAGCGTTTCATCGAAGTTGCCTATAAGTTTGGCAAAACCGTTCCGGCAACACTTCTTGAGAAACTGTCCAGAGCATGTGAGCTTGACATCAAATTGATGATGCCAGATGGCACGACACCAGATGTAAACGATGGATGCAGACGAGATGTAAAGGGCTCCTATGAAGTGAGAAAGAGAATTCTTCCAAACGACGAGCGGGCAAAATGGATTACTGAAGGCGATGAGACTGGAAAGCCAGAGTACACCTCTGCCGCCATGCCGTGGTCTGGTTTTGCAGCACTTCGTACCGGTTGGGAGAAGGACGATGCGTGGGTACTCATGGATGCAGCACCGTTTGGAAAAGCACATCAGCACGAGGATAAACTGTCTGTTCTTCTCTATGCAAATGGAAAGTTTCTTCTGACCGAAGGCGGAAACTATGCTTACGATGAGTCCGAGATGAGAAAATATGTGCTGTCAACAAGATCGCATAACACCGTGCGCGTGGATGGACAGGATCAGAATCGCAGAAAGACCTACGAGTGGAAGGAAGAAGATATCAAGAAAAAATCCAATCTGGACACTCATTTCTCACAAACATGGGACTACGCAAAGAGCGCCTATGATGAAGGCTATGGCGAAGAGCAGGACAAATCACCTGTTCACGAGCGTTCCATTTTCTTCTATCGTGATAAAAAGCATCCAATCCTTATTGCGGTTGACCGCTTATTAGACACTCAGAATGCAGCAACTGCTCATACTTGGAATGTTTTGTGGCATATCGACAGTACCGTGGAAGAGCAGACTGCGGATCACATCCGCTTTGCCGACGCAGACATGGCTTGGTCAGCAGGTGATACAACTGTAATTACTGGTCAGGAGACACCAGAGTGGCAGGGCTTTATTGCAACCGGAACAAAGCAGGGCATGTACCGTGCGGTACCATGTGTTGATACAAAAGCGACTGGTAGTGCAGTTCGTATCGTGACAGTACTGGCACCATACCCGGCAGAGGAAGCGGGTGCAACGAAGCATATCATCAGCGTGAAGGCATCTTCTGACCCAACAGCTACCGCCATCACACTTACCTTTGACGATGGTAGCGTATGGACACTTGATGAAAACACATTGCGCGGCTAAATGCTCGTAACGTAAACGGTGGGTGAGGCGAAGCCCCCTTCGTAAACCTACCGGGTCGCACTCACTATAAATCTGTACACAAAACCGCCCTTAAAGTAAAAACAGAGTACCAAACAACCAGCAAAATGAGAGGAATCCGCCCTTGGGTTCCTCTTTTTTATTAAAAAATTCTAAAATAGGTAAAAAAAGGGGACGTAAAACAAAAATAAAGGTGCATAAAAGAATAAGACATTTTGCTATACTAATTGTAACAAAATACGAGAGCAAAGAAAGGGGAACCAAATGGGCAAGAACAACACCACCAAAAGAGTGCCGAAAAACAACCAGCCGCTTGCTCAAAGAATCAAAAAAGAAGTAAAGCGCAGCTGGCCGATGTATGTTATGCTTCTTCCGGCCATCATTCTAGCATTGATTTTCAATTATGCACCAATGGGCGGTCTGGTCATGGCATTCCAGAATTACAAGCCGTGGCTGGGCATCACGGGTTCCGAGTTCGTCGGTCTGGACAACTTCAAGCAGATCTTTGAATTCAGAGAATCCTATCAGGCAATCATAAATACTTTCATCATCGCAGTATCAAAGATGGTACTCGGACTGATCTTCCCGATCATCGTTGCACTGCTTCTGAATGAAGTACATAACATGGGTCTCAAGAAAGGCATCCAGACACTTGTTTATCTGCCACACTTCCTTTCTTGGGTAACCGTAGCCGGAATGCTTCGTGATATCCTCGGTATGGATGGTATCATAAACATGTTTTTACAGAAGGTCTTCGGAATGGATCCGATTTTCTTCCTTGGAAACGCCGGAATGTTCCGCCAGATCGTCGTAATCTCCGATCTGTGGAAGGGCTTCGGATTTGGAATGATCGTTTACTTAGCAGCGATTTCCAACATTGATCAGAGCTTATATGAAGCCGCAGAGATCGACGGTGCAGGTCGTTGGAAGCAGACACTTTATGTCACAATCCCGTGCATCCTTCCGATGGTAATCGTTATGGCAACACTTAGCCTTGGAAACGTATTAAATGCCGGATTCGATCAGATCTTCAACCTGTATTCACCACTGACCTACAGCACAGGTGATATCATTGATACCTATGTATATCGTCAGTCACTTGTCAATGGACAGTATAGCTTCGGTACCGCAGTTGGATTATTCAAATCGGGCGTCAGCCTATTCTTAACCGCAGTTGCGTACAAGCTGGCATACAAATTTGCCGGTTACCGGATATTCTAAGAAAGGGGGAACGATCATGCGCAAGGCATCTGTCAGCAGAAAAATATTTGTTGTCTTTAACACCATCTTTTTATGTACATTAGCGCTTTTATGCTTCCTCCCACTTTTAAACCTCTTTGCGATCTCCTTAAGTGGAAAGGCAGCAGCAAATAGTGGAAGAGTTACCTTCTGGCCAATCGACTTTACTGTCATGGCATACCAGAAAACCTTCCAGAATCATAATTTCGTTCGTTCACTGATGATTTCATTCGCACGTACCGCAGTGGGAACCGCAGTGAGCATGGCAGTCATCACGATGGCAGGCTACGCGCTGTCAAGAGATTTCAAGGGAAGAACAGCAGTTATGTGGTTTTTCGTATTCACAATGCTGTTTGGCGGCGGCTTGATTCCGTCCTACTTAATCAATTCCTCCTTAGGACTTAAGAACAGCTTCTGGGTATACATTCTTCCTGGTGCATTCAGCTGCTACAACATGATTTTGATCATGAACTTCTTCCGCACCATTCCAAAGGCACTCGAGGAAGCAGCAAGAATTGACGGCGCGAGCTTCTTCACCGTATTTCGTAAGATTTATCTGCCATTGTCAAAGGCAGGACTTGCAACGGTCGGACTGTTCATCATGGTAGGAAACTGGAACGAGTGGTTCACCGGAATCCTTTACATGTCCGATACCAAGAACTATCCGCTTGCATCCTTCCTTCAGGTTATCGTTGTACAGGGCAATCAGCAGGATCTGTCCATGGATCCGACCTCCGCAGCGATGATGTCTGAGAGAACGATCAAGGCAGCACAGGTATTTATCGGAGCACTTCCGATTCTGCTTGTTTACCCATTCTTACAGAAGTACTTCGTAAAGGGCGTTGTAATGGGAGCTGTCAAAGAATAAAGAGCCAAAAGGGAAACAAGGAAACCTATTTTCACAAAATGAAATCAAGAGGGAAAAACAGAAAGTTAGCTCAATAATAACTCAATAATAAGCCTCGCTGAGAGGTTGTTATAAAACGAAGATTTAACAAGTTTAACAAACTTAACAAACATCAAAAATCAAAAAACAAAAATAAGAAGGAGAACAAGAGTGAAAAATAAAGTAGATTTTTGGGCGCACTTATATAAGGGTTCATAGAACCCCGTTTTTACAAGTATAGAAAACAGAAAAAAATGTTAGTTATCGTTGCGTTTCACTAACTTAGAGCTATCGTAACCAAGGCTTTCAAGGTAAGCAAAAACATTGTTCTCATTCAGGATAACACGCTCTACATGATTCTGAGGGTTCATCAATTCCTCATAGTCAGTAGGGGTAAAGGGCTTCTTTTCTGAAACCATGTGGTAAATACAGACCATCATCATTCTTGCAATGGCAATGATTGCCTTTTTGTGTCCGCGTCGCTTTTTGATTCGGCCATATTTGATTGCAAAATAAGGCTGTTTTTTACTCTTGATTGCAGCAAGAGCACATTGAACCATCATTGGTTTCAGGTAATCGCCTGCTTTGGCAATTCGGACAGACTTTTTCTTACCAGCGGATTCATTGTTGGCAGGAGAAAGTCCGCACCAGGAACACAGATGTTTTGCATCGTCAAAAATATCCATATCAACGCCTGTTTCTGCAAGAACAATCGTGGAACTTAACTCTGTCATGCCGGGCATGGTACTGACAAACTCCACGAACTCGTAATAAGGCTTGATGCGGACATAGAGTTCCACTTCGGTCTGGGTAATCATATCATCGAGATATTTCAGATGCCCCCGGGCAAGCTCTAGTTTTTTAGCCTGATCTGTTTCAATAGTGTAGCCTTTGATGGCTTCGATGATTTCATCAGACTTGGATTTAGCCCCTTTCTTTATGAGTTTGCGAACA
>CAVFYJ010000063.1:0-20051 GCA_963626545.1 Acetatifactor sp. | reverse complement strand
ATCGCACGGCGGACTTCATCCCAGAGGCAATCCTCTGGGTTTTCGTCCTTATGATTTTATAACAGTAAACAATACTTTACAGAAAAAGTAATCCCCAAAATTGAAAAAAACGAAGGAAAGATAAAAGATTTATTAAAGAGAACGCCCAAAGAGAAAAATGAGAAGGAAGAACTGAGAATAAAGGATCTAATTAACTGGGAAAAACGAACCAGCAAAAAGAATGGAAAGTATGTAGATGTAATACAAGCAAGCGTAAGTCCGTCCATTCAAGAACGGTGTATTTGGCATGCTTTTGTGGAAGAAGCATGCTTATGAGAACTCTTGTCTGCCAATCCCCAAGTAAAGTTACACTATCTTCCATCAAGATGTCAATTCCCATTTTTCATTCATTTATGATATACTATATGATATAGTTACAGTTCATGATTCCACAGGAGGCGCCATCATATGAACCACTTACGCAACAACAAATCGGGACCGATAACCGATTCTTCCTTCGACCATTCTTTTGATTCTTCTTTTACATTGAATATCGAACAACTACTTGAACAAGGCAATACCATTCGAATCAAACCACAAGGTACCAGCATGCATCCGCTTTTTATTTCAGGACGTGATGAAGCCTGCATTGAACGTGTTGATTTTTCTTCTCTCAAGCGTGGTGATGTGGCTTTGTATCGTCGCGATAACAGTATTCTCGTTCTTCATCGCATTTGGAAAATCACTGACAATTCTTTTTACATAGTTGGCGATAACCAGACCGAAATTGAAGGGCCTCTGCGCCCAGATCAGGTTCTCGGAAAGCTAGTGGGAATTATCCGAAATGGTCATTTTATTGATGTACATAATCCACTTTACCGCCTTCTGTCCGGTTTGTGGCTTCATTTTCGCCCGCTCCGCCCCGTTGTCTGGAAAATTATGGCCTTGATTCGGAAACTAGCTGCTTGATACTTTTGAATCGGCTACTTCTGTAAAAGATGGCAACGTTAAATACCATGGGGATCAATATACAAATTCCCACTCCAATAAGGAAAGTTGACAGCGACTGACGATATACCAGCCCCACCACCTGCTTTGTCAAAATAACTTCCACGATCATGAGAATGCCATACTCCAGCAAATCAAGCAGATATCGCTTTTCATCCATTTTCACGTATTCATGAAAGAAAACATAAATGCGATATCCAATCTGAATTAAATATGCCAGACACGTTCCTAACAATACACCAGCTGTGCCAAACGGAATAACAAGCGCAATGGAAACAATCAGATTTACCACAGATGAAAGAACTGAGAGCGTCTTTTCTCTGTGAAACAATCCGCTCACTGCCATCACAACAGCAATCGGCTGACCAATTCCCAAAAGAACGCATCCTGTGACGGATAAAAATACAGATGCCCGATCCCAGCCAAACGCCTTTCCCAGCCAGATATCCTCAACAAACGGATCAATCATCACATACAATCCACATGCAGCAACGGCTACTATAAGGAAAAACAAAAATGTCATCTGCCTGAGAACACGATATTTTTGTTCATGATCTCCCTCCACAAAAAGATTTCCGACTCCTGGCTGGATACTCGTTGCTAATGCGCGGATGATATTGCCAACCGAGCGTGTAATTAGGCCATAATTGCTGAATATGCCAACCGTTGCCACATTAATAAAACCAGATATAATCAGATTATCGGTTCCATTTAAAAGATTTTGAGAGAGTCTGGATATAAAAATATTTTTGATATCATGTGTAATTTTTTGAATCGTTTCGCTTCCTGCCTTTTCCTTTCGATAACGGCGAAGGAATGGATATTTTTTGTCTGTATACCAGCTAACCCAAATATTTAAGAGGGTGTCTCCAATAATTCCAGTAATCAGTGCCGGAAGATACCGCCTCGTGATACTGACAAAAAGAATGATTGCGGAATACCCAATTATATTTGCGAGTATCGTAGTGACACTGACAATATATTCATTCTGATCGGCAATGAGCAACGATTTTTTATAAGAAAGCAGATAGGACAGCACCGATCGAAGCAGCCATAAAAGATACAGCACACGGATATAGCCAACTGAATAGCTATTATTTGTCATAAACAAATGGACAAATGGAATCAATGCCAGTCCAAGCACCATCAGTACAGCAGCAAACACATAGTAGGCCTTCCGATACAAATTCATCAGCGCTGCAATCTGCCGTTCATCCCGGCTTACCAGTGCACTGTACAAATGATAGACAATCGCAGTAGAGACGCCAAGCTCCGTCACAGACAACATTAAAATCACGTTTGAGATAACGCCATTCATGCCCACAAGCTCGGTTCCCATGTATAGATTCATAGCACGCTGGCTTAAAAATCCAAAAAGGAGCAGAACAAGCTGGGACAAAAGGCTAAAAAAACTATTGCGAAATAGACTCTTTATCTTCATATCGTTTGCTGCAATCTACAGCCTCCTGCACCTCCTCTCTGCCATCCCCCCTCAGTCCGGCATTCTCATCAATTTTGAGTACATTGCAACGGAAAACAACTGCCAGAACCGAGAAGAACATCCGAAGCATATACCAGATTGGCTTCAAGCCAGAATGCATACTCTTTCCACTCTTTCGCATATGCATGACCGCTGGAATTTCCACAACCTTAAATTTCAGAAGAATCATCTGCATAATCATGTTGGTATCTGGATATTTGTCATCAAAATGATTGTACTGTGAATAGTACAGCACAGCCTTTCGGCTAAGGCCCTGGAGTCCCGTTGTCGGATCGGCAATCTTTCTTCCAGCTGCAATTCGAATCATAAAGCGAAACAAGCGAAATGCCAACTGTTTTGCCGCGGATACCTCAAAATTTCCACTTTCCTCCAGAAAACGGGCTCCTAGCACAATATCTGGATAGCGCCCATCTTCATCCTTTGTCCGCAAGCGATCGTAAATCACGGGAACATTACACACATCATGCTGTCCATCTGCATCCATCTGAATTACATACTTATAACCTCTTCGGATCGCATATTTATACCCCAATTGAATACCGCTTCCATATCCCAGATTAAATACATGTGTGACAACCGCATGACCGCGTGCCTTCGCCACCCAATTTGTACTGTCCGATGACGCATCATTCATGATCAGAACATCTGCTATTTTTGCTATTTCAGGCTTTCCCAGCTCGTCCAATACAGAGCCGATATTTTTTTCTTCGTTGTAAGCCGGAATGATTACCAGCAATTCCTTCTCATCCATCTCTTGTCCCTCTGCATTTTTCATAATTCATAAAACTTGCGCTTGTATCTCTAATCCAAAACGCATTCAAATCGTTTCCACAATTTATTTTAATCATTGAAAGAACTTATTTCAACAATTTTAGAAGCTGATCGGTATCCGTTTTCTGCTGACTTTCTTTTTCCTTTGCAGCAGACGCATAGGCTTTTCGAATTTCTGGATTGTTTGTCAGAAATAAAATACTGTCCGCGATTGCCTGCGGCGTTAATTCACACAAAAGCCCATCCTTTTTGTTCTCAATCTGCTCCCGGTTTCCATTGCAATCAGAGGCAATCACCGGACACCCTAGCGTCTGTGCTTCCTGAATCGCAATGCTCTTCCCCTCAAATCTGGTTGCATGTACATAAAGATCTGCATTCGCATAATACGGATATGGATTTTCTTTTGCACCAAGCAGCAAAAAATCGTCATTCAGACCAAGATGCTCAATCTTTCGCTCAAGCATTCTGTGCTCATCTCCCTCTCCAAGCACATACCATCTTGCCCGACAGCCCGCATCCTTTACTAACTTCATCGCCTCTATGGCAATGTCATATGCCTTCTGATAAGTCAACCGCCCAACCGTCAAAATCCTCAGTCCATCATATTGATCCTCAAATCCAGTTCCTTCGCACGCAAGCCTTTTTATCTTTTTCGGATCAATGATATTATGAAATACCATTGTCTTATCACGATACGCTGGGTAGCAATTTAAGAAATGCATCCGCACCTCATCAGACACGGTAAATATCGCATCCATCTTTTCATAGCAATCCCGGTCCATGGCTGGTGTATAACCAGAGTTTTCATAATCAATATGTACAAAAGCTGCTTTTTTCTTTGCCCTGACATGATCCGCTACATAGTAGGTGGATGCGCCCTCCAGATAGGCAACTGCTAAATCAAAGGTTTGCCCAAATCGATAACTTCCATCTGACATGACTCTCCACAACAATTTGTCAGCCGATATTTTTTTACTGCGGCATATAGAAAATGCCGTACGAAGCAGATATCGGCTCTTGGAAATCAAATGACCGTTTCGCAAAAAATTCTGAAAAACAGTGTGGATCATTTTTTTGCGCCCTGCCTTTGTCAGCACTGACTCATCCTCAAACTGAGGATTGCATAACTTCACATATGTAGGAAGTTCTGCTCTCATCTCTCCCTGCGCCATAATGACATACAGGGAAATGTCGTATTGAGATGGATCCAGCACCGAAAGCAGCGAAAGTAATGCTGACTCTGCCCCTGCTCGCCCCAGTGTATTAATCACAAAGAGTATTTTTTGTTTTCTCATTTTTTCCTGTGTCTCTCCCTCTGTGTCTTTGTATAGTTTCTCATCTTGATCTTATGATCTTGTGAACGATACAATCGCCTCTGCTCTCTTTCGCTTTTTGCAATTCTTTACAGTTCTCTTCGACTCTTTCCTGTCAGCTTGCAAAGTTCTTCAAGAATTCGTTCGTTTTCCTGATTTAAAAGAGAGACCTGCATCGCCAGTTCCTGATTTTTCATGGCCAGTGACGAGATCAAAATACTTAATTCAAAGCCCCCCCCCATATGGTAAGTCCACCGACCAGAAACATCGCAACCATCGTTCCTCTCGCCAGCAAATCGCACCAGCTTGAAAAAAGAGGAACTGCGCCTACCAGTACCAGACCGATACCGATCGCCTCCCATGCAACCGCCAGATTCACGGTAAGTTTTTTGGCCGAATGCAGAAGAAATGTTAAAGCCATGACGATGATTCCCGTTATGATTAGCCCTGTTTTTACCAAAATTGCAATTTTCATGTGTTCTCCTTTCTTTGAATCTCTGAGATTCCCAGTCGTCTGTCAAATACTTTCCCAGAAGGTCGTTTTCCTTTTCCTCTCGGAATCAGATCGCCCACACAAAATACATGGGCATCCATATGTTTCTCAATCCATCGCAGTCTAAGGTACGCAACCGTCCACCCGGCAAAGGATCCGGCGATCACACCAGTTCCGTACCAAATCACAGGCAATCGCATTGACAAAATGCTTCCGACTAGTGTCACTAATAAAAAAATGGTGGATGTCCAGACTGCACCTGTCAGATCATTAAAATAATACAAGAAAATGATCGCAGAATACATCAAAAACAAAATAAAATATCCAACCGCAAGTGACGGATAGATTTTCATCGTCATGCTGGAAATTCCCACGCTCGGAAGAATTATCATGCATACAAGATAAATGACAACAGATATAATAAACTGAATACGTGCTAATGTCATCAGCTCATTTGACAGCTGCCGAAACATTCGCCGCTTTGTATTTTGAATATCTGCATCTCGCCCACCTGTAACCGCATCAGAATAGAGCTTATACTTTTCATGAAAATACATCTCCACGCGGGCAATGAAAATGATTGTTGCGGAAATATTCGTAAACATTGCGAGGCACGATGCCATATCATACGGTTGATTGCAAACAAAGCTCTTTACCACAATCATATTCATATCTTTGTCTGTCCAGAAAACGAAGTTATGAACGTACATGCCGAGTATATAGAAAAAGTTGGTGATGACAAGCTGCCAATATTTCTTAAAATACCCAAGAATCGGCTTGTATCGATTGCTATTCTCCCGAAAATATCGCTTTATCAACGCATTTTCCAGCACCGCCGTGAGAAAAAATCCAACATCTAATGCGGCAAGCATGCTTTGCGGAATTCCCCAGTGCAATTTAAAGCGAAGAAAAAGTGATGTGAAAAATGCAAGCAGCATACCTGCCCCATAGTACTGCGCAATTCGCTGGTAATCCTTACAAATGGACAGATAAATCATCGCATAAAAGACAAATACAAGACTGATATATGCCCAAAATCCAGCAAACACATACCCCACGGAAACGCCGCCCACAAAGTGCTCCCACAGACAAAATGGGATACCCAGAAGACAGCTCAGGGTCACATTAAAAATCATGCCAAGATAATAGCATGGAAGAATGTCCTGATAACGCTCCTGATAGATTACATCGGACACGTATCTTGACAGCACCGCATTAAACGGCGATGAAGTCAGAAGGGAAAAAATAAACGTATACAATACCGTACAGGAAAACAGTTCTCGATCCGCATAGCCAAGCGACGAAAAATCAAGAAAATATTCCATAAGCACCAGATTGATAATGACCACAAACATCGGTGCTACAGTAACTACTGTGCTGTAAAAAAATCCAAGCAGATCGGTTGTCAGCGTATTTTTCTGAAACAGATTATTGAGTCGTACTCCGATTCCTGCCATTTTCTCACCTCCTCTTATGTTTTTTCTTTACAACCATTTTTTATTTTACTGCCCTTTTATGAAGGAATTGTTACTGGGGCTTCGTTCCATTCCAATTTCATATTTTCTGCAAAATCGCGATAAATTTCCCAGTAGGTTTTCTGCATATATTCCACGCGATATTTTGCCATGACGCGACGGCAGCCATTTTCTCCCATTGAAAGACGCATCTCTTTTTTCTGTGCCATCTCGACCATTGCCTGCGCAATCTCCTCCACATTCATGATGTGAGTAAGAATTCCTGCTTGACCAAAATCATCACTTTCCCCGTAAATCAAGCCATAGCAGTTGCCAACATCCGTTGCGATGACAGGCTTATGGGCCGCATAGCTTTCCAAAATGGTGAGCGGCTGTCCTTCGCTGACGCTTGTCAAAATAGTCATGTCCATGCGTCCCAAATAATCCTTGATGTTGATACGTCCAGTAAATTCAATATCGCCCACACCAAGCGACTGTGCCAACTCAAAGCACTCATTTGCATATGCTTCATCCTCATCCCACGGCCCCATAATCCACATTTTTAAACGTGGTTCACGCTGCTTTGCAAATCCAAAAGCCTGAATCATGGTCTTTACATCCTTGATCGGTGTAACACGAAGAACCGCCCCGATATTAATCTTTCCCTCATCCTCCGGCTGCTTTCCCGCCAGATTTTGCAAATTTTCTACCCGAATGCCATTAGGTGTGACTGCTGTTTTTTCTGATGGACAACCTAGTTCAATCTGTAATTGCCTTGCCTGCTCAAACAAACTCGTGACAAGACTGCTCTCCTGATAGGCCAACCGCGACATTTTACGAAACTGATCAATCCAGATATTTTTATAAACGCCAGTGACCCATTTTGCCTTGATTAACTCTTCCTCGCGCTCTCTCGTATAAATGCCATGTTCCGAAATCAGAAGACGACACCCATATTTATGCTTTGCCATGCTGCCTAGCACGCCCGCATATCCAGTCGCAACACAGTGATACAAATCGGCCTTTGGAATTTCCATTCCCATTGTCAGAAAGAGTGGAAGATAAATAGAGCGCATTGTCCAAAGGAAATCAGAAAAAACAATCTGGCTGTATTTAATGCGATAGCACTCGGTTACCGCATTTAAAAAGTCCTCTCCCATCAATAGATCATTTAACGAAACTGAATGATTCTGGAAAAGATCGAACAATACATTCCATTCAATATCCTGATCCAATATCAGACTGCGAAGGGCATGGTATTGTTCTTTGTTCAAGCGAAAGCGTTTTCTTCGCTTCTTTCCCCAGTCTACGTCCTGCAAGTAAACCTCATAGACCTCGGAAACATTCTCTGGCAGCTCATATGCATATTTTCCGCGCTGCGTGCGGTTCGCAGCTATCGCCAGTATGATAAATTCTGTTTTAGGAAATAGACGAATCATGCTGTGAATCCAGCTTGAGACACCGCCTACCACAAATGGATAACATCCCTCTGCCACAATACATACTCTCATTCGCATTCTCCTTTCTGCCAGCGCTTTTTATCAACTGCTGCATACTTCATTCTTTTTGCTCTTATCAGCCTTTTCGCTTATATTATTCTTTTTTATTCATAATAAAACGGTTTGCTGGATTGATCAAGATTTATTTCAATCTGACTTTGATCTGCTTCGATGAGCCATGCTCCTTTTTCAATCTTAGACACACTTCCGCCTTCTACCTGCGTGACCAGTTCTCCTTCTTCCAGCTTTAATACAAACCACACTGAAAAACCTGCACCTTTTATATTCACTTTGATACAAGAACCTGTCTTTTTCTCTGTGTAGCTCATCGCCAAAAAGTTTCGGATATGCGCATCACTCTGTGAAAGCGTAGTCCCTTCAAATGCAGAAAACGGTTTCCAATAAGTCGTTGTATTTGCCATTAATTCCTTTGACAGATTCTCCCATGCGTCTGTCTCCGATTGCGGATATGCAACTCTTTCAATATCCGTCAGAATACTGGTATAACCAAGAGCCGTCTCAATGCTTCGAATGGCAAAATCCTGACTGTAGGTATGCTCATAGCCGTCAATCAAGGCGCGTTGCCTCGTGACATGCTCATTGACATATCCAATTAGATCACTGGTATCCTTTATCGGTTCCACAACCGTACAAATATCCGATAGTAATGAACTTTCTAATGCCGTATCTACTTCGTCATCCGAGCGTGTCCCCTGGTACAACGACGAAAACCGATACGTTGGAAGTGCTTCGTTCCAGAATGCTTCATCCTGAATCAACTTTTCTACAATATCGGTATCGGACATACTGACAGCAGAATACCCCATTTCTGCTCTGATCGCCTTCATGGATTCCATATAGTAAGAAATCTCCTGCGTCTTTGGCCAGACATCATCGCTATAGTCATACTGCACCGCAATCATACTGCTAATGCCAAGTGATGTTCTGTGGCTGATTACCGAAACGGAAGGCCAGATAATATCGCGAAACACACCGCTCATTGTCTGACTATAAAGTGATTGAAGCGTATCGGAATTTTCCTCTGCCAGCGCAGGATATCCAGCAAATACAAAATTCTGCGCATTCACTACTGGATAAAGTGTGTAGTCTTGTGTCTGGCAAAGCATTCCGGTTAGAAGTCCTAGTCCTGAGGCTCCTTTCATATAATCTCCATTGACTGCAAACACAAATGCATTTCCAGTGCTTTTACGCCAGATCAAAACAGGCTGCTCCTGTACATCAACCATTTCCTGATCAAGCATTCCTTTCATGTATACCTTTGTTCCACTCGAAAGATTATACCAAGGAAATGCCAGTTCCATATCCTGACGCTTTTCTTCTTCCTCTGTCTGTGGCTGATAAATAACCTCGCCACCAAGCAAAAGTCCCTCATATAGATGAATGCCCTCGACCGTTATACTTTCCTGCCGAACAGACGCGATCCCCAATAATTCCCGAAGTGCTTTGTATTTCTTTATCACAGAAACTTCTGGGAGATTGCCAAATATCAAATGAATCCCCGCATCTGCGCAGCTTTGAAGGAACTGAATTTCCTTTAATGTATTTTTGCTGTTCCAGTCAATAACATTGGTATCAATTAGGAGAAACTGAGGTTGTTCTATATCTTCTGCCTCTTTTTCATACACTGTCTCGTAATCTGAAACGGACTCATAGACGCTCACACTTCGCTTCATGTAAAATCCCCAGTCACGAAGAAGTTCGCCAAATGAACCATCTTCATTTCCTCCAATACAGACGATAGGGGCGCAGGACACACCATCCACCCAATTTTCATCGTTTTCCCCAGACGTTTGTTGCCCCGCCTGATAAACACTTGAACGGTCTGGCAGCGCTTCTGTATCTTGTGCAAATGTATTCGTCTGATAATTATTCCAGCTTGCCTTCGCCATGTTCAGAAGTTGAAATAGAAAAAAGACGATCGCCATAATAATCGTAATAGCGGCGTAATTCCTGCGCGAAACCATTCAATTCCTCCTTACTGTCTGTATCGGACTGTGTTTCCAAAATTAAGGTTACATCTGTATCCGAATCACTGTCGTTCTCTTGTGGATTGTTATATCCGTAATCAATCGCCAGATTATAAAGACTGTTTACATTCTGGTGCAGACGATAGCATACAAAATCAGTTGACTCATAGTAGACCTCCATCTCCTGCGGGTACAGTTTCTTAAATGCCTGCGCCCAATAATACATGTGCGACATAGTCCCCCAACGGTCTTGACCAGAATACGGATAAATTCCTGACAGCGTACTAACTGGTTGTGATGCACCCATTTTTGATACTCGCCTCAACGTAACTCCTGATCCTGCTGTATCCGCATAATTTACTGGCTGTTTTTCAATAAAAAAGTACACATACTCTGTTGGTATCGTAATAACAGAATTTTGTTTCAAATCCTTTTGCTGCCTCAAAAATATGATTATCTCATAATGCCATCCAAAATCTGAAATCATCTGGCGTTCATCATTTGCAGATACAATTGTCCAGTTTAAGTCTTTATTTTCATGTATAATATTGGTGAGACAAGTAATGGCCTCATTTGTCTCCAGCGCACCAGTTTTGATCGGTGTACGTATCCAATTTTCAGCCACTGCTGTAACCGTACTTGCTACTAGTACCCCCAACGGCACCACTGTATAAATCCACTGCTTTTTGAAAAACAGCTGGAACAGCTTTATCACAGCGCAAATACCCACATCCGCAAGCATTCCCCACACAAAACCAAGAGAATAGCAAAAAAAGATACACAAACGTGAAGCCTGCATAATTTCGGGAAGCCCCAATTCTGCAAGTGCCTGCATGACACACATAAAAAGCATGTAGATTCCAATTGACAGCAAAACACTTCCATACTTTATTTTTTTCATGAGCAACAACACTGCTCCTACGAGATTCAACAGTAAAATTGATGCGACCATCGCTATTGCTGCATTCCTGTTTTTATTTGTGCAGTAGAGCTGAATTTGTCCCAAAATAATCCTGCATTTTGATTTTAGGACTTGAAGAATTCGCTTTATTTTAGACGGCTGTTCTGGTTGACTTGTTCCCTGCTGCGAGTTTTCTCCTCCGTTCTGACTCACCCCATTTTGTGAAAAATTAGAACCTGCTTCGCTGCTTTCTCCGGTTTCTTCCTCATAGCCATTTACAATTTTTTGAAGCGTCTCCTCATCTACTTCACCTACAATCGTAATCATATTTCCATTTTTATCGACAACTTGAGTAACCTTATCGCCGCTATCCTGATCTGTGTCACTTTTTTCACCATTTATAACGCCAAGCGCCCAGTAAAGTGATCCCTCCAGCTGATGTCCGGTTGCCACACCCACTGCCATCGGAAGCACAGCCACAACGATACTGATAATTCCTGCCAGCATAATCCGCCAGAAATATCGCCAACGAAAGAACATCAAAAAGAAGCCAAATGCAATGCCGACACACAACACTCCTGCCGGAATTGTATTATAAAAATGAACCGTTAATGTCAGCGAAAAGCTAATCACAAAGGCTAACAGATAGCCCCGGTAACGCGCTTTTTCTGTCTTGGGAGTAGACTTATATTCTTGAAAAAAGCGCATCGCCATAACTGCTGCCGGAAAGATAAACATCATTCCATATTCCTGTGGAAGCGCAGCCGCAAATCTGGCATGTGAGGCATCACTGAATACATTTAAAAACACATAGGCCGCAGTTCCTATATATGGAGCAATGCGATTCTTGCTGATTACCTTTAGTGATACCAAAAGTGCCAAATGGATAAACAATGTCTGAACCACACAAAATACGCGAAGCAAAATATATGTCTTTATTCCAAATGCAGTGTGCAAATAATAAATTACACAATGAAATCCATATGGATACACACCCTTTGAAAAAATTTCATTATTGCTCATATTATTAATCCAAAGGTTATGAACAGGGACATCCGATGCTTTATAGCCAAATACGGTTGCTGTATTCGAACCATATACATAAAAAACACCAGCCATCACCACGCCTGTCAGCAACAAATCTGGCAGCCATTTTCGCAAATTTCTTCCTGTTTTTCTTCCATATCGTTCAAACAACTTGCGACAGTTTGTCAAAATCAGCGTTTTTACTCCAATTTCTCCTCTTAAGACATGCAGAAAAAAGCTGAAAAAAGATTCTGCTTGATGTTTTACAGCTGCAAACTTCTTTCTTCTCCATGCTCGGACAAAAAATGGAAACAGTGTTCCAATCCACAAAGTAATCAAATTGGAAATATGAAGAAACTGGAGCAAAAAAACAAGATAAATAAGATAAAAATTTCCGGCAAGAAAATAGCCGATGATTCTTTCTGAGAGTTCAAAGTGGGCCAAGTGCTTTCTTAAAAATACCCACGGCAAAAATAGCATGACAAAGCTATATGCAGCAAGCGACTGCATAATCTGAAAAACTGTTAATATTGTCATCGACATTTTTCTCACCTTCTTTCTCTGTTATAGTTCATCCCATTTGGATTCCTTCGAAATGATTAACCAACTATTTCATTTAAATAATGAGCTAACGATTTCGTTTGAATCATTAACTAAATACTCGAATCAACTCAAGCGTTTCGTTATCAATGATAACATCAGATTTTTTTAGCTTATTGAGTACCTCAAAGAAATGCTCTCTGTCATTCTCCATAAAGAAAAGCTTGAGTTGACAAGTATAGGAGACTAGTTCATCAGGATACATCTGCGCTAGTCTCTCACACCACACACCAGCCTTTTCAAATTCTTTTTGCTCAATTAGCTGCAAGCATACCGCCTCATACCGTTTTGGTGTCATACAAGACGGATTTTTCTGATAAAGCGACTGTGCTGCCTCATCCATGATATGCACAAACTTTACCTGCTCCATCCCGGTAAAGACCTTCTGGCGCAAAATGGGATTCATTGAATCAATTAAAAGCGTCTCTGCCTCGGTCTGCTCCTGCTCTTCCGCTTTCATATCCATATACAAATCCTGCACATGAACACGAAAATCATTCAGTTCGTCTCGAAGGACAGATGCCGCATAATGCGACGTCTCCGAATCCGCACTGTTTAATGCCAGTGCAATGGATTCCAGTGAACTTTTCAGATCACCTCTAATTACATTTAACATCAGCATTCGAAGATTTTTCTTGTCACTGACGGCGAGTGCTTCCTCCATCGGGACAAGATTTCGCTCTCGGTCTTCATCAGCTTTTAAGTGCTGCTTGACGCGCTCCTTACTGAAAACCACATCTGCCAAATCGACTTCCTGTCGAAAAATTGTGCGAAACACCAGATTTACCGAAAAGAAATACAGTGGACCGACAACCGGGCATAAAATCATGATAATCATGCGAATCAAAAATGCCTTCGGACTGTCATGAAGGTATTCCTCTTTGTCCTTGTCCTTTCGCTTCATCGCCGGAACATAAAGAAATGTTCCACACAAAAAATACACTACGGCGATAATGAGATTGATAATCCATATTATAACAAAAAGTTTCTCTGCCCTTGTCATTCTCCGATTACCTCCCCATTTACGACCGAACTTTCAAATCCAAAGCCTTTAAAACGCTCGATGACTCCGACGGCACCTTCCTCATCGGTGTTTGGAAGCAGCACATAAAGGCCATCTGCTAACACACCAAAATAGTCGGTCTGTCGCAGCTTTTTCTCAAGCTGTTCCGCTGTCTCCTTAAAGTTTTCAGCCGTATGCTGAATCTTTAACAGCGTACACTCCGTAAGCCCATGTCTTCTCGCATCAAAAAACGCTGTTACCAACTGTTTGAATGCATCCTGTCCCAGAATATCGCTATCCTCGACATAACGTCTTGTGTGCAGCGCTTCCAGATATCGATTCGCTCTTACAACTGCATTCTGAATCAGATATCCGACTACGGTCAGACGATTGGCCTCTGCCAAATTCATGCGCTCCCACGGAAGTCCCCACAGCATCAATATGGTCTGCATGGCTTCCTCTGAATAAATGGCGTATGCCATAAGCGGATAGCGATTGTCCATCGTTTTATTAATGTAGACACGATGCTCTCTCAGTTCTGTTACCATGTCCTCCATATCGGAGTAGCGAATGGATTTTCCAAGCCGCTTTGCCGTCGGAGATGTAAAGGAAAAGAGTCTGGCATAATCGCGGTTTGCCACCGTATAAATAGCGGCATCCTGTGTCTCCATCAGCTTTGACAGCACTTGTACCGCATAGAAGAGCACCTCCTCAGGTTCTCTTTGGTCCAGCTGCGATGTAATTTCATAAATCTTTCCCAGACTATCCTTCTGATTTACAATCTGCCGCTCAAAGGTGTGCTTCATACGCACATTGCTGTCATTGATATCCGCAATATCGCCGAGCTGTCCATTTAGATAATGGATCTGCTCATCGTCCTGAGCACGAATATATCGAATCTGGTCCTTCATATATCCGACGGGCATACCGACAATGAACAGCTGCGCCATCCATACATAGGTGCTGTAATCCATCAAAACCTCAAAGCCAGTCTTGTCATACATCTGTCGGAAGCAATAACCCGCTATCGCTAATAGTGCCGAAAAAATTGCCTGCTGTTGTCCATACACAATCGCAAATAGAATCACATACAAAAGATAGAAATCCAACTTGCTGAAATATGTGCTATCTGCTGCCCTGTTATTCAACATAAAGAACGGAATAAAGCAAATCATGTTTTCAATATAAGGCACCAGCAGACGGAAAATCTGGCGGATATTCTGTAGAATACCTGCTCCCTTTCGATCATCCTGTATCCGCAAAAAGGAATCGCTGTGACGCTTCATATATTGAACGACCGCCTTTACACCTTCTGCATACTCCACAAAGATTCTTCCGCCAAATTCCTCATTGTAGCGTGCTGCACTTAAGACAAGCCGATATCCATTTCCAACTGTTTCATCCAAAAGCTCCGCTCCCGTCTGTGCGGCCTCGATTATCATCTGCGCTAGCTGCATCTGACTGATCACCTGACCGGATGAAATCTGATAGACCGAATATGTCAGATGGTCCGCCACTGCGATGCGATAAATAAATTCAATCGCATCATCTTGATGAATCATTGAAAAAAGATTTCGATCATTTGCCGCAATCTTTCCGCTTTTTAACATTTCCAATGTCATCTGAAAGCATGGATCGGTCTGCAATTTCCCCTTTACAGGCGTTCCATACAGATGATCAATACGAACCACGATCGACTCCATTCCACGCGTGCTGTAATAATTTTTGCAGGTTTCCTCTCCTTGTGCAACAGCAAGTGCATGGAAGCTATTTGCCGATACGGACTCAGTCTCCCGAATATCCTCCGAATAGGATTTTCCAAAAACATCCTCCGAGGACAGATATAAAAAACGGCCATTCTTTACAGACGAATATGCGGAAAGTATATTTGTCAAATCTGTAGAAAATTGCACCGCTTCTTTTCTGGCATTTTCCCAACGATAATGCGTGTCCTGTACGCCAGTAAAAATAACAACATCTGGATTTGTACTCGCAAGAATCTCTCGGATGCTGTCACTGTCATAGTTAAAATTATATTTTTCAAAAACCTTCTGATATGAGGTTCTTCCATTTCTGCTTCCAGTCAGCAAATATACCCGATGTCCGTCTTTATTAAATTTATTGATCAAACCATCCATTAGCCGACTCTCGCCTCCAATCAGAAAAACGACCATCAATCCGCCTCCTTTCTGTATTTTTATCAGCTACGGACATCAACATATTTCTGTTTTTCTACAGCTGCCAAAATTTTCCTTCTATTTGCTTTGTAGTTGTTCGTTTTTTTCTTGCGTTTCTTCAAGAATACCAGCTGCCTTCAGCGTTTCAAGGATTTCCTCTACATCCTCCCGGACATCCTCCTCGTCTACCTGATATTCTCTGCTGACTAGCCGAACCAGCTGCTCTGCTGTTTTTGCTGACTCTGCGCGCTCATATATAAATGCTGCCGTCTCGCTTAATGTCAAGATCTGATTAACGGTCTCCGCCGTTTTTCCACAAGGAATCAAAATAAAATCCTCCATCAGCTGACGCAGCACAAAAGTACCTTTTTTCTTTATCATAACATTTCCCTTTTTGTGTTAGTGTGCGACATTCTTTTATTTTCTTTCTTCTTTTGCTCTGTCACATTTATTTAGTATATTCTCTTTTCGCATTCTGCGCAATTCTTGTTTTGTGAAATTTTTATTATACTTTGCAATATTCTTCTTTTTCCCATAAAATTTGCAGTTCACGTGCTCTCTCTTTTGTGTTATACTGGCACCATGCAATACATGTGAAATGTTGAAACGCAAATTTGTTACTATGGAAGGGTTTAAAGATTTTTTATGGAAACGTTCGAGCAGATTTTTCTTCAGATTATTCACGATGCATGTACAAATAAAACTTCTTCAATTGATATCGCACCGCAGGACATGGATGCTTTGCTTGCACTTGTAAAAGATCAGTCCTGTGTTTCTTATGTACTGCCCTATCTGAATGATAAGAGCCGTCTGGAACCGTTAAAGTATCAGACGAAACTAATGATGCTGAATTACTATCAGATTGATCAGTTCACAAGACGAATTGCTGAGCTTTTTGAGGCAAATCAGATTCCTTACGTTCTTTTAAAGGGCATTAGTCTCGCTGCCTTCTATCCAGTTCCTGAATACAGAAAGCTTGGAGATGTGGATATTTATATCAATGAAAAAGAGCAATTTGAGCGTGCAAAGAAACTTCTTCTTGCAAATGGATTCAAAAAAGATAATGATGTTAGCGATCATCACCAAGGCTATCTTTACACATTTCCCAAAACTGGCCGAACTTTAATTTTAGAGCTTCATTTTCGGATTGTC
Source organism: Acetatifactor sp. (assembly GCA_963626545.1). GTDB lineage: Bacteria > Bacillota > Clostridia > Lachnospirales > Lachnospiraceae > Anthropogastromicrobium. The sequence continues at coordinate 3,186 of CAVFYJ010000063.1, read as the reverse complement.
GGACTCTATCAATATGCACCGGCCAATCAAATTGTGGATACCGTATTTGGCTCCAATGCGTTTCAACCAGAGCATCAGATCATCAACGGGACTACTTACCCAGTTCTTCCGCCGACGCAATATACCTTTTATATGCTTCACCACATGCTCAAGCATTATCTCTACAGTGGCTTTGGCATCCGTCTGTTATGTGATTTCACATTTTATCTGGAGCATTTTTATAGTCAGATTGATTTTGACCAGATTCATAGCTGGTGCCATGAATCAAAAATCCTACACCTGTATGAAATCATTCTGGAAACGTGCCGCATCTATCTGGGGTTTCCAGAAACGGTTGATTCTTCTGTCCATTACGACCACAAAGACTGCGAAGCTTTTATACAACAGCTCCTCGCTGGAGGCGATGTCAACAAAGCAAATGCTGCTGCCCTTGTCGGAAGCACCTCTTATAGCCGTATCACGCCATTTACCTACTTAAAGGAAGGTCATCTGCAAATGCATGTACGCTTTCCAAAGCTTGGAAAATGCCCACTACTGTGGCCAACTCTTTGGGCGATTACCTTCGTCTGCTTTTTGCATAATACCTATACCCTTCGCAACACAACATTAAAAGAAACGCTTCGTTCCTTTAAACAGGACAACCAGCATTCCAAACTTCTTCGTATTTTTGACAACACAGATGACTGAACACATCTGTGTTGTCTTTTTTATGCTATTTTTCCGCATTATCTTTGTGTGCTCCCTTTCTTGTAACAGCTTTTCTACAATTTCTATATTTTTCGTATTTTATAATCGGTCAAGCAGCCGTTCCCACTGCGCTGTAATTGCGTCTGCGTCAAATCGCTTTTGTATCGAGCTGGTATTTTTTGAAAACACATCTCGAACTTCTTCATGCGTTATCAGATACTCTACTTTTTCTCTCATATTGTTGATTGAAAACGGCGGTATCAAAAAACCGTTTTTTCCGTCCTCTATGATTTCGGACGGGCCCGTCTGAATATCAAAACTTACCATCGGCAGTCCATTTTGTGCCGCCTCCAGTAAAACCATCGGAAGCCCCTCCGAGCGAGATGTCATTACATAAATAGATGCTTTCTGCATATATGCACTGACATTTGAAACATTTCCAGTGAGAATCAGCTGATTCTCGAGCTGATACTTTTTTTGAACAGCCTCCAGCCTTGGCCGCTCCTCACCCTCGCCTAACACATACCATTTCCAATCCGGATATTTCTTTAAAATCATCGGAATCAATTTTTCTAATAAATCAATTCCTTTCACCCAGGTCAAACGTCCAGCCGTAATGATACTTTTTTCCCGCGTGAGCGCACTTTCACTTTGTTTTACTGGCATCATCGGATTATGAATTGTCTGAATGGCTTTTCGGCGTCCCAATTTGTTTTCATAATTTTTCTGGTCCTGCCTTGTCAACGTGACAATAAAATCGGCGCTTCTTGCACTAAACCACTGCGCTGCATGGCGAAATTTCTGGTACGTCTTTGACGGCCAGATATAATGATAGTTAAAATGCTCCCACGCAATAATTTTTGTTTTCAAACCAGCAGACGCAGGAACACTTAATAGATCAAGTATCACATCCACATCAATTAAAAGATCAATTTGGTTATTCTTTAAAAAGCGATGAAGTCTGGGTACAAGTGGAATGTACTTCGGTCCGGGTGCAATCCGCTCTGTTCCCGAATCCAGTCTCATTCTTTTTATCCCATCCGGAATCTCAAAAAATGGTTTTTTCTTTTGCTCTACAATACTTAAAATTGAGATATCATATTTTTCCAATTCTTTTAATTTTTGTATGATCAAAAGTGTCACCCGCTCGGTACCTCCGCTGCGTGTGATATCTCCGCTGAAAAAACAAATCTTTTTCTTCACGTTTCGCTCCATTTTTGCTCCATTTCTGTCTGATTTTTCACTTTTCCATAAAAATCATCTTATTGCGCTTTGCGGTATCTTGCCTTTGTAATTTTGCTGTCCACCTGCAGCATACGAAGCAAAGCAATTCCTGCTGCCATCAGTGAATACGCATGAAGGCTAAATAAAACAGATCCGCCCCAGATCACAATTCTCCATGCAATGCTGTCAATTTTTCGGACAAACTTTCCCTTTGCCAATGCATGCATCGCGCTTTTGACAAACGGATCTTTTCCATATTGCTTCAATGCTCTTCTGGCCCCCCACCAGCCAGCCTGATTGGGCTGCAGTTCCTGCTTGACAAGAAAGAACGCACCAAAGAAAATATGAAACGCCGCAAGATCAGCCAGATATCCCTTTTTTCCATGCTCACGCTGATACTGCATAAAATCCTTTGCAATGCTGACCCAGACCTCTTCCATATTTTTCTTATACTTAAAGGTAACAGAGTCCTCATTTACACGGTATAACATAACACTCTCGTCAATAAATGCATACGTTGGATTCCAAAAGCAGCAGCGCATGTTATGGGCCTTGTCCTGTGTAAATGGATACGCAGGACAAACTAACTCATGCTCTCTTAAAAAATCCATTTTGTAAAGCTTTCCCCAATCATAGGCAAGATGTCCATATTGATAAAACCCTTTAAAGCGAAAATCTGCTGTTCTGGTATAAGCCCCCTCCCGTAAATGATGCCAATTTTTTTCGCTCACAAACGACTGATTAAAACGCCGAAAACTTCCCACTGTAATATCTGCATGCTTTTCCTGCGCTTTTTTTACTAAAAGCTCAACTGCATGTTCACCATCCAATTTATCATCAGAATCCAGAAATAGAATATACTGGCCGTTTGCTTTTTCCATTCCAGAATTGCGCGCCATTCCAAGACCCTGATTTTTCTTGTGAATAACCGAAATATTCGCGTGTTCTCTGCTCAATCGGTCACAGATTTCAGGACTTTTGTCTGGTGACTCATCATCTACCAGAATAATTTCCAAATTTGCGTAGGACTGATTCAATACGCTTTCCACACATTCCTCTAAAAATTCTTCTGTCTTATATACTGGTATTACTATGCTGACGATCGAATTTTGCATTTGTACCTCCACTATTCCTACTAAGGCTACTAAATCTCATGAAAAAAAAGCGTCGATTCTTTGAAAGAGTCGGCGCTTTTTTTCGATGTACCTTCAAAACTGCATACAAACATTTTCATCCAAAAACCACAGTTCACGAACGCGTGAACTGTTATACCAT
>CAVFYJ010000062.1:14227-20224 GCA_963626545.1 Acetatifactor sp. | reverse complement strand
AATGAGGACCTTGTAGTATCAAGATCAGATTCAGTGACGTCAGACAACTTGGAAAATAAGGATCAAAGTAGAAATGCTTCGAATTCAAAAAAGATTGCTCCCAATAATGCAAGTAATGTAAGGCAGCCGAAGAATCCGAAAAAAGAAAAAAAGCACTCAAAAGGCAATTTGGCATCGAAGCGGATTGTAACAGTGTTCAAAACAGCTGTGCTGGCAATTATAATCATCGGAAGTATTGGCATATTGTCATTTCGTTTTTGGGATGGCGCAAAAAATAAGGATTGGATTGTACGGCTCGAAGAACTGGAAAGCACTCAAAAATCAGAAAATGGAGTGGTTTTAAATACATACCAGTTAGATGGCGAGTTTGAGCGAATGAGTGTAAAAGCTGTGATTAAGCAATCGCAGGATTTATTGCCGGAGCATGGCACAAAGCTGCTGCAAATCTGGATTGATGATTCATTAGTATATGAGGTTGAAGCAGGAGAAAGCGATAAGAAAGAGTGGACGTTTGCAATTGATCTAAGAGGTGTCAGTACCATGACAATATTAACAGCTTCACAGACAACATTAGACGATGTGCAGATAATCCGCCAATCGGCAGAGAAAAAAACGGAATCCGAAGCTGCAAAGGAAACATCTCGAAAAACGACAACAGAGATAAATAGTAAAAAAACAGACAATAAGGAAACAAGTGGGGAAAAAGGACAATGAAAAAAACAGGTAAAATTATCGTAGGGGTGGCTGCACTCGGAGCAGCTGTGGTAGTTGGCGCAGGAGTTTTCTTTTATGGAACTCTTTTTCAGAAAGCAGAACAGACAATAGAGACGATGAAAGTTCTGACAGATGGAACTTCATTTGAAATCGATGCAGACTGCGATGTAACATTGAAAGCAAACTCAACGGATGCGATGCTGCTTGCCGCTATTATTCAAAAAGCGATAGACAGTGATAAAACTTCGTTTCAATTGTCGGCTGTCGGACAGAGCAGCAAAACAGATTTTGACTTAGACATTTCAGCAGGTCTTGCCGGGGCAGACTCTGAAATTAAATTGACTGATCTGATAAAAGCTGATAATGACTGTTACATCGGTGTGGATAGCCTGATATCTGCGGTTGCAGGTGATGCGATTGACAGCAATTTGCTTGTAAAGATTGCCTATGAGGGATGGATTAAAGATCATTATATATCATGGACTCAATTAAAACAGCTTATTACAGACTTAACGGGAAAAAATCTTAATACAGGGGAGATTTCTGTCACGTGGGCAGATTTGTTAGTATTCTTGTGCAGTCCTGAGCATTTGTTTGATCCTGATTTGTGGTCAGCTGTCCAAATATCAAAAGAGGCAAACGGATACTCAACTTATCAGATTAATGCCAATTATTTTTCAGAACTGATCGGTTTGGACTCAGACATGATAGAAGCACAGCTTGAGTTTTGTGTCGATAAAGAAAGCAAGGCTTATGATTTGAAAATGGATATAACAGTTACGGATGATTATGGCAATCAGATCCAGACATTAGTGGATGTATCAGCGACAGCTATGAAAGAGCAGGCAGAGATAAGTACGCCAGAGCTTTTACTCAGTGATGAAAAAATCAGTCAGATGAAGGAGATTATTCAAAATCTGTTAGGGGGAATTTGATATGGAAGATATCATGCAGACAGTCTATTATGATCAGAATGAAAAGGAATCAGGAATGCCTGGACTGGTTTTTTTTGATAACAGGGAAGAGGCACAGGTCATTTTGCTGGAAGAAAATCAGGTTACGATCGGAAGAAGTTACCCGGGTGCAAAATCGGATGTGTGTCTTGAGTCTGAGATCGTATCCAGAAACCATGGCATTTTTGTAAAAGAAAATGATGGCTGGTGGTATCAGGATAAAAGAAGCACAAACGGAACATTTTGTGATGGAACATTGCTTTTTAATACCGATAAGAAGATACATCTCAAAAATGGTGATGTGCTTCGAGTTGACTCGATGAATCCATCAAAACGTCATAAGGATAGCGTATTGATCATTTTTTCGGAACGCTGCAAAAAAAACGACAAGTGGAGCGCATATCGCCTGGAGAATGGAAATACGCTGATCGGTCGCGATGAGAAAAAATGTAAGATCGTTTTGGGCGACAGGAATGTATCAAAGAATCATGCTGAAATTCGCAGTGATAAAAACGGACAGTATTGGATACGTGATCTGGACAGCTATAATGGCACGTTTGTGAATGGAACGGAAGTAAAAAAATGGTTCCGGCTGCAGGATAAGGATGTCATTATGATCTGCGGTGTGAGACTGATCTTTGCAAATGATACGATTCTCTACAGCAGTGGGAAAACAGCTGGTGTACAGATGAAAGTTGATATTGAGAAAAAAGAGGTCCCCAGCTTTGATAACAGAGGGAAAATGGTTACTCTTTTAAAGGATATTCACCTTGAACTGGAAGGCGGCGACTTTGTTACCATTTTGGGCGGTTCCGGAGCCGGTAAATCCACGTTATTGGGCTGCATGAATGGATTCGAGCAGGAAGGTGTACGCGGAAAGGTTTGTGTCAATGGAATCAATCTGTACGAGAATTACAGCAAATTGAAGCTGATTATCGGCTATGTACCGCAGAGCGATGAGGATTTGCCGCAGGAGCTTACAGTTTATGAGCTGGTTTATACAACTGCACAGATGAGAGTTTCGTGGGAGACACCAAAGGAACTTAAGGCACGCGTAGAAAAAGCATTGAATGATTTGATGCTGACAGCAAAAAAAAGAACGCTGATCCGAAAACTCAGTGGTGGTGAAAAACGTCGAGTCAGCATTGCGATGGAGTTAGTCGCAGACCCGATGATTATCTTTATGGATGAAGCAACGTCCGGCCTGGATCCGAGAAGTGAGACTGAGGTTATGGAAATTTCAAAAAGGATTGCGCATGAACAGAATAAAATTGTCTTGATGATCACGCATAATACACAGAACTTTATTCTTTGCGACAAAGCGATCGTTTTGTGTAAGGCAAAGCAGGTTGGACGCCTTGCATTTTTTGGAAGTCCGAAAGAAGCACTTCGCTATTTTGAAGTTTCAAACATAAATGAGGTTTACCAAAAATTGAATACGCAGGCAGAAAAATATGTACAGCAGTGAATGGGGGAATAGATGATGGATGAAATGGAGAATAGAAAAAATGTGTCAGCGGCAAAGCAGTGCGGGATTTTGACAAGACGCTATTTTAAGATGCTTATCCGAAATCCGAAAAAACTAATTGGAATGTTTGGATTTCCGGTAATTGCGGTGGTAATTGTCGTATTTGTAGCAGGTGAAGATATGTTTGCTAACTACGAGGGAACGAATTCTGCTTTGTTTCTGGTTACCAGCGCAGCAATATGGGGCGGCATGTTTAATTCAATTCAGGAAATCTGTAAAGAACGCGGACGATTAAAGCGGGAATATATGCTTGGACAGCATTTGAGCTCTTATATGATCTCAAAAGTAATTGTTCAGGTGGGCTTTTGTCTTATCCAGAGTGCAGTGCTGTGTTTGGCTTTTTTCTTTACATATCTTAAGTATGATCATGCACTTCCGGAAAAAGGAGTTGTAATACCCAATATCTACATTGAATATTATGTGACGATTTTTCTTTTGATGTGTGCATCAGATGCAATGGGTCTTTGCATTTCAGCGGTGCTTAAAAATGCGGATATAGCGAATGCAGTGGCACCGTATGTATTAATCGGACAGCTTGTTTTTTCAGGTGTGCTTTTTAAATTAAAGGGTGCAGCAAATATAATATCGTATCTGATGGTTAGCCGTTGGTCGATGGAAGCACTTGGATCCAGCAGCCGTTTAAATGACCTTCCGCTTCGTATACAGGCAACGGTGCCGTCAGTTCCGCATGAATTTGACAAAATTTACGATAGCGTACCAAAGCATATTTGGCAGGTGTGGCTGATCTTGCTTCTGTTTGCGTTTGTATTTGAGATAGCAGGAACTGTATTTTTGCAGAAAGTCAAAAACGACGGACGCTGAGAGGATTAGCAGATGGGATTTTTATGGTTTAAGACGAAGAAGGAAAAGCAGGTAGAGGATGATGCCAACTGGTATAAGGAAGTGGAAGCAGACAGCAAACAGGACTGGTGGCTTTTTATGGCAGTTGCAAGTGACCGGGGAAGTGTACGTCCCAACAACGAAGACAATTTTTTAATGGATTATATATGTAATGAAAAACAGGCAGGACAGTATTATTATGAAGATAGTCAATGTCTGAATCAATGCCGTGTTGTAGCTGTTTTTGACGGAATGGGAGGTGAAAGCAGTGGGGAGCTTGCCTCTCTTACAGCGGCAAAGATGATGGGGACAGCAGCATCGAACCAGAGAAACACCGATCTGAAAGCGTTTGTGAAAACGATAAAAAACAGCTTTGGCACTATCAATAACCGTATCGTAGAGTATCAGAATGAACAGAATACCGTGATTGGAACGACAGCGGTTGTGCTTTGTACAGACGGAACAGAATTTCAGGTGATGAATTGCGGAGACAGCAGAGCTTATCTGTTTCGTGACGGTCGAATCAGCTGTCTGACAAAAGACCATACACTGGCGGCTGATCGGATTGCACAGGGATTGTATCGTGCAGACAGTAAGGAGGCCAGACGTGATAAGCATAGTCTGGCGTGTTTCCTTGGAATTGATACTCAGATGATTGGACTTGTTCCGGACGAGACAGGCTGGTATGACTTTGAGAATGAAGACATTTTACTGCTGTGCAGTGATGGACTTACAGATGCATGCAGCAGTAAGGATATGGAACATATTCTGAAAGAAAAATCAAGTTTGAAAGATAAGGCGAATGAACTGTTAAAAACGGCGCTTAGGCAGGGAAGTAAGGATAATATTACCTGTTTGCTGGTGAAAAAGGTAAAACATACGGAGCCAGACAGAGGAACTTTTGCATATGGAGAGGATTGATATTAACGTAAACGAGCCTGTATTTGCAGGCTGGAAAATCGGAAAAGAGCTTGGAAAAGGAGCCTTTGCAACCGTTTATGAGTTACGCAAGGGAAACATGGTAAGAGCCTTAAAAGTGGTGACATTGCTTTCCGATCTTGATGGAACAGAGGATGAGATTGAGGCGCAGTTAGCAGATAAAATGGAGGCTGCGTCAAGTGAAATCGAGGTAAATCATCGAGTCAGCGGTCACACAAATGTAGTAAATTATCAGGAATATGAATTTGTCATTGTGAGGAATGAACAGCATACTAAAAAAGAAGGACTTCTTCTTTATATCATGATGGAGCGTATGGAGAAAACGCTGCAGCAGGAAATTCGGGAAGGAACGCAATTTTCAGAGGAACAGATAATCAAAATGGGAAAAGATATCTTGACGGCACTCAAAGTATGCCATGAGCAGCGTATTCTTCACCGGGATATCAAGCCAGCTAATATTTTTATTGCTGACCATGACACGTACAAGCTTGGCGATTTCGGAATCTCAAAGGTACTTGGTGATAATACAGTAGCTTTTACGCATACGGGAACTCAGGCATATGTAGCACCGGAACAGTGGAATAGCCTTCCATATGGAAAGGCTGCAGATATCTATAGCGTTGGACTGATATTGTATCAGTTGCTGAATGAAAATCATCTGCCATTTTCTGAAAATGGTCTGAACGCAGATAGTGTAGGAAGACGATTAAAGGGCGAAACGTTTCCAGAGCCGTTGGGAGGTTCCAAAAGGCTTAAAGAAATTGTGATGAAAGCATGTAGTTATTCTGCATCGGATCGTTATCAGACAGCTGATGAAATGTTTTCTGCCTTGGAAACTATTCATAGTGATGACACATCAGAAGAAAATGCAGATCCATACAGCACGTTTTCTGCCAATATGGAATTTAAACCTGCAAAAAATACAGAACGCGCAGAAGGAAAAAAGGCAGCCGCAAAGCCGGATTTCGATACGGACAGGTTCAAATCGGAAGGACTTACAACGCTTAAAGATGATTACCAGAC
>CAVFYJ010000062.1:10711-14217 GCA_963626545.1 Acetatifactor sp. | reverse complement strand
TTACCAGACAATTACGTTTACGGGATTTATGAGCAAACAGGAAGCGGCAGCTGAAAAAAAAGCAGTGAGTCTTGTCGGAATAGGTTCAATGGTGATTTGTGTGTTGATGATATGTATGGCAGCAATGTTTCTTTCACTTTTGCAAAATGAGACGAATTGCTTTTATACGGCAGGAACTTTTATTCTTGGACTCCTGCGTCAGATGATGGATCAGATCAACAGTTTGCGGGGAGAATGAGTCATGGAATGGAAAATAGATGATACCAGTATTGATTGGATAGTCGCACATATGGATTTGTATTATTCGGATCAGCCTGATGCAGTCCGCACGATGAATGAACTAAGGGAAGCAGCGCAGAATCGTTTGCGTGATTATACCGGATATACAAAAGCCAAAAATGAATTTTTAGAGAAACTGTGTAACAATTATGTTGCATTTAGAAGCGGCTTGTACCAGCTTACGGATAAATCAATTGTAATTACACAGGTTGAAGGTTATCTGATGTACCAAAAGGACAGCAAGCGTTGGGTTCCTATTGGTTATTTGAAGGAAAAGCGTCTTCCATATACAAACAGAAGCTTTATTGAGAGTACAGAAAAAGGCGCAGAAGATCTTACCAGGGCAATCGCGGAAGCAAGAGAGGGCTGGATTGACCAGGAAGTTGGAAATAACATGCGTATTTTGCGTGATATGAAGGGCATTTGGTTTCGTCTGGCTGCAGTGATTATTATGCTGGGCTGTGATGTGGCAATGCTTTTGTATTTGGTGGATATTTTGGGAACTGGAATCTGGTTTAAGCTTTTTCTGTGTGGTCAGGCAGAATGGGCAGAACTGTTTCGATATTCGCTTCAGCCAGAGAAATTGGCTGTTCCTGCAACGATAGGCATGCTTTCCAGTGGAGTAATTGTTATTTTATTAATTTGCTGTTTGCTGCATGATGTGTGGGGAATCGCACAGGCAAGAGTAGTGAGAAAGACAATCAAACGATACGAGTATCTGGAAAAATGTCTGAAAAAGGTTCTCCTTCAAATCAGAAGTAAGGATCTGGAGACAATGGAACGCGAGCTGCAGTCTCTGAAGGCAAATAAGGCTGCGCATCGTTCGCTGATGCCGATTGGAAGTATGCGCCTTCGTATGCAGTTTTTGTGGCTGCGGCATCTGCCTTTTGCCGTCTTGAATACGGCAGCGTTGCTTGGATTGCTCATATTAAGCGTAATGAATTTGTACTTTATTCGATGAAGGAAAGAAAAAAAGGAAAATAGATATCATGAGAAAATTTGAAGATTCTCTTCTGGAGATTGTGCAGCTGCGCGGCGGATATGATATATTGAATAATAAGCAGAAAACACTCGATGTGTACATGAATCTGAATGCAGGCTCTGATAAGGTTAATTGGATTCGGGAGGCATTTGACTGCGGAGCGATTCCATACATGATGAAGGAGATGAAAAGAGGTTCAACCAATTATGTTGTGATTAAGAAAAAGATATTTAAGATGCTTTGTGATTGCAGAAGTGATACAGTGCGTAATGGAAAGGTTATGATCTGTATGTTTCGTGCAGTAGGCTGGGATGACACAGCAGGAGAGGTTCAAAAAAGCATTGTAACAGGAAAAAAGATTGTACCTGTTATGACTGCTGCGGTAGTTGTATGCGTAGCGGTTGGGTGTGCCTTTTTATTCGGAAAGCCGGTGGTTAAGTGGGCAGAAGAGATTGTAAGCAATTACGAAGGCAGAAATGCATCGGATGATCAACAGTCCGATACTCTTTTGGCTGAACAGAGTATGTCAGACGAAAAAAGTGTTACACAGCAGAAAGGTGAAAAGACAAAACAGCAGGCTTCATCGCAGAATAGTGCAGGATCTTCCACAAGCCTGGATCAGCCTGTATATCAGGATGATTCGGGAATGGCTGATGTCACGACATTGAACTGGGTAAATATGGGACTTTCTGATACGTCATGTGTGCGAGGCTATGACAATTTGTATGAACTGTATCTGGGTGAAAATCAAATTACAGACTTATCGGATCTGTCGAGTCTGACAAAGCTTGGTATTTTGAATATTTATCATAATCCGGCTTCAGATTTTTCACCGCTTTCAAGCATTACGAGCCTGACACGGCTTGATGCCGGTGAGACACCTGTGAGTGATTTGTCGCCGCTTTCTTCACTGTATGGTCTTAAATATTTGGATATATGGTATACCAATGTCAGCGATCTCTCACCGCTTAGTGGTCTGACGAGCCTGACCAATCTGTATCTGAGTCATTCATTGGTTACTTCACTTGATCCGATTGTAAATCTGCCCAATTTGTCCGTGCTTAGTATCAGCGGATTAAATATAACAGATGGTAGTTTAGAACGCTTTAAGAAAAACCATCCCAATTGCAAAATTTACAGTTTATCATACGAGGATGAGCGTGGAAGCGCAGACGGATATCTGATGCCGCAAAGCAACGTCTATATACTCTCAAAAACATTTTTGAAGAAGTACAGTACATATGATCTGTGGATTGCCAAAAATGAAATTTTTGCGCGCAGAGGACGCAAGTTCAAAAATGCTGAGCTGCAGAATTATTTCAATGGAAAGAACTGGTATTGTGGTTTGATTGAATCAGATGATTTCAATCCAGATATCATGTTAAGTGATGTAGAGAAGGCAAATGTGGATTTGATGATTGAGCTGGGAGCAGATACGTATCAGAACTAGGGCAGTTGGTATTAAAAAAATCGTAAGACAGCTCTGACGAGTAAAAAATAATATAAAAAAACCTCCCACTTTTTTCCAGAATTGTTACCTGCATTAAATTCAGTATTTTATGGATACAGGAAAGATACTGGAATTGCCAGATGAATGGTATATCCCGTTTTCCAAAGAGGAACGATGTGCAGTTTTACACAGGCTGTTGGAACTTATTCAAAGAGAATGTGAGACTGAGCAGACAGAGGAGAAAAAAGACGCCGCGTCAATGGCGGAAGACACAAAGTTTCCTGTGATACAGATTTTAAATACAAATCAGTTCAGTCTTACACTGGGAATTGCAGTTAGAAGCTCCGGTGAGGCAAATACGGATTTATCCTGTTTGGGATATGACGGAAATATGATTAATTTTTCATTTTATGAAGCCGGTATAACAAAATGGATTTTTTGCCTTATGGAATTTTTACCAGAAAACGGATGGGTATATTCATTAAAAGAGCAGGTTAGATTGTTAGAGGAGATGCTAGAGAAAACGGAATAAGAAAACGGATGAAAAAGATTGTGATGTAAGACAAGAAAAATATACAGGATGAAAAAATATAGTCTATTTTGGTTGTTTAATGGAGAAGACAACTGAAATAGGCTATACTTTTGAGATAAGACAGGTAAAATAGAAAATAAGTTTATAAGATTTTTATACAATATGGTGCCGAAAAAGCTAATTTGACACAGAAAAAATGTTGTATGAAAAAATAAAAAAGCAAAAAGAGGGAGATGCGATATGGGAGAATTTACGATCTGTTG
>CAVFYJ010000062.1:5709-10701 GCA_963626545.1 Acetatifactor sp. | reverse complement strand
CTGTTGTCCGCATTGCGGAAGTTATGTAAAAGCATATAACGGACTTAGAGGAATGATACAAAACCATGTTACATGTGGAAATTGTAACGAAACGATTGACGTAAAGAGCAGCAGGATGATTAATGTGATATGTCCTAGCTGTAAGAATTCAGTGTTATATGACCAAGGAAAGAAAATACCGAAATGCCCAGTCTGCAATAGTGAGATAAAACCAGCAACTGGTAAGAAAATGATTACCATACATTGTCCAACATGTCACACCGCCTATAGTATGTCTGAAGGGGCTTCAGAATTTACTTGCTCTTTGTGTGACAGCGTGATTGATGTTCAAAAAGAAATTGCAGCGATGGCAGCAAATTCGGGAACAACCAGTCTTGTTGAATATGATCCGGGTGATCGGGACTGGTTAGTATACAAACATCCTATAAAAAATTTTGTAAATGGTTCTCAGTTAATTGTGCGTGCAGGTCAACAGGCACTCTTAGTTGAGGCAGGTGAAGATTCCCATTTATTTGAAAAAGGTGAATATACACTTGATACAGCAAATTTCCCATATTTGGAAAAAGTATATAAGTTATCAGATGGCGATACAAGGGGAACGTTTCAGAGCAGTATTTACTTCTTTAATCAGCGAACAATTACAGGGGGCGGTGGAAAGAAGCTGGAATGGTATGTAAAGAAAACTCCAGTTCTATTTAATATGCAATTTGAAGGAAGCAGTCGATCAACCGAGGTGTATTTTAATATTGGTTGTGGTGGAACGTATGACATACATATCACAGAAGCAAGAAAGCTGTTTTTGAATCTTAATTCTGTTGCAGCAGGATTAAATGTAGATACGTTTTCTGACACAAAGTACAGCGATGCAGTAGGATCGTTGTCGAAGTCTTTAAAAAGCAAAATAAATGCATGGGGAGGCGAAATTCTTGCAGATACACTCCCACAATTATCGCTTGGGATGTTTGATTTACGAAAAAAAAGCAGTCAGATAGCAGAACAAATCAGAGAAAAGGTGAATCAGTATCTGGAAGAATTTGGTCTTGAGATACAGACTTTTGTGGTTGACAGCTTTGCAACTCCAGAAGATGATGCGGACGATCCAGGTTATAAAGACTGGATGAGTTTTCGACAAATGGGGTCAACGGCAGCTGCAGCGCTGAAGGCACAAATTCATGAACAGGATGTACAGGAACAGCTAAAACGAACGGAAGAAAGAAGGGTAGAAACCGATCGAGTTCGAGAACTGGGAAAGGCAGAAATCGAAGCAGAAATTATACGCATGAAAGCAAGGGCAAAGGCAGAGGAAGCAATGATGCTTGGAAATGCGGATGCAGCAGTTTTGAAGGCAAAAGGTGGAAACTACGCTATGGAAACACAGCGAAGTGTAGGTGAACTAGCGATGCAGAATGGACTGCCATCAGGTGGTGGAAACGGTCAAGGTTCGGTAATTGGTGATATGGTGAATTTTGGAATGGCAGCGGGAATGACAGGAACGGTAGTAGGAATGACAGGAAAAGTAATGGAACCTGTGGTTTCAGCAATGAATGGAACTAATTCTGAAAAAACGCCAGTAAAGATTGATCCGCAGATAGGAATGAAGTCATCATGGACTTGCCCAGTATGTGGAAAAACAGAGCTTACAACAAAATGGTGCCCAGATTGTGGAACACCGCAACCAGAAAAATGGACTTGCCCGAGTTGCAAGGAGGAAGGTATTACAACAAAATTTTGTCCAAATTGTGGAATGCCAAAGCCGGAAAAGTGGACTTGTCCAAATTGTGGGGAAGCGGGACTTACAACAAAGTTTTGCTTTAATTGTGGAACGCCAAAGCCAGAAAAAAAATCAGTTGAATGGACATGTCCGAATTGTGGAGCAGAGAAACTTACAACAAAATGTTGTCCGAACTGTGGAACAAGGAATCCAGAAAAGAAAACGATTGAATGGACATGCCCGAATTGCAAGGCAACAGGACTTACAACAAAATGCTGTCCAGACTGTGGAACATTGCGACCAGAAAATAGTGAAGGAGAAAGCAAATGACAGGTAATACGAAAAGAAATGGAAATGTTATCATTTTTTCTGCCCTTATTATTATAATAATTAATGCATTTTGTATGCTGCTGCCATTAAAGAGGGATAGAATCTTATTTGCAGGAGATGCATTTATGTGCGTAGGATCTGGCATGCTGATTGTTGCATTCTATCTGTCGAAAGCAAAAGAAGATGCAAAGAGCAGATTTTTTGGCTGGCCAGTTCTGACGACAGGTGTTAAGTTTTTTGCATATGCGATTATTTTAAATACAATTATTATTGTTGCAAATCAGTTTATACATATAGCATTTTTATTTATGTTGCTTTGCAATATCGTATTGTTTTGCGTAGAAGGAATTGCATTGATCAGTGTTGATAGTGCAAGGGAGTTTGTAACTGGGCAGGACGAGCGAAGAAAACAGCGCATGCAAACAATGAAAATGTTACAGGCAAAGTTAAATACGCTTTGTGCGCAGTGTGACTCAGGAGAAATTGGGAAAAAACTGAAAAAGCTACAGGATCAATTTCGTTACAGTGATCCAAATTCAAGCGCAGCTTCTGTTGAAACTGAAATTAAAATTCAGGAAGCATTGGATAGACTGGAAAAGGAATTAGATGAAGATCAAGAAATGGCAGCTGGCATAATTGATGAAATTGAGAAGTTGTTAAGGATTCGAAATCAGCAGGCATTGTTGAAATAATGAGAGGAGGAGACGAAAGAAATGGCGAAATTTAAGTGTAAATATTGCGGAAATTCGCTTCATCCACAGGAAGGTCAGACAATGATTACCTGTGGACGCTGTGATGAAGTAACCAGAATTTTCACAGTAGATGAAGAGAAGAAGCAAAGATTATTGGAAGATGCGGCAGATTTAAGAATTCGTTGTTTATTTGATCGCGCAAAAACAAAGTATGAAAATGTAATTCAAGAGTATCCAAATGAAGGAGAAGCATACTGGGGATATGTATTGTGCAGTTATGGTGTGGAATTTCAGTTAGATTCAAGAACTGGAAAGTATTTGCCTACCTTGCATCGTATTTCACAGCGCAGTGTTTTACAGGATCCATATTACCAAAAGGCACTGGAGAAGGCAAATCCGCTTGAAGCAGAAGACTACAAGAGGATAGCATTAGAGCTAGACAGAATTCGAAAGCGTTTTTTAGAGTTATCCCAGAAAGAAGAAAACCGATATGATATTTTTATCAGTTTTAAGCAGACGGATGATGGAACACGACGCGAGACAGTTGATTGTAGTAAGGCAGAAAATGTTTATCATAAGTTAAAAGAAATGGGATACCGGGTATTCTTTTCGAAAATTACGCTTGCAGACCGTGGTGGTGAGGACTATGAACCCATTATTTATACCGCATTGGAAGCGTCGAAGGTTATGCTGGTAATTGCTTCTCGAAAAGAGTATCTGGAAGCACCATGGGTACAAAACGAGTGGAGCCGTTTCTTGGATATGATGCAGAGTAATCCAAATAAAAAATTACTTCCAGTTTTGATTGAAGAACTTGAACCGGAAGAATTGCCAGATGCACTGCAAAATATACAGGGGTATAATATTGATACAGCGATTGGTATGGATCGCCTGCTTAGTCGTGTGACGCAATTGATTCCAAAGAAAACTGTATCTGTGTCACAAAGTGTGAATGTAGAGATTAAAGATGTTAGTGCAAATGAGAGCAGCTTGCTAAAGCGAGCAGCGATTGAAAGTGAAGCAGGAAACTGGAAAAAAGCACAGGAATATTATAATAAAATTCTTGATATTTATCCGGAAAATGCACATGCATGGGTGGGATTATGGTTAGTAACGGATTATATAGCGCATAAAAGCCTGGAAGGATTTCGCAATGGTGTTATTGGGATGATTGAAAATCCTACCAAGCATGAATTAAATATTCATAAGGATCCTGATGAGCTTGATGAAGATGGATTAAGTGGCGTTGATGCAAAAACAGATACTAAGTATGTGTTTGAGGATTTTTATGATGATTTGCAGCAATACGTAGTTCCAAATTATTATAAAATAGAAGATATAATTCGAAATTTACCGGATGAACCACCGCATTATATGTCAGCAAGAGAATATTTGAGACAACGCAAAAATTATTTTGATTCTAGATTTCGAGATGAGAATTATAAACGCGCACTTCAATTTGCAACGGAGGATTACAAACGTGAATTGCAGGAATTAAAGAATGATATAGAATTAAGATGGAAAAGTAAGTTTGAAGAGGAACTTGCTCGAGATCGTGATGAGGAGGAAAAACTACGAGCTGGCTTAATTGAAGAATATAAAAATAGTATACAAAAAATACAGGAAGAAAAAAAGGCAGCTGAAGCGAAAAGAGAGACGGATTATGGGTTTGCTTGTCATATGAATTCGTCACAGAAGGCACCGATTGCTTTATCAGTGTTTAAACAAATGGGAAATTACAAAGATGCGCAGGAACGCAAAACAGCAGTTGAAGCAGTTGTTGCGAAACAGAATGAAATTGGAGATGGAAAGCGATATCTTATAAATACAATTTTAAATAGTGATTTGAATGCAGTAATTGATTACAAAAATGCAAAACAAGATACTATGTTCAAAGAGCGTCCTTCAATAAGAAATATTATTTTTTCGCTGGCTTATGTGTTTTTTATGGTAGCACCTTTTATAATACTTGAATGGCCTACAATGATCGGTATTGTAGCTGGTTATGCTGCTTGCTATTTTTTGTGGAAACGAGATTTGATTTTACCTGGTTATATTGTACTTGTAATAATTCAGGTAGTATCGATTGCTTTTTGGGATATTAGCGTGGCCGCTATAGTAGGAGCTATGTATGCTGCTTCTTATTTTATAAAAGGTGGACTAGCAAAGAAAATAATAAGTAACATGCAAAATACTATAAATTTTAAGCAGGCAGAAAACCAAATTCAAAATGATGAAAGAATAATTGAGAATGAACTC
>CAVFYJ010000062.1:0-5699 GCA_963626545.1 Acetatifactor sp. | reverse complement strand
CAATGAAATCTGGCAGAGAGCGTTTGCGATTGACTACGACGGTGTGCATTTAAGCTCTGCATTATTGAATGAGTCTATGAGCTATGCAGATACAGTACTGAGAGCAAATAATATTCAAACGTCAGGAAATAATAGTCGGACTGTTGATGTTGATAAAATTGTTCAAGATGCTATGAAGGGTGATTGGACCCATTTTAACGATATTTTCAAGTAGCTTGAAAAAATAAGACTACAGAAGGTATGAATAAAACCCATAAAAAGCAAGAGTTTTAGAGAGTGCTTAATAAGTACCTATAAATTTTTATCAACTATATGGAGGAAAATGATATGAGCGATGAGTTACAACAATGGAGAGGTAGTTAGACAGAATGTTACATCTGACAAAAGCACGGTGGCAGCAGCATTATTGAGCTTGTTCTTGGGGATGCTTGGCATTCACAGATTCTATTTAGGAAGAGTGGGAACAGGATTGTTTATGCTCTTTTTAACAATTGTAGGCTTTTTAACAACTAGCCTACTTTTTGGATTTGGAATTCTTGCGTTTGTTGGAGTTTGGGATTTTATTGATTTTATCCGTATTCTTTGCAACGGGCTGACAGATTCTCAGGGATATAAATTGAGATAAACAATTAAGATAATGTATGATTTGGTGCGCTCAAATTTTGATTATTCGAGCGAGAAGGGAGAAGAAATGAGTGATGAATTTAATAATAAAACTACTTATGAGGTAGTCACACAGCAAGCGGTATCTGATAAAAGTAAACTTGCAGCAGCATTGTTGTGTGTGTTTCTTGGAACACTGGGAGTACATAGATTTTATTTGGGACGTGTGGGATCAGGATTACTCATGCTGTTTTCAACTGTTATAGGTCTATTTGCCACGGTTGTATTTTTAGGATTTGGTATATTGTCGATTGTTGGTATTTGGGTTTTTATTGATTTTATTTTGATACTCTGCGATAATTTAACAGATGCACAAGGACGTAAATTAAGATAAATAATATCAAATAACAACTACAATATTCATTGATACACATGTTTAAATATAAAAAAGCACGATTGAGGATTGATTTTTGTAAAAGGGTCTTTTTTCGTGCTTTTTTATAACAGTTAAGGAGAACGTATGAAACATATTGGATTGGTATTATCAGGTGGAATGGGAAAAGGCGCTTATCAAATAGGTGCATTGACTGCTATTAGTGAAATTTTTCAACCTACAGATTTCGAGTATGTTAGCGCGGCGTCGGTAGGCGCGTTAAATACATATGCTTTTCTTACAAACAATTTAGAAAAAGCAAGACAAATGTGGGAAAACGTTAATTTCCAAGGAAGTAAACGATTTATAACCTCGGTGCTTAAGAGTGAGCTTTTGCAGGATATAATTAAAAATATTGCAACGGATACAAACATCAAAAATACATTTTATGTTCCTTTGCTTGATTTGGCAGGTAGAAATTTGCATTACTGTGATTTTTCTATTATTCCGTATGAAGATATTCAACAGTATTTGAGTGCAAGTGTTGCAATGCCTTTTTATAATAAGGGAGTTAAAATTGAAGGGAAATCTCTTTATGATGGAGCAGTTGTTGATAATATACCTATTTATCCAGTGTTGAAAAAGAATTTGAATTATGTAATATGTATTTATTTTGATGATATTAATTATATATTTGAAAACTATGATTTAGATGGGAAAATTATTCGTCTAACATTTCCGGATAATAAGATAATTTCAAATTCTGTGTGTATACAACATGACGCGATACTTTCCATGATAGATGAAGGATATCGAAAAACAAAAGAAATACTTTCGTTTATTTTTGCGCAGGGGTGTGATGAACTGGATGTTATATATAGTAGAATTGCAGAACTAAATGCTTCGTATAGTGGAAATAGAGATGTACGAATAACAGGTGATGTAATGGTAACGAACTTGAATAAACTTACGAAAAAAATGCTTCACCATATTAAAATGGTGGAAAAAGAAAAAATATAAACAGAAAGTCTCATTAGTCAACGAAAGGAATAAAAATGTTAAAGAAAAATGATGTTTTTGATTATATAGAGTGGAGAGGGGATCTATCTTTTCAACAAAGCTCTTTTAATGAAGTAGATGCTTTGATATTATCTATTTTTGCATACTTAGATTTTTCATGTGCGAATAAAGAAAATCTACCTTTAACAGAAGCTATAGAGTGTATAAATTTGATGCCAGATGAACAAAAATTTGATGGACCTGGTATTATAATGAAAGATGTGGTTGCATTAGCCAATATGGCATCACAATCAAAGCGATATGAAAATATAAGAGTAGCTATGTTTTCTGATATCACAAACGAGGAAATAGAAATGCAGTTTGCAGCTGTTACATTTTTACTTCAAGATGGAACTGCATTTTTATCATTTAGAGGAACGGATAATACATTGGTTGGATGGAAAGAAGATCTTAACATGTGTTTTATTGATGGAATTCCATCGCAACTCGAGGCCGCAAAGTATGCGAAAAAAATTGCACAGATGATTGATGGACCTTTACGTTTAGGCGGTCACTCTAAGGGTGGAAATCTGGCTATATGGGCAAGTGCGCATCTCTCATCCGATGATAAAATGAAAATTATAAATATATATAGTAATGACGCACCTGGTTTTAACGAAAGATTTTTAAGCGATGCCAATTATCTTGAGATCAGAGATAAAATTCTTGCTTTTGTTCCGGAATCATCTATTGTAGGTGTATTGATGGAGCATGATACCTATACGATTATTCGTAGTTCTACGACATCCGTGTTGCAACACAATCCGTTTTCTTGGCTAATTTCTGGTAAGAATTTTGTTTATGATACTTCAAGAACCACTTCAGGACAAAGAGTTGAAAAAGTTATTAATTCTTGGATAAAAGCAATGTCTATAGAAGAGAGGGAAGAACTAGTTGAAAACTTATATGATATAGTTACATCGTCGAATGCAAAAACTTTAGAAGATTTTGATAAGACAAAAATAAAAACACTTATATCTATGTCAAAAACTTTTAAAGAAATGGGATTACGAAAGCAGGCACAACTTATGCTTAGCTTGAGTAAAATAATGTTTAACAGTGATATTCTTTTAAATGGGAATTTGAAAAATTTGCTATTAGAACCGAATGAGCAATGATAAAAAATGAACACAAAGATAAAACGTTTAAAAATCAATAAAACCTTGTGTTTATAGGAATTTCACTTGCCTCTTTCCTAAAAAAACGGTATAATTGCAATATTAAACGAGCATTTAAGCGATTATACCGCTTTTGGGAAAGGGGTTTTTCATGGCGATAGCGACAAAGAAACTTCTGGCGGACGGTTTGAAGGAGCTGCTGAAGAAAAAAACATTAGATAAAATTACAGTAAAGGAATTGGTGGCGACCTGTGGGGTGAACCGCCAGACGTTTTATTATAATTTTCAAGATATCTACGAGCTTCTTGAATGGATTTTTATTGAAGAAGGAGCACGTTTAAAAAAAGAAACAGAAGAAATGAAAGACTGGAGAGAACGCCTTCAAGTAGTTATTAGTGAGATTAATAATGAGGAAAACAGACGATTGATTCTAAATGCGTTTTATTCCGTAAATCCGATGCAGATTGATCGTTTTATGCAGAATTATTTCCACCCATCAGTGGAGGAGATTATCACAGAGAATATTCGTGATATGGATATTTCAGAAGAAGACCGTGAATTTATGATCCGTATGTACGATCTATTCTGGGTGGATCTTATTATGAGATGGATTCAGAGTGGCATGGAGATGAGTGAGATGGCAGGTGATATTGAGAAGATCATTTCTGTCATGACAGGATCGAGTGTATACATAGCGCAGAACTTAAAGGATCTGGAAGAGAAAAAGAAGCCGGTACTTCGATCGGCAGGTGACAACAATCGAAACGGTAAGCATTAGTAAGAAGAACTGAATATCAGCTAGACAACCAAAGCACTTTGTCCAAATTTTGGACAGGTGCTTTTTTGTGTCTATTCCATCTTTTATCGTTAGTCGGTACAATAAAATCTATTCAGAGGCAGAAACAAGAATCCAAAAGATGCAGCTGATACGAGAGGGTACAGTTAAAAAACGAATAGACAAACTGTACCCTTACATGATGGGAGGAATCAACATGATTGGACAGGAATTAAGGAAAATGGGTATTGCAACCGCATACCGTTATATCGAGAAAAATCCGAAAGATAATTTAAAAAAACTTATGACCTGGGTAGACCGTATCGCAGGAGAAGGCCCAGACAGCTTTGAGGAGCAGAGAAAAGTTGTATGGGATGTTTTAAATCACCCAGAATCCAATATGTATCAGCTGATCATGCGTGTGATTGAAGAGGTTGATCCAGAGGTTGTTAAGACCGTTTTCTCAAACTTCTTCTTAAATGCAGCGATTCTTGGCTGGCCAAAGCAGGAAAAATTAAGAGCAGAGTACAATTGCAATATTCCGTGGGCAATTTTGCTTGACCCGACTTCAGCCTGTAATCTGCACTGTACTGGTTGCTGGGCAGCTGAGTACGGTAACAAGCTGAACCTGTCATTTGATGAGATTGACAGTATTATTGAGCAGGGAAAAGAATTAGGTATTTATTTCTATATTTATACGGGTGGTGAACCGCTCGTCAGAAAAAATGATCTGATTGCGCTGTGCAAGAAGCACTCCGATTGTATTTTCCTTTCCTTCACGAATGCAACCTTGATTGATGACGCATTTACCGATGATATGCTTCGTGTAAAGAACTTTGTTCCGGCGATCAGCGTAGAGGGTGATATGGCAGCTCATGACGGCAGACGAGGAAAAGGTTCCTATGAGAAAGTAGAAAAGGCAATGAAACTGTTGAAGCAGAAGAAGCTTCCGTTTGGCGTTTCTTGCTGTTATACAAGTGCAAACTGTGATAGCATCAGCAGTGACGAGTTCTATGATTGGCTGGTGGATCAGGGTACGTTATTTGCATGGTATTTCCACTATATGCCAGTTGGAAATGATGCAGTACCACAGTTAATGCCGACCCCATCCCAGAGAGAGATGATGTACGATCGTGTTCGTTATTGCAGACGTACAAAGCCAATGTTTGCAATCGACTTCCAGAACGATGGTGAGTATGTTGGCGGATGTGTAGCTGGAGGACGTCGTTACTTACATATTAATGCAAATGGTGATGTAGATCCGTGTGTATTCATTCACTACTCGGACAGCAATATCCGTGAGAAGACACTTCTTGAGTGCTTACAGTCTCCGCTGTTTATGGCTTACCATGACAATCAGCCGTTCAACGAGAATCATCTGCGCCCATGTCCAATGTTGGAGAATCCGCAGAAGCTAAGAGAGATGGTAGCAAAGACACAGGCGAAGTCAACCGATATGCAGAGCCCTGAGAGTGCAGAGCATCTTTGCAGTAAGTGCGATGAGTATGCAAAGAACTGGACACCGTCCGCAGATAAGCTGTGGAGTGAGTCTCACAAAAAATAATCATTACATATAAATTGTGTGATTATAAAATTATAAAATAATAGAATTAGAATCCTTCCTGATAGAAGATACCATTTCTTTGTATTTGGTATCGCAGTCAGGAAGGATTTTTTTAATTACAGATTTTGCAAAAAAGTTTCCACCTGTGCGGTTGCAACAGACTTGAAAAATACTCAAAATAGTATACTATATAAGTATGTAGTTCTA
>CAVFYJ010000061.1:0-20326 GCA_963626545.1 Acetatifactor sp. | reverse complement strand
CCAGAGAGGAGCTGCCTGTGCTATGCGTATTGTATAGCGCGGACTGATTTTCAAAGGGGCGGAAATTGAATGTCCGGCATTCAAGGGAGACTTTGGATGCTCGGCCATTCAATGACCGAGTAGTTCAGTTATCAAATTATTGAGATTAGCGATGCTTGGTCTCACAGTAGATACAGCGATATACTTTGTTTTCCTCATCAGTCAGATCAAATACATGAGGCAGCTCCTGCTCGATAGAAGTGATGCAGCGCGGATTCTTGCAGTGGATCACGTTTGTGATACGCTTTGGAAGACGAAGAACCTTCTTCTCGGAAATCACACCGTCCTTGATGATGTTGACGGTAATCTTGTGATCAATGTAGCCAAGAGCATCCAGATCCAGCAGATCTAAGCTTCCCTCAATCTTGATGATATCCTTGCGACCCATTTTGTTACTCTTTGCATTCTTAATAATCGCAATCTGACAGTCTAAATCCTGAAGATTCAGATAATGGTAGATTTCCATTGATTTTCCAGCCTGGATGTGGTCGAGAACGACACCGTTATTAATACCACTGATATTCAGCATAATATTCCTCCTTAGATCTTTTCTCTCTCTTAGATTTTTTCTGGTGCAAGTTCGAGCAGTGTCAGAATGAGTGCCATGCGGACATAGACACCAAACTGAACCTGCTTAAAGTAAGCGGCACGCGGATCACTGTCGACTGCAACGGAAATCTCGTTTACACGTGGCAGCGGATGAAGAATTAACATGTCATCCTTTGCCAGTTCCATCTTTTCCTTTGTCAGAATGTAGCAATCCTTCATGCGGATGTAATCTTCTTCATTGAAGAAACGCTCCTTTTGA
Organism: Acetatifactor sp.; assembly: GCA_963626545.1. GTDB lineage: Bacteria > Bacillota > Clostridia > Lachnospirales > Lachnospiraceae > Anthropogastromicrobium. The sequence goes on along the minus strand of CAVFYJ010000061.1, from coordinate 19,479 downwards.
ACACGTGTCATGTACAGAATGTCAAGATCTGGAAGAACCTCATCCAGATTGGTAACTTCCTTAAATTCAAAGCCCTTTAATACCTCATCGCGGATGTAGCTTGGAACACGCAGCTCCGGCGGGGAGATCAGGACAAATTTTACATTGTGATAGCGAACCAGAGATTCAATCAGAGAATGAACGGTACGACCAAACTTCAGATCACCGCACAGACCGATTGTCATGTTGTCAAGGTGACCCTTTAAGGTACGAATGGTAAACAGGTCGGTCAGTGTCTGGGTCGGATGCTGATGGCCACCGTCACCGGCATTGATTACCGGGATACCAGAGAACATGGAAGCAACCTTCGGAGCACCTTCCTTCGGATGGCGCATTGCGCAGATATCAGCGTAGCAGGATACGACACGGATGGTATCAGCAACGCTCTCGCCCTTGGAAGCCGAGCTATTTTCGGCAGAAGAAAAGCCAATAACAGTACCCCCAAGATTAAGCATTGCAGATTCAAAGCTTAAACGGGTTCGTGTGCTTGGCTCATAGAAAAGTGTGGCGAGACGTTTGCCATCGCATTTGTGTGCATACTTGGCTGGGTTCTGTTTGATGTCACCGGCCAAATCAAGGATATTGGCCAATTCGTCCATGGAAAGATCCAATGGGTTTAATAAGTGTCTCATAGAGAGTAACTCCTTTCCGATTGTATGACTCGTTTGATTCACGGGTATTATATACCAGAAAGGCAAAAATGGGAAGAGAAAATTAAAACTTCTTTAAAAAAAACGGAAAAACTTGTATTTGGCAAATTGGTATGCTAAGATAAGAATTGTTTGTACAACTGCAAATGCTTCATCATTTTTAAGTGGTTGTTCATACGAAAATCAATAAGAGAATGAAAGTGAAAGAGAGGGCTTATGGACGACAGGGAAGAAGTAACACAAGACGGGTTCAAGCCACGGGAACACACGCGCGTGCAGACCGGGGAGAATGGAGAACTGCGTTTTCAGGGACTGACACAGGCAGAGGTAGAAAAACGCGTTGCTGACGGACAGGTCAATGCCATTCAGGATGCCAGCAACCGAAGTATTAAGGATATTGTGTTGGGAAATACACTTACGTTTTTCAACTTTATCAATATCGTGTTGCTTGTGCTTGTCTTATCGGTGCACTCCTATAAGAACATGCTGTTCATCTTCATCATCATTGCAAATACGCTGATTGGTATCTTTCAGGAGATCAAGGCAAAGATTACGCTTGATAAATTAAAGATTCTGACGGTCAGCCATGCCGATGTGATCCGTGATGGTGTAAAGAAGTCTGTAACGGTTTCTGAACTCGTAAAGGATGATGTCATTTTACTGAAAAGCGGCGGACAGATTCCAGCAGACGGTGTGATTCTGGACGGAGAGGTAGATGTCAACGAGTCACTATTAACAGGAGAGTCCGATTCCATCCATAAAACGTGTGGAAGTAAGGTGCTTTCAGGAAGCTTTATCACCTCCGGAAAGGCACTTTGTCTGTTAACTGAAGTGGGTCACGAGTGCTACATGGAAAAGCTTTCTGCAGAGGCAAAGCAGTTTAAACGCTATAAGACAGAGCTGCAGCGAAATCTTGATACGATCTTAAAATTTATTAGTATTATCATTGTACCGCTCGGCATTGCACTGTTTGCAAAGCAGTATTGGATTTCACACAGCACCTATGAACAGGCTGCACTTGATACGGTAGCGGCCGTACTTGGTATGATTCCTGAGGGATTGGTACTCCTTACCAGTGTGGCATTGGCACTCGGCGCTGTCCGTCTGGCAAGACGAAGCACATTGGTGCGTGAGCTATTTTGTATCGAGACGCTAGCGCGTGTGGATACGCTGTGTCTGGACAAGACTGGAACGATCACCGAAGGTCATCTGTGCGTGCAGGGCGAAGAAGCCGTAAAAGAAGATGTTGATCTGGAACAGCTGATGGGCAGAATGGTAGCTGCCTTAGGCGATGAGAACGAGACATTCCAAGCGCTTCGCCAGCATTATAAGAAAAATATGTCCGATAACACAAAGCTGGTACTGCCGTTCTCCTCAGAGCGTAAGTTCAGTGGTGTTGTATTCGAAGGTGAGGGAACCTATCTGATGGGTGCTTACCAGTTTATTTTCCCACAGCCCGATCCAGCAGTGCTCGAGAAGATTGCAGAATATGCGCGTCAAGGTCTTCGTGTACTAACGGTAGCGCACAGCAAAAATGAGATGACCGATTACAATCTGGCAGAGGGCTTTGAGATTGTTGGCTTTGTCTTTATGACTGATGTGATTCGTAAGAATGCGCCAGACATTCTGGGGTATTTTGAAGAGCAGGGCGTTGATTTGAAGGTCATCTCTGGTGATGATCCGGTAACCGTAGCAGCGATTGCAGCGCGCGCAGGCTTAAAGGATGCCGACAAATATATTGATGCCACGACAATCCATACTGATGAGGAGATGGAGGATGCCATCTTAAAATATTCGGTATTTGGCCGTGTAACGCCGAAGCAGAAGCAACTGATGGTCAAACTGTTAAAGCAAAATGGACGTACTGTAGCGATGACGGGAGATGGTGTCAACGACGTTTTGGCGCTTAAGGATGCGGATGTCAGCATCGCGATGGCATCGGGAAGTGAGGCAGCGAAGAATACTGCAAATCTCGTGTTGTTAAATTCGGACTTTGCATCATTGCCACATATTGTAAATGAAGGCCGCCGCGTCATTAACAATATTAAAGCCGCCGCGTCTATGTTCCTGATCAAGACTGGTTTCTCAGTATTGACCGCATTGTTAACCATCATTGTCGGACAGAATTATCCATTCCAGCCGATTCAGTTGTCGGTCATTAATGGCTGTGCCGTTGCGATTCCGACAATGCTCTTACAGCTCGAGCCAAACTTCCAGAAGGTCAACAAACATTTCTTCCGCGAGGTGCTTCGAATGTCGATGCCAGCGGCGATCACGATCACGATGATGATCACGATCATCAATAATGTCGGTCATTCACTGGAAACACCGCGTGAGATGCTTTCCACTGTATGCGTACTGGCGACTGGATGGGTTTATTTGATCACGTTGCGTCAAGTTTATTCACCGATGACCGCGTACCGCAAGTTTGTCATTTATTTGATGCAGACCGCTTATTTGGTTGCGATGGTAATTGGTCAGCGTCTGATGGAGCTGGTTGGACTGAATTTTACTTGTGTGATTGTTACACTGGCAGCAGTTAACTTTGCACCGATGATTATTGACGTTGCCACAAAGGGGTACGATAAGTTTTTCTATTGGTACGATCATCGTCACGATGTAAAGCCGCCAAAGCCGATCAAGGTAAAGACAAGACGCTTCAGGGGCGTATAAAATAATGATAGAGGAGTGCAGCAGGTTTATTCTGCTGCGCTTTTCTGCTTTTTTGAAGGAATGCAGGTGGGGAGCTTGCCATACAATAAAAAAAGAGGAAAAAGGGCAGGAGGTATGCATGCGTGCTGCATTGTATCTTCGACTGAGCAAGGAGGATAAGCGGGAGAGCATTGAAAACCAACGAGCACTCTTAGAATGGTACGCAAATGAACATAATTTTGTAATTGTAAATGAATACACGGATGAAGCTATATCCGGTCTGACGGATGCACGCCCTGGATTTATACAAATGATGGAGGATGCCCGAAAAGGGTACTTCGATGTTATTCTGGCAAAGAATCAATCACGTTTTTCACGGAATTTCTTACATATCGAGCAGTACCTTCATCAGGAACTGCCGCGTCTTCATATTCGTTTTATTGGTGTGACGGATGGTGTGGATACTGGCACTACAGATAAAAATGGGGGAAGTACATCCTTTGCGGTGCGACGAAGCGGCAAAAAGACAAGGCAGATCTACGCTCTCGTCAATGAATGGTATTGCCAGGAGATTTCTGAAAATGTTCGGGAAATTCTGCATCAGAAGGTACTTCGGGGTGAGTTTATCGGAAGCAATGCACCGTTTGGGTATCAAAAATCTGCAGAGGATCCACATAAATTACTATTGAAAGAACCAGAAGCTTCGATAGTAAAAGAACTATTTGAATTATATGCAAATGGAACATCAGTAAAGGAACTTGTACACCATTGTCAACAAAAAGATTATCTAGCTCCTGACAAAAAGGCGGGCTGGAGTGAACGAAGTATCTATCGAATTTTAGCAAATGAGTGTTACACCGGAAAAATAGTACAGGGAAAGACAAGAACCGTCAGTTACAAAAATCCAGCGAGGATACAAATCTCTCCCTACAATTGGGTGCGAGTAAATGGTACCCATGAGCCTATCATTTCCGATGAACTATTTCGTCGTGTACAGGAGAAAAAACACAGGCACAGGCGTTTGCAACCTTTTGGGTAGCACATCCCGCCAGGGTCGCCATTCCATTTCCTCCTTCCCATGTTGCAGGCATCATCGCCGGAAACGGCATCCTGTCCGGCGGCCGCATTCAAGGAGTCGCTCCCAATGCCGAACTAGTTGCCGTGCGCGTACTCGACGGCCAGGGAAAAGGCAAGCTCTCCGCAATGTTAGAGGGACTTCGCTGGCTGCGAGAAAATTACAAACGTCTTGGCGTGCAGATCGTCAACATATCAGTCGGCTCCGTCAAGCGCCAGAAAGAAAACTCACAGCTCGTTCAAGCCGTGGAAGGCTTGTGGGACTGCGGCCTTATTGTCTGCTCAGCAGCTGGAAACGAGGGTATGCAGCAGCACAACATCACCTCCCCAGGCATCAGCCGAAAAATCATCACCGTAGGCTCCTGTGACGATAAAGAGATGATCGACGAGGCAGGTCGGATGCATCACAATTATTCGGGCAGAGGGCCGACGGGAGCCTGTATCTGCAAGCCAGAGATCGTGGCACCCGGTACCAATATCGTAGCGGCAAACGCCTCCTATGCGCAGAATGGGCCGCCCTATACGATCAAGAGCGGAACCAGTATGTCCACACCGATGGTATCGGGCGCGATTGCTCTTTTACGAGAGCGTTATCCGAAAATAACCAACAAAAATGTAAAGCTAAAGCTTTTCCAAAGTGCAAAAAGCCTAGGACTTTCGCGCAGTCATCAGGGCTGGGGACAACTCGATATCCGCCATTTACTGGAATAGTGCTTGCATAATAGGAACAAATCATGTATAATGACCAACAGAAACGAAAAAAAATGGAAGGCGTAAGAAGGTTACGTATTATGGAAAAATCTATGAAAAAAATAGCGGCAGTACTAGTAGCAGTGTGCCTTTGCATGCTGTCTGCCGTATCCGTATTTGCTCAACAGGACGGACCTGATGTCAAAGCGGAGGCATACTGTGTAGTAAACAGAAAGGACGGTTCCATTGTTTATTCCAAAAACATGGATGACCGCTATTATCCAGCAAGTATCACTAAGATTATGACAGCACTTGTCACGCTGGAGCATTGTACCAATCTGGATGATACCGTTGTATTTAACAGCGAAGTTATGGATTCCATCAGCAGCAATAGCTCCACGCTGAATCCAGTTGCGATTCTGGATGAGGAGATGACTGTTCGCGATGCTCTTTTCGGACTGATGTTAAACTCCGCAAATGAGTGTGCAAGTGCACTCGCTGTCTACACAGCCGGGTCCATTGATGCGTTTGTCGAGATGATGAACGAAAAGGCACAGGAGCTTGGTGCAGTCAACACGCATTACATGAATGCACATGGACTTGATGATGATGATCATTATACCACGGCTCACGACATGGCTATCATTTTTGATGCAGCACTGAAGAACGATACATTCCGTTATATTGATTCCAGTGCAACCTACACGATTCCAGCTACCAACAAGTATGGCGAGAGAACCTGCACCAGCACCAATCAGCTAATCAACGGCGCACTGCCGTATGAGGGTGTGTATGACGGTAAGACCGGACATACTGCGAAGGCAGGACGTACCTTAGTAACAGCGGCATATCGTGATGGCATGGATCTGATCTGTGTAATCATGAAGTCTGATAATGATAATTTCTACAGCGATACCGAGACACTTTTGGATCATGCATTCTTAAAGGTGCAGGGAAATGAGCAGGAAAATTATGCAGCAGCAGACGATTATGTTATGGCACAAAACGAGCTGGCATCTGGACTGAATGTCCGCCAATATCCGAGTACCTACGCACCGCGAATCGGTTCATTGATGCCGGGCGATGCGGTTCATCGAATCGGCACTTTTGGAAACTGGAGCCAGATTGAGACAATCAATGGTGTGGGCTATGTATCTTCCCAGTATCTGATTTTCCAGGATGGTTCTCCTGTTGGTACCTATGAGGTAGTCAATACATTGACACCAGATCAGACCGTTCCAGAGCCGGAGCTGTCCTCTGTCGAGTCAGACGAGCCTGGAGCAGCAAGCAGTGGGGAGGAATCCAAACAGGAAGAGCCAGAATTACAGGCACCGGCAGAAAACGAGAGTGGTGCAGTGAATTCTGAGGCAGCAAGTCGGAGCGCATCGACAGTTGCAGCGGGACCAACGATTCCGGAGCAGACCTATCGCTATCAGCTGACCGTCAACAATCTGACCATGGTTGTGATCGGTGTAATCTTTGCGATTGCACTTGTTGTCGCAGTGTTGGCCGTTACCTTGATTCGAAGACGTGATACAGGTGATAATGAGTCTGAAAATGAGAATGCGGATGATAAAGAAGTGGTTGCAATGCCGATTTCAGCACAGAAAAAGGTGCAGAAAGCTGCTAAGGCACATGTAAAAGAGAGTGCCCGTGCACAGTCAGAGCGCACTGGAAAAGCGTCCAAGAAGAAGCACAAGAAAGACGAGTCCGCAGAGGAGTTTGCAGTACCGGTAGAAGAGGCACCAGAGCATGAGCAGGCAAAAACGGTTCAGAGTCTGGAAGATGCACAGCAGGATGAAAATGTATGGAAACCTCAGGAGATCGAAGAGGCAGACTGGGACGACGAATCTGGTGTGTATGAAGAATATGAGGACTCTTTTGAGGGCAATGATGACGACTGGGGCGATGAAATCTTAGAGAATGACTGGGATGAGGACGCACCGGACGAAGAAGACCAGAAAAAGTAAACAATAACAAAAAAAGAGCAATGTTTACTTGATTTTTTCGGAAAATGTGTTATACTAATATCAGATCCTGGGGTGTACGAAGTCTTGCTTTTATTTGAACCTACATGACTTAATACGGGATTCCTATATTGCCAGGTGGATGTCAGGCCTCCGTTATGCAGTGGAAGGCAGAAGTCTGGTTGCGGTTGCCCACCTAGCGTTAGCTAGGCGTCAAATGGGCAGGGACGGCACTCTGGGATATCATACAAAAGAGAAAAATTTAAAAAAGTACGAAGGCATTACAGCAGAAGTGATCTGCGGTAGTGCCTTCTTTGTTTTCAGGCAGCAAGACAAGAGGTGTCCGCATGAAGAATTTTCGCGTAAAGCGCGTTCATATCATCTGTCTGGCAATTGCGACGGCAGAGATCTTGATTGCCGCTTTTGTGTTGTGGAAGAATGCCCTCTGGGATGCCAATACAGTCCAGACGGCAAAGGAACAGACTGCATTGTCCGTGATGCAGTCAGAGACACAGCCAAAGAGGCAATATGAGACTCAGGCAGGAGCGACAGATGAGACCGCATGCGAAGAAAACGGATCAGACTCATCGGACACGAAGACAAATCAGAGTGTGCCAGAAGGAGAAAATGTTGTGCAGACACAGATGATACCCATGGCAGAGACGGTAACGAACGAAAGCAGTGAATCGACATCAACGTCGGCGCAGGCACAGCTTTCGATGCGTGTGAAGCTGAAAAATTCGGACAACACCTCCTATCAGCATGATCAGGTGGTGATCACCTGCGCGGATACCTTTCATATCCAGTCGGGGACAAAAGAGCAGATCTTTACCGGAGGACAGAGCGTGACGATCACACCGCAGCACCCATTCTTTCAGGAAGGGGCGATTCGGGTAGCCTCGGAGAGCGGAGTTGTCACGATCGACAGCATTTTGCGCCGTGGCATCAGTCATGAATATGAAGGCGTGCTGGATCTCTATCTGGAGGATCAGCGAATTGTCATAGTAAATGAATTGCCACTGGAAGCCTACGTTTCGAAGGTGGTTCCGAGTGAGATGCCCGCTTCTTATGGAATCGAGGCGGCGAAGTTGCAGGCGGTCTGTGCACGTACATATGCCTATGAGCGCATCCTTCACCAGAAGACGATTGATGCGTATGGCTCTTATGTGGACGATTCGGTGGATTATCAGGTGTATAATAGCGCTGGGTATCAGGAGGTTTCCGCACAGGGAGCCATACAGACCGCCGGGGTGATTATGGTGCGCGATGGCGCGCCGATTGTACCTTACTATTTTTCCACGTCCTGCGGCTATACGTCGGACAATCTTGCCTGGTCAGGAAATCAATCGCTTCCCTATCTGATCTCACGAAATCTGACGGGACAGGCCGATCAGGATATGACAGATGAAGAGACCATATCTGCCTTCTTGCAGGACTGGGGTGCGCCGGGACTTGAGTCTGGCTTAGCGTGGTATCGGTGGCGCTGTGAGATTTCGCTTTCGGTGCTTCAGGAGCTGTTTATAGAACGGCTTGCTCAACTGTCTGCCGCGCAGAGTGAGTGCGTTCAGGTGACAGGCGGCAGCTTAGAAATCGTTACAAAATCGGCACTCAAATCGGTGCAGGTGACGGGGCGCTTTGCGGGTGGTATGGCGTCGGGGCTTTTACTGGAGTATGAGGCTGGCCAGATGACGGTGACGGGGGAGCTTGTGATGAGAAAGCTTCTTGGAGAACCCAATCGCACGTACCAGAATCAGTCTGAGGAGACCGTGTCGCTTAGCGAGGGCGATTATCTTCCGAGTGCATTTTTTTGTCTGCTTCCAGTGATAAAAGAGGGAACTTTGACAGGCTATGTGATCTGTGGTGGCGGCAATGGACATGGGATTGGACTGTCACAAAATGCGGCATATCGGCTGTTGGAGCAGGGAAAAACCTGGCAGGAGATTCTCGTGTTTTTTTATCAGGGGATTGCATTTGACACAATATCATGTTAAACTATGAAAGTGGATGTATTTCCCAAGAGTTTATGGTTCACGGGGCTCCATATGCGTGAACGGTAACCAAAAAGATGCCGACGCCAGAAAAGTCTGGCTGCTGATCTTAGGCTGCAAGAGGAGGAAAATTATGACAAAAATAGCTATGACCACTCCATTAGTTGAGATGGACGGAGATGAGATGACCAGAGTTCTCTGGAAGATGATCAAGGACGAACTGATTCTGCCATTTGTTGACCTGAAAACAGAATATTATGATCTGGGACTGGAATATCGTGACCAGACACGCGATCAGGTAACGATCGACAGTGCAAATGCGACAAAGAAGTATGGCGTTGCCGTTAAGTGTGCGACGATTACTCCGAATGCAGCGAGAATGACCGAGTATAACCTGCACGAGATGTGGAAGAGCCCGAATGGAACCATCCGTGCGATCTTAGACGGAACGGTATTCCGTGCACCGATTCTGGTAAAGGGTGTTGAGCCACATGTAAAGAACTGGAAGAAGCCGATCACCATCGCAAGACATGCATACGGCGATGTTTACAAGGCAACCGAGATGAAGATTCCGGGACCGGGAAAGACTGAGCTTGTTTATACCAATGAGGCTGGTGAGGAGACAAGAGAGCTGATTCATAACTTCACAGGCGCTGGTATCATTCAGGGACAGCACAACGTAGTAGCTTCCATCGAGAACTTTGCACACTGCTGTTTCCGTTATGCGCTTGACACCAAGCAGGATCTGTGGTTTGCGACAAAGGATACCATTTCCAAGAAGTATGATCATACCTTTAAGGATATCTTCCAGGAGATCTACGATAAGGATTATAAGGAAACCTTCGAGAAGGCAGGAATCGAGTATTTCTATACCCTGATTGACGATGCAGTAGCCAGAGTCATCCGTTCCGAGGGCGGCTATATCTGGGCTTGCAAGAACTATGACGGCGATGTTATGAGTGATATGGTAGCAACCGCATTTGGTTCACTGGCAATGATGACTTCTGTACTGGTATCCCCGCAGGGCTGCTACGAGTACGAGGCTGCTCACGGCACTGTACAGAGACATTACTATCAGTATAAGGAAGGCAAGAAGACCTCCACAAATCCAGTTGCAACGATCTTTGCATGGAGTGGTGCATTCCGCAAGAGAGGTGAGATGGATGGTCTTAGCGCACTGTGCGATTACGCAGATAAGCTGGAGAAGGCAACGATTGATACCATCGAGTCTGGTGTTATGACAAAGGATCTGGCTGCGATCACTACACTTCCAAATGCGCAGACTGTCACCAGTGAGGAGTTCCTTCGTGCCATCCGCAGCAGACTGGAGGCTTTGCTTGCATGAGTGTGCTGAGAGCAGGAAATACGACACTTGAGGATGGAAAGGTGCGCATCTGTGTACCGATCGCCTATGAAACAGAAGATGAGATTTTAGAAGAGTCTGTCCGCATTGCCAAAAGCGATGCGGCGGATATCGCGGAATGGCGTATAGACTGGTATCAGGATGTATTTGACGATGAAAAGCGAAATGCGCTTGCCAGAAAGGTACGTGAAAACCTGAAGGGTAAGCCATTACTCATCACCTTTCGCAGCAAAAAAGAGGGCGGTGAGCGTCCGATTACACCAGAAGCATACCAGACACTTCTTGCAAGTGTAATTGCGAGCAAGACGGCCGATCTTTTGGATGTGGAGCTTAGTCAGGGAAAGACATGCGCGAAAGCATTGAATGAGCAGGCACATCAGGCTGGGATTGGTGTCATCATGTCCAGACATGATTTTGAAAAGACACCAGAAGTCTTCAATTTGATTCTTTCTATGGAAGAAATGCTTCGCTGCGGTGCGGATGTGTGCAAGATTGCGATGATGCCGCAGTGCTATGCGGATGTGGCAGCGCTGCTTTCAGCGACGGGTACCATGAAGGAACAGCATCCAGAGGCACTTTTGATTACGATGTCAATGGGGCCGAAAGGCTGTGTGAGCCGACTTTGCGGCGGACTGTTTGGCAGTGTGATGAGCTTTGGTTCAATCGGAAAGGCCAGCGCACCAGGACAGGTATCAGCTGAGCGCCTGTCGATTGTTTTAGATGCGATCGAAACAGCTGTCAGCTAAGCAAAAAAAATTGGCAAATAGTCAAAAGAAACAAATAGATGCAAATAAAAAAGGCAAATAAGAAAAACAAATAAGAAAAACAAATAAGAAAATAAAAACGGTTGTCCAGTATTGTAAGATAAACCCTGGACAACCGTTTTTTTCTTGTCTAAAAAAACTTTTTTGATTTTAAGAGCGAAGCTTTGGAAGAGTTTGAACAAATTCTGCGTTATTCTTTGTGTGTACAAAATGATTTAAAATCTGCTCGATGGCCTCATCATTCTTAAGTCCACTGATGCTGCGGCGAATCATCGCAACGGCATTGCTTTCCGCTGATGTCAGAAGCAGATCCTCGCGTCTGGTTCCAGAACGGGTGATGTCGATTGCCGGGAAGATACGGCGCTCAGACAGCTTGCGGTCCAGTACGAGCTCCATGTTTCCGGTTCCCTTAAATTCCTCAAATACCATATCGTCCAGACGGCTTCCGGTATCAACAAGTGCAGTGGCAAGGATGGTTAAGCTGCCACCCTCACGCATATTTCTGGCTGCACCGAAGAACTTCTTTGGCATGTGAAGAGCTGCCGGGTCAAGTCCACCGGAAAGGGTACGGCCACTCGGGGTAACGGTGAGGTTGTAGGCGCGAGCCAGACGGGTTAAGCTGTCCAACAAAATCATGACATCCTGCTTATGCTCAACAAGTCTCTTTGCGCGCTCAAGAACCATCTCAACGACCTGCTTGTGATGTTCTGGTGTCTCATCAAAGGTGGAGTAAATTACTTCAACGTGATCGCCCTGGATGGATTCGCGGATATCGGTAACCTCCTCCGGACGCTCATCAATTAACAGAATAATCAGATTCATATCTGGATAATTGTGAGTAACGGAATTTGCTAATTCCTTTAACAGAGTGGTCTTTCCAGCCTTTGGCGGGGAAACGATCATACCACGCTGTCCTTTTCCAATCGGGCTGATCAGATCAACAATGCGAAGAACAGTGGAGCCTCCCTCTACTTCCATAGACAGACGGCTGTCTGGGAAAACAGGTGTGAGCTTTTCAAAATTTGGGCGATGCGCGGATAATTCTGGGTCTAAACCGTTGATTGTGTTGACACGAATTAAGGCATCGTATTTATTGCCATCTGCGTTTGCTTTCTGGAAACCATCAACCATATCACCGGTACGCATACCAAAACGGCGGATCTGAGACGGTGCTACATAGACATCCTGCTGACCGCTTAAGAAGTTTGCGGAGCGAAGGAATCCGTAGCCGTCTGGGTGAATATCCAGAATACCGCATGCTGGCTGGCAACCCTCTGGAAGTGCTGCATCATTGTCAAAACGGCTGACAAAATCATCACGCTTTGCATTGTCAAAACGGCTCAAAGAATCGGTACGATTCTGGAAATCCGTGCGATTTTGATAATCGGTTCTTGTCGTATTTATAGAAGTCTCTCTTGTGCTGTCAAAACGATTGGTAGACATGGGTACCGTCTGATCATTTCGATTCGTGGAATCCATGCGAGGAGTCTGGTCGATCGGAATAGAAAATTCATTGCGGATGGTATAATCATTTCGCACTGCATTGTAGCGATTTTGATAATCGGATCTGGAATTGTCGTAGCGGTTTCCATAGTCCCTTCCAGAATTGTTGTAACGATTCTGATAATCGGATCTGGAATTGTCATAACGGTTTCCATAATCAGAGCGGTTGGAGTAGTCGCTGCGAGTTGCATAATCATTTCTGGAATTGTCATAACGGCTCTGTCCATCGTTTCGATTGTCTCTGTTCTCAAAGCGATTCTGGGTATCGTTTCGGTTATCTCTATTTTCGAAGCGGTTTTGGGAATCGGTTCTGTTTTCAAAACGGTTCTGTCCGTCCATTCGATTGTCGTAGCGGTTTGGCAGATCGGTTCTGGTATTGTCAAAACGATTTGTGGAATCCTGCCAGGTCTGATCTGGGCGGTTGTTTCTTACACGCGGCTTGCGTTGATGAACGGAATGTGTGCTAGACTGGCGTAAATCCTTAAAGGAAGAAGAGGAATAAGAATTATTCCGGCTGTAAAAATTGTTTCTGGCAGCAGCGTAGGAGGAAGCGGTAGCAATGTAACGGCGCTCTCTCGGTGCCTGTGTAGCAGAATCAGTTGATTTTTCCGCATTTTCGGAAGCAGAATCGGCTGTCTCGGAGGTAGAATCGACAGCAGAAGCAGTCTGTGTGGACTCAGCGTCAGCCTGAGAATCTTCAGTCTCGGAAAAAGTTGCTTCAGAAGATGCGACTTCGAAAGAAGTAGTAGCATTGTCAGATAAAACCGTATCAGATGTTTGAGTATGTGCTGTTTCTGGCGTCTGTGCCTGTTCAGGACTAAGTCTTTCCAAAATTACATCAATCAGCTGCGCTTTACGCAGAGTAGAAACGTTCTTGATGTGGTTTTCTTTCGCAATCTGTTTTAGCTCAGTGAGCGGAAGCGATTTTAATTTTTCACGCATAAATAACCATGCCTTTCTCATGTTTTTGTCAGACAAAATACAAATTATAATTTTTTCTTTTAATTTCACTTATTTGAAATGATGCAGCGTCACTATCGCTGCTGCGAAATGTCGCATTTTTATTATACGAACAAATTTCCAAAAAGTAAAGTAAAAAAGTAACGCAAAAAAAGCAAAGTAAAATGGAATACAAAAAACTTAGGAAAAAGCAAAGCAAAAAAGAAACCAAAACTTGACGAATGGGTATAAAATTGATATCATTATGTTACAGTTCGTTATGTTCTGGTTTGAGTTTGTTTGCTGAGTGAAGGAGGAAATAGAATGCTGTGGGGAGAGAAGCCGTATTATTCGCTGGATTATTACCTAAAGCAGACATTTGGCTCCAAGACGTATAAGGCATCTCTCGATGCGGGCTTTACTTGTCCAAATCGAGATGGAACGATTGGACGGGGCGGCTGTATTTTTTGCAGCAGAGGCGGCTCGGGCGAGTTTGCTGGCAGCAGGGCATTGTCCATTCAGGAACAGATTGATTCTCAGATCGAAAAGCTTGGCTCGTTTCATGCAAAACAGTATATTGCATATTATCAGGCTTTTACCAATACATATGCAGACTTGGACTATTTAAGACGTGTTTATGAACCTTCTTTTGCACATGAAAAGATTGCGGCAGTCGATATTGCGACCAGACCGGACTGTGTGGGCGAGGATGTGGTTTCGCTGTTGGCTGAGTATGCAAAGAAAAAGCCCGTGTGGGTCGAGTTAGGATTGCAGACGATCCATGAAGAAACAGCAAAATACATTCGAAGAGGGTATGAGCTGGCTTGTTTTGAGGCGGCGCTTGCCCGTCTAAAGGCTGCACAGATTCCGGTGGTGGTTCATGTGATTCTCGGACTGCCAGGTGAAACGAAGGAAATGATGCTTGAAACTATTCGTTATTTAAATCAGGCAGGAATCTTTGGCATCAAATTACAGCTTCTTCATGTGCTTGAAAATACCGATCTGGCCGATGACTATCGCGCAGGAAACTTTCAGACGCTCTCGATGGAGGAATACGTCGATCTCGTTGTCTCCTGCATCGGTATGCTTTCGCCAGACATTGTGATTCATCGCCTAACTGGAGATGGTCCGTCCGAGCAGCTGATTTCACCACAGTGGAGCAGGGCAAAGCGAAGTGTGCTCAACTGCATTCACCACGAACTGAAGAAACGGGGGATATACCAGGGCTGCTTTTTAAACGGACAGTTTGAAACGGGCGGGGCTGATAGATAGAAAGGAACTATTGGATTATGGCAGAACCATTGACATTATATAAATTAATGATACTTTATTTGCTGAAAAAGGTGAATTATCCGCTGTCAAATGGGCAGATGTCTGAATTTTTTGTCAGCAAATCCTATACGGATTATTTTACCTTTCAGATGGTGATCAATGAGCTGCTGGGAACCTCTCTGATCCACAAGGAGACGATCCGTAACACCTCACGTTATGAGCTGACAAAAGAAGGCGAAGAGGTACTCTTTTATTTTGAAAATAAGATTTCGGACGAGGTCCGGCAGGACATGGACGATTTCTTAAAGGAAAATAATTTTAAGCTGCGCACGGAAAATTCCGTTTTGGCAAATTATTATAAGAGCACGGTAAGCAACGATTTTGAGATCGACTGTGTAGTAAAAGAGGGAAAAAACACATTAATTGAGCTTAAGCTCTCCGCGGCAACTGAGGAGATGGCTGAGCAGATGTGCGAGAACTGGGAAAAGGCAAGCAAGGAAATCTACGAGTTTGCGATGAAAAAATTGCTGTGAATGCGGTTCAATCTTACAGTTCACGGGTAGGGTTACAAAAAGCCCGTCGACGAATTGATTGAAAAAAAGTAAAAATAGTACTTGCACAGCAGAATGATTTGTGTTATGATTTTATCGTTGCGTTATAAGCGCTGTTAATCAGTGCACGAGGCGCGTATATTATTAAAATGACTATTGATGATGGTTGGGAACCATCACAAGGAAGAAGAGGTGAGATCATGAAGGAAGGAATCCATCCAGCATATTATCAGGCAAAGGTTACCTGCAACTGCGGCAACGAGTTCGTTACCGGATCTACAAACAAGGAGATCCACGTTGAAATCTGTTCCAAGTGCCATCCGTTCTACACTGGCCAGCAGAAGGCAACTTCCGCACGCGGACGTATTGATAAGTTTAACCGTAAGTATGGTTTAAAGAGTGAATGATGTTGACTGAAGCAGGTTGAGATACAAATCTCAACCTCTTTTGTCGTTTAAGGAGAAAAAAGGAAAGACAAACAGCGAGGAAGTGCGGATGAAGTCATCGGGAATTGGCGGTCAGGCCGTCATGGAAGGAATTATGATGCGAAACGGCAGCGAATACAGCGTAGCCGTGCGCAAGGAAAATGGAGAGATTGAGGTCAAAAAAGAGACCTACCGAGGCGTGGGAGCAAAGTGCAAGCTGTTTCGCCTTCCGTTTATCAGAGGAATCTTCAGCTTTGTGGATTCCCTCGTACTCGGCATGAAGTCGTTAAACTATTCCGCCAGCCTGTTTATGGAAGAGGATGGTGAGCCGGAGGAACCGAGTCGTTTCGAAAAGTGGCTTCAGGACAAGTTTGGCGACAAAGCGGAAAAGATTATCATGGATATCACGATGTTTGTGTCCATTATTGCGGCAGTCGGAATCTTTATGGTATTGCCGGCATGGATTTCCACGCTGATGAAGCCAATTCTTGGAAATGGTTTCTGGATGGCATTGTTTGAGGGTGTGCTTCGTATCGCCATTTTTATTGCCTATGTGAGCCTAATCTCGTTGATGCCAGATATCAAGCGAACCTACATGTATCATGGTGCAGAGCATAAATGCATCAACTGTATTGAGCATGGCTTGCCGCTTACCGTGGAGAATGTCATGAAAAGCTCCAAGGAGCATAAACGCTGTGGAACGAGCTTTCTTTTGATCGTTATGGTCATCAGTATTTTGTTCTTTCTGGTGATCCGCCCAGAGACGCTGTGGCTTCGTCTGGTGTCACGCGTGCTTTTGATTCCGGTCATTGCGGGTGTTTCCTTTGAGTTTTTACGCCTTGCTGGAAACAGTGACAATCCAGTTGTCAATCTGTTAAGTAAGCCAGGGTTAATGCTTCAGGGCTTAACCACAAGAGAGCCAGATGAGCGTATGGCAGAGGTTGCGATCTGTGCAGTGGAAGCCGTATTTGACTGGAAGGCATACGAGGAGGCAAATTTTAAGTGATAGCAGAAAATCAGATAATTTCATGGGCACAGCTGCTTGAGGAGGCAAAGAACACGCTTATCAAAGCAAATGTACCAGACGCGGATATTGACGCATGGCTTCTTATGGAGCACTGCTTTTCGATTACAAAAAGTTTCTTCTTTTTAAATCGCAGACAAATCGCACAGCCGAAAGAAAAAATTGCGCAATACCGAACATTCATTGAACAGCGCGCAGCACGCATTCCGCTTCAGTATCTGACAAAGACGCAGGGGTTTATGGGGTTAGAGTTCTCTGTAACCCCTGCTGTTTTGATTCCAAGGCAGGATACCGAGACGCTTGTCGAGACCGTGCTTTCCTACACAAAGAATAAGCCTGGTGCAGCACTAATTGATGTATGTACTGGAAGTGGCTGCATTGCCGTGTCACTTTCTCATTATGGAAATTTTGCACAGGTGGCAGCATCGGATATTTCCAGTGACGCGCTAGCCGTGGCAAAAAAGAATGCAGCAGACAATCATGCACCGGTGCAGTTTTTTGAGAGTGATTTACTTGAGCAGGTGCCGGGACGATTTGACATCATCGTGTCCAACCCGCCTTATATAGAAGATGAAGTAATTGCTGGGCTTGAACCCGAGGTAAAGGATCATGAGCCAATGCTTGCCCTTTCAGGTGGAAGCGACGGGTTGATCTTTTATAGGAGACTGACCGAGACGGCAAAGGACCATTTAAATCCAGGTGGCGCACTTTTTGTCGAGATCGGCTATAACCAGTGGGAGACGGTGGCGGCGCTGTTTCGTGAACATGGATTTTCGAATTCAACGCTGGTGCACGATTTAGCGGGACTCGACCGCGTGGTCTGGGGTGTGCTAGATAAATAGAATAATAGAAAAGAGGAGTTTTTATGTTTGACCGATTGGACGATATATTGATCCGCTTTGAGGAGCTTCTTCATGAGCTCGGCGACCCGGTACTCGCATCCGACCCGGAGCGTTTTCGCCGTCTGATGAAGGAACAGGCCGAGCTTGCCCCTCTGGTGGAGACCTATACACAGTATAAGAAAACAAAGCAGAGCATTGACGACAATCTGGAGTTGCTAGAGGAAGAACACGATGAGGAGATGCGTGAGTTATTAAAGGAAGATCTGGCAGAGGCGAAAAAGCAGATTCCAGAGCTTGAAAAAAAACTCAAGCTCCTGCTTCTTCCAAAAGATCCGAATGACGATAAAAACGTATTTGTCGAGATTCGTGCCGGTGCGGGCGGCGATGAGGCAGCACTGTTTGCAGCCGATCTGTTTCGTATGTACAACCGCTTTGCCGAGCGCAATCGCTGGAAGAGCGAGTTAATTAGTGTCAACGAGAGTGGTATCGGCGGCATGAAGGAGGTTGTTTTCATGATCTCTGGTCAGGGCGCCTACTCCAGACTTAAGTATGAGAGTGGTGTACACCGTGTTCAGCGTGTGCCAGAGACCGAGAGCGGCGGACGAATCCACACCTCAACGGCAACGGTTGCCATCATGCCAGAGGCAGAGGAGGTCGATGTCGTAATCGACATGAACGACTGTAAATTTGACGTGTTCCGCGCATCTGGAAATGGTGGCCAGTGTGTCAACACGACCGATTCCGCAGTTCGTCTGACACACATTCCGACCGGAATTGTTATTTCCTGTCAGGATGAAAAGTCTCAGCTTAAAAACAAGGATAAAGCATTAAAGGTACTGCGCGCAAAGCTGTTTGAGCTGGAGACGGCAAAGAAACAGGATGAGCAGGCCGAGTACCGCAGAAACCAGATCGGAACAGGAGATCGCTCGGAGAAGATTCGTACCTATAACTTCCCACAGAGCCGAGTGACCGATCATCGAATCAAGCTAACGCTTTATAAGCTCGATGCGATCATGGACGGGGATCTTTTTGAACTGATTGACAGTCTGACGGCTGCGGATCAGGCTCAGAAGCTGTCGAATATGGAAAATCAGACAATGTAGTTTTACAAAAAATGTTGTATTATTTTGTATAAATTGCTCTTTTTCGGTAAAACCATCAAAAAATATAGACTTTCTGAAAAAATATGGTATAATTCTTTTAGCTATGTGGAAAGGATGGATTAGATATGAACATTGGACTTACCGCTCATAACAGCAAAAAAACGCTGCTGGAAAGTTTTTGCATTGCGTATAAAGGAATTTTTAAGAAGCATACGCTGATTGCGACCAATGCGACGGCGGACCACATTGCCAAAGCCACAGGCATGAAAGTGACCAGTTTACTGCCGGGCCAGATGGGAGGCTCGAAGCAGATGCAGAATATGATCGCAAACAATGATATCGATCTGGTTATATTTTTCCATAGTGCTGATTTAGAGCAGGATGCAGAAAGTATGAATCTGTCTGAGATTTCACGGTTGTGTGATATGTATAATATCCCTCTGGCGACCAACATCGCCACCGCTGAGTCACTGGTATTGTGCCTTGACCGAGGTGATATGGAGTGGAGAGACTACAAATAGTTAGTACGCAGTTTTGCAGTTATGCACAGAATGCAGCCGTTTGGCTGCATTCATTTGTTTTTAGGAATCTGGCGCGGGAATCCTCGGCCATTCAATGACCGAGATGAAAGCG
>CAVFYJ010000060.1:0-20582 GCA_963626545.1 Acetatifactor sp. | reverse complement strand
GTAGCAGCGCTTTTTGCGATACGGTGCTTTTGCCGTCTGAATCATTCGTTCCAGATGATCCATCTTTTTGATGAGAGAACGTCTCACATCTTCTGGCAGATCGTGTTTTCTTAAAAAGTGTTTGATCTTTCGTTTCTTGTTCCGAAGATTCACGAGTTCTGCAAAGGCAGGTTCCACTTCTTTATGATAAAAATCAATTACCGGACTCATGGAACCAATTGCTCTTCCATCTGATGTATGAAAGCAGTCAGAAATTCCGGTATCAACTCCAATACATTTCGCCGTTGCAGGTTGCTGTCTGGTCGAGTCATATGACCATCCAATCCGAAGATCTCCTCCTTTTAGCTGCATCAGAACAGTTCCCGACATTTTGTTGCTTTGAATCTTATGTAACGAATGACTGCTTGTATCAATCGGAACGGCAATTCGTTGTCGTGCTCTTAATGGGTTCGTAATGGTAATCACATATGGCATTTTGGTAGCGGTGGATTTTTCAATTTTCATCAATCGGGAGTCCAAAGGAACGGACACCGAATGTAGCTTTGGTATACGGTATTCCAATGCTTTTGAAGCATATCGTTCTTGAAATTCCAATTGCAAATAAGAAAACTCTCTTTCTGACAGTTCATGAAGCCTTTTCGCACACTCCTCATAAAACGCTCCTTCAAACTGCTGCATCATTTCTTCCATCTTTTGTTTGGAGCTTCCCATGATGGACATGGCAAACAATACTTTTGACTGTGCAAATAGCCCCATACCTTCTGATAGGAGATCCAATCGAATATTGTTCAGTCGATTCGATACCTGCACCACTGCTGTATCAAATGCATTCTGGCAAAACGCAGAATTGATCCCTTCTGGGCGAATGGCCTTTTCTAGCTTTCGCATTTCAGGATCTTTTTTATCATTCTTTACCAGTTGAAGCACGATGGCGGGATTTTGCTCAAGTAGCTCAATGTCACGATTAACGAGAGCAGTATACGACTTCTGCATCTGCTGTAACGCAGCAAGCTTTTCCTTATTCGGCTGCCCATACAAGAAAACACTTTTTGTAATGGTCGTCTGAAAAGAACTGTTCTTTTTCTTTCTTGCTTTTGGCATAACTCCTCCATTTCTTTCGATTACTTCGCTTTTTTAGTCTCCTGAACAAAATCTCTTTTGTAAGATTCCATTTCAACAGAATGATTTGTTTCTAATAGTTTATAAAGGAAACAATCAGATTGTTGATGTTATACGCATAGATACGTACATGCTTTCGATTGTTTTCTATGTACACAATATAGTATAGATCAGATTAAATTGCAAGAAAGACATTATACGGCAGTATGTTTGTATTGTAGACACAGCGTGAATTGCCAATTCATAAATAGACTTCATATTGAATTTCCAATATATGGAATCAAATAACTTGTGCCAAATTGTAAAAGCCATCACCACCCGAATCGTAACTTTTTTTGCCGTTTCAGACATCTGCGTTTTTCGGAACACGAAAAACTCCAAGCCTGAAACAGCCCTATGTTTTTAATAAAGCAAGCGGCGCTTTCATCTCGGTCATTGAATGGCCGAGGATTCTCGCGCCAGATTCCTAAAATTATTTAAGGCAGACTGTGTTTTTTCACGTTTGATGGGTAGTATTCCCGTTAAATAGGCCAATTGAATGTATCTTGTTGGAGCAGCACCTTTAAACAAGCCTCTCAAAAAATTGATATATTGCTCTTGAATTTTGAGGTCCAATGCTTCATCTCGAATCAAAACATCCCACTCATCAATGATAATGATAAATTGATTTCCCGTTTTCACGTTAATATCAAATAATGCTTCTGGTAACGATACGATATCGTCATCCAATATGCCGGGATAGTATTCACGCAATTCAGCAATCGTTTGTTTAGAAATATACGAAACAACATGTTCTGGTCCACCAGCGGGCTCAATACACCATTGGATATCAAAGTGGATCACATTGTGCTGATTCAAGTGTTTTTTGAAATCAATTGATTTACTGATCGTTAAGTTAGAGAACATCGCTTCGGAATCACAGCCTTTGCTATAATAGGCAACAAGCATGTTTGCTGTTATTGATTTTCCGAAGCGGCGTGGACGGCTATTGCAAATATAGGCATCAGTTGATGACAAAAACGCTATTTGTATATTCGAGCAATTCACTTTTGTCAACATAAATTTGTGCGTTTAGTGCTGTTTGAAACGCTAAATTATCTGGATTAACGAATTTAGTCATTTTACTGTGGCCTCCCTTTAAGCTATCGACTGCTAAAAAATGTGACGATTCAGAGCTGCTTTTTGATAATGTTATCATAGCATACTTTTGGGGACTTGTCATTGAATTCATAGTTCAATCGAACAGTTTTTTGAAGGAAAAAAGATTATTCTAACCATATTCAAATCAAAACTTGACAAGAATGAGTAGAATGGTTAGAATATGATTAGAATTAGAATAAGATGCCAATGGTGTAGAAGAGATAGAAATGGCAGAGAATTAATGTATTAATATAATAGAGGATAAAGGAGGTTTGCGAATGGTTTTTCAAGAGAGTGAAACAGTTGAATTAAAATCCGTAGTGGTAGAAGATATTAAAAAAGAAATTATTGCATTTGCAAATTGTGAGGGAGGAAAGCTCTATATTGGTGTTCAGGATGATGGTACGGTTGTGGGGCTTGATGATCCAGATGGGGTTGCATTGCAGGTTAGCAATATGGTTCGGGATGCGATTAAGCCTGATGTAACAATGTTTCTGCGCTATACGACAATAGAAGTACAGGATAAGAAAATAGTAGCAATTGATATTCAGCAAGGAACGGAGCGTCCATATTATATTGCAAAGAAGGGGCTGAGGCCAGAAGGCGTCTATGTGCGTCAGGGATATTCATCTGTGCCAGCAACCAATACAATGATTCGTCGAATGATTAAAGAAACCGATGGCGACCATTTTGAGGAGATGCGTTCATTGGAACAGAATTTGACATTTGACGCAGCACAAAAAGAGTTTGCAGAACGCAAAGTTCCCTTTGGTGTTCCTCAAATGAAGACATTGGGAATTATGAATCATGATGGGATTTATACAAATTTGGGATTATTGCTTTCCGATCAGTGTGTGCACACCATTAAAGCAGCTGTTTTCGAAGGGACAACTCAGAATGAATTTAAAGATCGAAGAGAATTTTCTGGTTCCTTGTTTTGCCAAATGAATGAAGCATATGATTACATTGATTTTCGTAATCAGAATCACTCTACCTTTTCAAAGTTGCGTCGTATTGATCGGCGGGATTATCCAGAAGAGGCAGTAAGAGAAGCATTGCTAAATCTTCTTGTTCACCGCGAATATTCATTTCGGGCAAGCAGTTTTATCAGTATTTATGCGGATCGAATTGAATTTACTTCGATTGGAGGTCTTATAAGTGGAGTAACGTTGCAGGATGTGATGATGGGCATTTCTGTGTGCCGTAACACAAAGTTAGCGAATGTTTTTTATCGTTTAGAGTTGATTGAAGCCTACGGAACCGGTATTCGAAAAATCATGGAAGCCTATGAAGGGTCAGGCCAAAAGCCGAAGATAGAAGTGACCGAGAATGCGTTTAAGATTACGCTTCCGAATCGAAATGTAAATCATATAGATAATAAGAATGCAAGTGATATGAACTATGGATATCAAGAAAATCCAACTAATAAAACGAATCAAGAAAAGAATGTAGATAATACTGTATTAGAGGCTGCAGGGGAACCAGAAGTGAATGTAATTGAGCTTGCAAAAGAAAAAGGATC
Source organism: Acetatifactor sp. (assembly GCA_963626545.1). GTDB lineage: Bacteria > Bacillota > Clostridia > Lachnospirales > Lachnospiraceae > Anthropogastromicrobium. The sequence continues at coordinate 16,801 of CAVFYJ010000060.1, read as the reverse complement.
CGTTAGCAGAAAAGAAATTGAAAAATTACTAGGCGTTAGCCAATCTACCTGTGGACGTCTGTTAAAGCAGATGCTTATGAACGGACAGATTGTTCAGCAGGGAAAAGGGAAAAATACGCGCTATGTACTTCAAAGTTAAAATGAATAACCAGTTCATTAATTTATAGGGTCGAAAGAAGTCAGTCACATGGTATAACTGCATTGTGTGACTGACTTTTGCTTGAAAAAAATGGAAATTGTAAAAATATCACAAAGTACACAACTGTTTTTTTTGTTAAGATTGGTATAAATAACAAAAATGAGAGGTAAAAAGAAATTTGTCATGTCATATAAAAGATAAAAATGCGATTAAATAGAGACAAAACTGTGAAAATGACACAAAATCTATGAAAATGATATTTACTTTTGCCAGCTAAATCCATTATACTTAAAAACTAAGAAGATTCCTTGGGTATTTTTTTAGATTTCTTTGGATAAGTTCTTAGATATTTGAGGATACTTTGTATATTTTAAATATTTTGAAGCAGGAGTCAAAAGATTGTGGAAAGGCAGGGGAAAGAAGTGAAAAAGTATAAATTAACAAGCAACATCCGCTTTCTCGTATCTGTGATGCGGCAGGCCTCAAAAGCCTCCTTTGTATTTGTGCTGTTGCGCATTCCGCTCGAGGTCATCATTCCGTATATTGGAATCTGGTTTCCGAATTTGATCGTGCGGGCAATCGAGGAGAGTGCAAATCGGACACAGCTATTTACACAGGCAGCTATTCTCGGAGGACTACTAGTTGTGTTGTCGCTGGTGAACCAGTATGGCAAAGGAATCGTGAGTGCGGAGTCAGCGTATGTGCGCATGAAGCTGACGGATATGTTGAATGACCATTTGATGGATTGCAGCTATGACATGCTTGGCGACAAAAAGGTCATGCAAAGTCTGAGTCAGGCATCGCAGCGTATTTGGTCTAACACAGGATTTTTGGTCAATGCAGGTGAGAATACGGTTGCTTTCTTTTCCGCAGTGGCAGGTGTGGTCGTGTATCTTGCGGTATTGTCAAAGCTTCCATTTTGGGTGATCCTTCTTTTGATTGCGGCGACGGTCATGAGCTTTCTGACATCAGGCTTTGGCGAAAAGATACGACAGAAGCGCAACGATTATTTTGGTGAGAACGTGAGTCGTTTGCTTGGGCTGTCAAGTGAGATGTCGGATGTCGCAAAGGGCAAGGATGTACGCCTCTATCAGATGCATCCGTGGGTTAATCACTATTATAATATTTATAACAAAAAACTGAATCGTGAGTATAGTTATATCGCAAAGTGGAATTTTATCTCAGATTCGATTGGAACTGTGCTGTCATTTGCAGCCGATGCCGTTGTGTATCTGTGCCTTACTGCATTTGCCATGCAGGGAAAAGTTACTATCGCGGAATATGTGTTGTATATTGGTGCAGCAACTGGATTTACTGCGTGGGTGCGTCAGGTGACAGGACTTTTGCAGCGCGTGTGGAAGGTGAACGGTGATCTTTCATGTGTTCGAACCTTCCTTGATACGGACAGCCGTGAAGAGGAACAGGGACAGTCGGTACCATCTGGTGGATGGGTTTGCGCAGCGGATGTATTAAAGAAGGGCGATCCGTGTGAGATCGAGTTTGATCATGTCAGCTATCGCTATCCAAATAATGAAAAAGATACCTTAAAAGAATTGTCCTTCCAGATAAAAGCGGGAGAGAAGATTGGGCTAGTTGGTATGAACGGAGCAGGAAAGAGTACGCTGATTAAGCTTCTGTGTGGGTTAATTCGTCCAACTAGTGGCCATATTCGAATCAATGGCGTCGATATCACATCAATGAAACGAACGGAATGCTATAAATTATTCTCCACTGTCTTTCAGGATTTGCATATCTTTCCAGTGTCCATAAAAGATAATATTGTCTGGGATGGACAGGTCAATGAAGCTTACTTTGCCCAGTGTTTGGAGCAGGCCGATCTGGCTGAGTGGGTGTCTTCTCTTAAGGAAAAGGAGAACACAAAGCTGGTACAGGAGTTAGAGGAAGGCGCTGTGAATCTGTCAGGAGGTCAGTCTCAGAAGTTGTTGTTGGCGCGAGCATTATATAAAAATGCACCGATTCTTCTTTTGGATGAGCCGACTGCGGCACTCGATCCGATTGCCGAGAGTAATATTTACGAAAAGTATAATGAGTTGTCTGCACATAAAACTTCTATTTTTATTTCTCATCGTCTGGCGAGTACACGCTTCTGTGATCGCCTCTTTTTGATGGAGGATGGACGGATTGCAGAGGAAGGCACACACGAAGAACTCTTAAAAAAGGCAGGAAGTTATGCAAAAATGTTTGAGGTGCAGCGTCAATATTATGTGTAATTCTGGAGAAAAACATCGCAACAAATGCTGATAAGGGTGTAAATAAGTAAAATAAAATTGTGAATGTAGTATTGTTTGCACCTGAGGGAGGAAAGGAGAAAAGAGATATGCTGAAACAGATCAAAACCATATTGAAAACAGCAGCGCTGATTGCAAAGACCTCGCCGTGGAATCTTCCTGCATTTATTGGAAGCCGCTTTTTTGAGATTGTTCAGCCCTTTGTCACATTATTCTTTTCGGCAAAGATTCTTGATTTGCTCACGCAGGGCGCGGATCGAGCGCAGGTCGTACAGTGGATCATAGCGGGCAGCGCAGTCACGGCACTGATTCATCTGAGTGGTCGTTTCTTTGCCAATTTAAATGGTGTTGAGGGTATGGACTTGTTTGTTAAGCTGTATGAGGAAATGAGCGCGGCGATGATGCGTGCAGATTACAGCGAACTGGAAAATGGAAAGATGCGCGAAAAATATGAGCGAATTGTTCGTGCTGCCAATGTGTACTGGTATGGTCCATGGGAGGTACCAGGGGTGTTAATGAATATCACAGAAGGTTTGACTGTTGTGATTTCTTCGTTTGCACTAGCCTATCCAGTTTTTGTACCGGCAGAGGGAAAGGACTGGTGGCAGACCGTTCTTCTCATTGCATTGATTGTAGGTTCGGCAACGTATTCATTTTTTGCGGAGCGTAAGCTCTATCAGCTAAAAGAGCAGGGATTGGAAGGCCAGATTCATGACAATCAGGTGTTAAATTATCTGGATCAGTACATTACGGCAGACAAAGCAGCAAAGGATGTGCGATTGTATCAGCAGCAAAACAGCATTCGCCGTTTTCGTGATGCGTTTAACCAGAAAATGCGTCAGGGTGTAGGGGAATCCAGACGCAGAAAAGAGGCATCAAACAGTGCGATTCGCGAGATGTTTGGGCGACTGATTAGTTTTGCTGGCTATCTGATCGTTGGCATCCGTGCAGCACAAGGATATTTTTCGATTGGAGATGTGCTTTTGTACGCAGGTGCACTGTCACGTGTCTCAGAGGGCGCACGTATGCTTGTCTACTCTATGCAGCATGTAGCGATGCAGGCACCACATTGTCAGGAATTTCTTGATTTTGTTCAAACTGGAAAGAAAACAGAAAAGAAATCAGAGGAAGTATCAAAAATGAAGACGGCTGCATTAAAGAGTGCTGCATCAAAGAGTGCAGAAGCATCCGTTGATTGCTCAACACCTCATGAGATTCGTTTTGATCATGTGAGCTTTTCGTATCCGGGCAGCACAAAGCCTGCCGTAGAGGATATCAGTCTTGTAATCAAAAGTGGGGAGCATCTGGCGATTGTTGGGAAAAATGGAAGTGGAAAATCCACCTTTGTTAAGCTGCTGTGTCGTATGTATGAGCCACAAAAAGGCCAGATTTATTTGGATGGAAAAGAGATTCGCTCCTATTCAAAAGAGGAATACTGGAAAATTCTCGGCGTTGTTTTTCAGGATTTTGCACTTATTGGATTGCCTCTTGCGGAAAACATTGCAGCTTCCGCACAGTACGATGAAAAGAAGGTGCGTCGCTGTCTGAGAGATACCGGCCTAGAAGAATGGGCTAATCAGTTAAAGAATGGCTTAAACGAATGGATGTCGGCAATGGAGGGAACGGCGCCGTCTGGCGGAGAGAAGCAGCGGTTGGCACTAGCGAGAGCGCAGTATCGTGATCCATCTTTGATGTTGCTGGATGAGCCAACGGCGGCACTCGATCCAGTGGCAGAGTCGGAGATTTTTAAGAAATGCCGAGAGATCACCGGATCAACCAGTGCGGTCTATATTTCCCATCGCCTTTCTGCCTGCCGCTTCAGTGATCGCGTTCTCGTGTTTGATGACGGACATATCATCCAGGAAGGTCATCATGACGAGTTGGTGCAGCAAAAAGGTACTGTGTATGATCAGCTTTGGCAGGCACAGGCGCAGTATTATACGTAACCAACGAAAGGCCAGTGTTAATGAAATTGTTTGCAAAGTAACTAGTATCATATATCTATTACACATGATACAACAACCGCTTCGCGTAGGATTCACGGTATGCGGACGGCGACAATCCGGTACATTTTTTATAAGTACGGGCAAAATTATGGGCATCGGTGTAACCAAGCTTTACGGCGATTTCACCGATGCTCAAATTCGTATCGGTTAGAAGATAGCTGGCCTCATCCATTTTTGATTTTAGGATAAATTGCTTTAACGGCACGCCAGAAAGCTGACGGAAAAGATGCGATAAATATTTTTCATTGTATCCAAAATGGAGTGCAATGTCTGAAACACGCAGGTTATTGGCACGGTTTAGCTTTATGTAATCTAGCATATCGGAGTAGATCTGCTTCTGCGCAAGCTTATCCGCATCCATTTCTTCTTTTGTCAGCTGAGAATACAGCTCACATACAAGCGATGTCGTCTCATAATTCAATGCGAGATGACTATGACCATCACGTACATTGCTTTGCAGCTGTTTCATTAAGGCGATCAATTTTGCCGGGTTTGGAGCCGTTCCCTGAACAGGAATGCAAATTGAATTCGCGTCAGATGCGAAATTGTCAGCTTCCTTCCTTGTATTCGTTGTATCGCTTTTGTTTGTTTTAACCGCCTTTTTATTTGTTTGCATGAATGCATCCGATGACAGCAAGGTATGCGGCGCACAGGATGAAAAGTGAATCCAGTAAAACGAGCAATTCGAAGCCTTCAGCCCCTTACGGCGGTTGTCCGGTGCCGGAAATGGCGGAAGAAGCAGGTATTCACCGGGATGAACCGTAAATGGAACATGGTTGTATTCCAGATATAAGATGTCATCGGTCATTAAAATCAATTCAAAATCAGTTAGATCAAAATCTTCATGCATCCAACTGTCTGAGGGCGCTTCAAATTTCCCACTCATATGATAGACTAGGGGGGCATTTAAAGGGATCTGAATCAACGAATTTTTCATGGCCCTATCAATTTCCTTTCTACGCTTGATCAAAAGCACGTAATCTGAGTATATCATAAGAAGACGCAAAAGAAAAGAGTAACCTTTTGACACGATTTCTATCTTTTTGATATCGTTACAGCTCATGGATAAGCTTTTCGTACCCCACCCATGAACTGCAACTGCTATAGAATTTAAATTCCGTGCTCTTCTCTGATTTTCTTCCAACCATCAACAAGATCCGGACCACCTTCGCGGATAAATACTGGAATCTCTTCAATCGGGGCAGTAACGCAAATTGTCTGGCCACCTTCATATACGGTTCCGTCAGAGAGTAATGTCCACTTTGTGCCAGCTGGCAGATAGACCTCACGCTTTATCTGATCTTCATATAAAATCGGTGCGACGAGAATGGAAGGACCAAACATATACTGTTCCTTTAAGGTCCAGCAAATATCCTGCTCAGGGAAATCATAGAACATCGGACGCATAACAGGCTTGCCATACAGGTGAGCCTCCTCCATCAGCTTTCTGGTGTATGGTCTCATCAGCTCTCTTAAGAAAATGTAGCTTGTTAAAATCTTTTCATTTTCTTCGCCAAAGCTCCAAATCTCATTGTTGCCACCAGTAAAGAGTGCCGGACGACCATCTGCATGGAGCACGCGTCGATCATCGCATTCACGATCACCATGCAGACGCATGACAGGGCAGAAGCATCCCCATTCAAACCAACGCACAAGAAGCTGCTGGAAACGTGTATCTTCTGGGCGACCACCAGAGAAACCGCCGATATCGGTTGTCCACCACGGAATTCCAGCAATGCCCATGTTCAATCCGGCACTTACCTGACGGCGGAAGGTTGGCCAGTCACTGTGAATGTCGCCAGACCATACAAGTGCGCCATAGCGCTGGCTGCCAGCCCATGCGCAGCGGACAAGATTGACAACCGTTTCCTCGCCCTGCTCCTTCAGACCATCATAGAAGGTGCGCGAAAAATACTGTGGGTATACATTTCCAATCTGATTATCCGGTCCGAGATAGTAGCGATAGTTATCATAGTCATAGCCAAGATATTCTGGTTCTGCCTCATCCAGCCAGAAGACACGGATTCCCTTGTTGTAATAATTCTGACGGCATTTGTCCCATACATAGCGGCGTGCAGCCGGGTTCGTCGGATCAAAGAAAACGCTTTCACCGCCGAAGCGCATGCAGATTTCAACACCGTGATCCGTCTTTACCAGCAAGCCTTTCTGCTTCATTTCCTGATAATTTTCGCTTTCGGTATCAATCTGCGGCCATACAGAAACCATCAGCTCCATGCCCATATCCTTTAATTCCTTTACCATAGCCTCTGGATCTGGGAAGAATTCTTCCTCAAAACGAAAATCGCCCATCTTTGGCCAATGGAAGAAATCGCAGACGATCACATCAACTGGAATTTTCTTCTCATGATAGGTTCTTGCAACGGAAAGTAACTGCTCCTGATTCCAATAACGAAGTTTGCACTGCCAGAAGCCTAGGCCATATTCTGGCATCATTGGAGCTGTGCCGACTGCATGACCATAAGACTGCTCAATTTCATCTGGGGTATCGCCAGCTGTGATCCAATAATCCATCTGCTTTGTGCTTGCTGCATACCAGTCGGTGACATTCTTTCCAAATGTGACCTGACCAACGGCCGGATTGTGCCATAAGAAACCGTAGCCAAGACTAGAGAGGACAAATGGAACACTTGCTTGAGAATTGCGGTGTGCCAGTTCAAGTGTCGTGTATTTCAAATCCAGATCGTCCTGCTGATACTGGCCCATTCCAAATAGTTTTTCATTTGACGCAGAGCAGAAGGAAACGTGAAGGCTGTATGCGCCACCAGTAATGCCGCGGAACCGTCGGCTATCTTTATTTAATGCGCCGCCGTCGCCCGTTTCACGAAGCAATAGCTTTCCGTTCTGATTATAATAAGAAAGAATGCATTTGTGATTCCAACTGCTCACTTCAATGCGTGCTGTGATCTTTCCATTTGTAATGCTTGCTTCATACTCGGAGACGGAGATCGAAGGCGTAATCGCCTGATCATTTTCTGAAAGAGGAAGCAGCGCATAGTCGGTATCAATGATTTCGCTCTGCATAACTGAGCGTACACGCAGACTGTTTTTGCCCCATGGTTCCAGACGCAGAAGTTCTCCGTCGTTTTCATAGATGAGGGCATTGCCCTCCTGATGCATTGTGTTCATAAGAACCGCCTTTCTGCCAATTTATTGGCGTTGAATGTTGTATTGCTGTTATATTGTTGTTGTATTGCTGCTAGATTAATATTGTATTAATATTTTGTTGATATTTTGCTGCTACTGCATGGATGCTTTTTTATGTGTGCTTTTATGATACAGGAAATCCGAGCAAAATACTTGAAAAATGGTAGTAAAAAGTAGCACTATATTGCGCATTTTAAAGTGTCGTGCTATCCTAAATAAGGAAATTAGAAAAAAACAAAATTAAAAACGAGAACGTATATCAGAGGAGATAAAATTAGAAAATGAACACAAGAATAGAGGAGAAAAATCGCTATAAAGAGCGGGTATTGCATAAATCGCATTTTATTCCGGTATCGGTACATACAACTGAAATCAAAATGAGTTGTCAGGATGAGAATTGTCAAAATGAGTTGAGAGCAGAAAAGAAAACAGAAAAGGATATAGAGAAGAATACAAGTGCCCTGGCTCTTTACGTACATTGGCATCCAGAATTAGAGTTCTTTTATGTGGAAAGCGGAGAGTTGGAGTTCTTTATTGAAAACCGAGCCTTTTTACTGAAATCTGGAGAAGGAATTCTAGTTCCACCAAAGCTGATGCATTGGGCGCGAACACAAGAAAGCGTGCTGTTTCATGCAGTGGTGGTGGATCCGTTATGGCTATGTCCATCGCAGAATGTAGAACGATTTGGCCGGTATTTCCAGCCAATGTGCAATGGCTCTGCACAGTATGCGACAAAATTGACGCATGCAGAAATCTGGCAGCAGGAGATTCTAGCTTTGCTTACGCCCATTTTCTTTATGAACGAAGAAGCGATTGTTGCAAAAGAATTGTTTGTTCAGGGAACGCTTTTACTGATCTGGCAAAAATTGTACGATCATTCTTTAAAAACACGGTATCCAACGATAACGTATAAGCCTGATCGGTTGAACGATCTTCAGAAAGCGGTATCCTATATCGAATCACATTACGCAGAGGATATGACGTTAGAAAAAATGGCTAGTCAGGTTCATTTGAACAGAGGACAATTTTGCAGACAATTTCAAGTTTGGACGGGAATGACACCATTTTGTTATTTGAACCGATGCCGAGTGTTAAATAGCAGCCAGTTTCTTGCTCATTCCCCTAAGAAAATCAGTGAAATCGCTTCTCTGTGTGGCTTTAACAGCATCAGCTATTTTAATCGCACGTTTTTGAAAATGATCGGAATGACACCATCTGCCTATCGCAAAGAAATCGCAGATGTAAAATTGTAAGATGCAAAATTGTAAGATGCAGAATCGTAAGACGCAAAAAACGGTGCCCTTTTGAACCCTTTTCTATCTTTTTGATATTCCCTTTTAATACTGTCAATATTATACTAGCACCAAAAGACAAAACAGCGAATATTCAAACAGTATTACAATAGGAGGAGAAAGAGAATGGGACAACAAAGAATGAGGAATACCTGCGTGCAATCGAAATTGCCTACAAAGAAATTTTACAAAATAATAGTGACGATTGAAGCCGATTTTCGGTTGGGCTGATTGTGCAAAACGCATAGCCAGCCCGATAAAATTTTTAGCAAAAAGAAAATTTATGCACGGTTCAATCAGGAAAAATCGAAAAGTAACACCGAAAACTATGAAAAAATCATGATGAAGTCGTGAAAAAAGTGTGAAAATGACACCAAACCTAGGAAAGTGATATTTACTTTTGGGTGGCAAATCGCTTACAATATAACCAACACAAAGAACTGAGTGATTGGAAAATATGTATATTATATACATACACAGTTCGGCAAAAACACTTAGGAAAAAGATACTTTTACCAAGAAAACAATCAAAATGAAAGGTAGGAATTGTTTTATGAAAACAAGAAAACTGATGGCTATGGCAATGGCAGGCGCAATGGTACTGCCGACATGTACCGCATTTGCAGATTCCGCAGAGGAGCCTGTTAAGCTGACTGGTCTGTTTATCGCACATCCGCTTACCAAGAGTGTAGACGATATGCAGTGGCTGAAGGAGATCGAGGAGAAGGCTGGCGTTGAGATCGAGTGGGAGCAGATCTACACTGACTGGGATCAGACAAAGTCCACCAGATTTGCATCTGGCAATATCCCGGATATCTTAATCAATGCAACAAGCGATTCTGATTATGCAACCTACAACGGTCTGTTCATGGAGCTGACGGATCTGATTGATGAGTATGCACCAAACGTAAAGGCTATGTTTGAGGAAGAGCCAGATACCTTATCATTAGCAAAGACCTATGAGGGCGAGATTTACGCTCTGCCAAAGTTCCAGGGCAAGTGGCCGGATTGCAACGGCGTTATGTTCATCAACAAGACTTGGTTGGATAACTTAGGGCTTGAGGTTCCGACCACTCTGAGCGAGTTAAAGGATGTTTTAATCGCATTCCGTGACAACGATGCAAATGGCAACGGCGATGCAACAGATGAGATCCCAATGGATTTCAATGGCTGGTTCGGTGGCGCCTATTCTCTGACAAACCTGATCGGTTCCTGGGGCGTCCAGTTAACCAACTGGGGTACTGATGGATACTTCGTAGAAGATGGACAGATTAAGAACTACGCAGTAGATGACAGATATAAGGCTATGATTACTTACCTGACTGATCTGTATTCCGAAGGCCTGATCAATGAGAACGCAATCACAAACGACTATTCTATGTTCCAGTCCCTGTCAAGAGGTGATGAGAACGGTGATGCTGTTGTTGGTGTAGTAATGGGATGGGAAGAGACCGATAAGTTTGGACCGACTCTGTATGAGCAGTACGTTCCGTGTGGGCCGTTCGCAGATGATGTAGACGATCTTGGAACAGATGAGCCGCGTTGGACCTATGATTACTCTGGTCTGAACATGAGCTCCAACCGTATCTGTATGAGCGCAAGCTGCGAGAATCCAGAAGCAGCAATGAAGTTTATGAACGAGTTCTATGATTCCGAAGTTTCTGTACAGGTTCTGTTTGGTGGTATCACCGATGGCTGTGTAGAGAAGACTGGTGATGATTCCTATAAGGTTCTTGATCCGCTTGATCCAGATACCGATGCAGGTACATGGAAGTGGACCAGCACCATGGCAGATAATGGTCCAATGTACATCAGAAGAGCAACTACCATCGAGATGGCACAGGATATGACCTATGCAATCGAAGAGAGAGAGCAGTATAAGGAAGCTCTTGCAAGAATCGACATGGATAAGGAATACTATCCGCAGATGCTGATGAAGTATACATCTGAAGATCAGAACAACATGGCAGTTACACAGGCAAACGTTACCAACGTTACCGATGCTTACTGGGGTCTGTGGCTGACTGGACAGTCCAATATCGAAGATGACTGGGATTCCTATGTAGAGGAAGTAAATGCAGCAGGCCTGCAGGACATCCTGGAAATCCGTCAGGCAGCTTATGATACATGGAAGGCTCAATAATTGACCGAAATTAAATTCAAGGCGTAACGGAAAAAGAATAAGCAGTAAAATCAGATAGGAAAAAGGGCGGGGGCGGAGCAATCCGCACCGCCTCTTTTAAAAAAGGCAAATAGAACGATTCAGAACAATGGAAGGGAGGAACATCATGGCAAGGAAAAAAGTGGCAACCGGAAAGAAAAAAAGCATTGGCTGGTATTTAGCTCATGATTGGCAGCTGTGGGTCATGCTGCTTCCGGCAATTATTTATATTTTTATTTTCTGCTATGTTCCTATGTACGGTGTACAGCTGGCATTTCGTGAGTACGATTTCAAGGCTGGTATTTACGGTGGAAAGTGGGTTGGCTTTAAGTATTTTAAGCAGTATTTTGAAAGTGCAATGTTCTGGACAACACTGCGCAATACATTTGTAACGGCAGGACTCAGCATAGTTTTGGGATTCCCGGCTCCGATTGTACTTGCAATGATCATCAACCAGATTCGTCAGCAGAAATGGAAGAGAGTTGTACAGACAACAGTTTATATTCCATATTTCATTTCAACGGTTGTTATGGTTTCCATCTTAAACATTATGCTGGCAAGCAAGGGTGGCGTAATCAGTGAGGCAATGAAGGCGATTCACTTGATTCCAGAGAAGGCAAATCTGTTTAGCAATGATTACTTCGTATGGGTTTATGTATTCTCCGGTATCTGGCAGAGCATGGGCTGGAACAGTATCATTTATATAGCAGCTCTTTCTTCTGTTGATACACAGCTGTATGATGCATGTAAGATCGATGGAGCAAACCGTTGGCAGACCGTGGTACATATTGACTTCCCGGCACTTGTTCCGACTATCGTTATTTTGCTTATCATGAACATGGGAAATATCTTAAATGTCGGATTCGATAAGATTTATCTTATGCAGAACACACTGAATAAAAAGACTTCAGAGGTTATTTCCACCTATGTATATACGGTTGGTATTAAATCTTCACAGTTCTCGTTTGGTTCAGCAGTAGGATTGTTCACAAATGTAATTAATTTTGCGTTCTTGATGTTGACAAACTGGCTGGGTAAGAAATTGACCGGTACTGGTCTGATGTAAGGAGGTGTGAGTATGGCAGCAAAAAAAGGAAAAAAGATTCGTGAGCGTCATGCCTCGGATCGAATTTTCAATGCAGCAGTATTTATTTTAAGTATTACGACATTTGTTGTAATTGCCTATCCACTCTGGTTTATCGTGATTGCGTCCATCAGTAATTCAAACATGGTCAATCAGGGAAAGGTTATTCTGTGGCCGGTAGATATTCGTTTCTACGGTTACCAGCAGATTTTGGATGATTCCCGTATCTGGACTGGTTATTTGAATACATTGATTTATGTAGTAGCTGGAACCGTTCTGAATCTGGTGGTAACACTTCCAGCAGCGTATGCGCTGTCCAGACCGGACTTTAAGGCTCGTAATGCGGTCATGATGTACTTTGTTTTCACAATGTATTTCTCGGGTGGTCTTGTTCCTCTGTACATGACGATCAAGAGTCTGGGTATGATTGGAAGCAGATGGATTATGATTGTTATGGTACTTGTCAATACCTATAACTTGATTATCGCAAGAACTTTCATCCAGAACACCATTCCAAACGATTTGTATGAGGCCGCACAGTTGGATGGCTGCAGTCATTTTACATTCTTAGGAAAGATTGTCCTTCCACTTTCCAAGGCAATTATCTCTGTAGAGGTTCTCTACTATGCAGTTTACCATTGGAATGATTATTTTACCGCGTTAATGTATACCAATGGTGATGCAAAGATTCAGCCGTTACAGACCGTTCTGCGTCAGATTCTTCTTTTGAATGAGACGTATGCAAATGGAAACGGTGGTGTACAGGGTGGTTACGGTCAGTCTTCTGCTGATCAGGTTAAGTATGCAGTTATTATCGTATCCACAGTCCCGATCCTGTGTGTATACCCGTTCGTACAGAAGTACTTTGAAAAGGGTGTTATGATCGGAGCCGTTAAGGGTTAATGGGCCAAAAAAGGCGAGAAGAAAAAAGAACAATAAAACAATAGAATACATGAAAAAACGATACTGACCGCAAACGTGTTCAAGAGGTGCTTGAGGAGAGCGGTCTGTGGGAGCGTGTGAGTCATCTTCCGAAGGGAATGGACAGCGTACTTGGAAAAAAATTTGATGAGGAAGGAATCGAGCTTTCCAGTGGCGAGAGCCAGAAGTTTACGAATGTGCGTTCTGTGAGCAGCAGCTTACTAGTCTGTAAGAAGATAAAAAATTTAAAATTTCCTCTTGTATTTGACAATCATTTTGCTATAATAAACAAGACAGCATGTCACATATTTGGCATACCTGATTAAATTAAAAATACATGGAGGAAGCAGTGTGCAAGTTACAGAGAAATTAACGAAGGCACTGACGGAGACGAAATATTTAAATGCGGATAATGTGAGCCGATATCGCTGCATTATGCGCATTTTTTTTGAAAATTATGAGAAACTAAAATATTGGCTCTACCAAGAGGAAATCTACGATCAAATGAAGGAAGATCCCTTTTTTGCAGAGTATCGCCTTGAACAGTGTCAGCAGGATCTGGCGATGCTTGTAGAGTGGAAGAATTTAAACACGATTCAGGATACGCGAAAGGTTGCTTCAATCGAAGAATTCAAAAATAAAAAATACCGCTATCAGATGTCAGAGTATAGTGTTGAGATTGAGCGTCTAGTGCTTCGTCTGGAAAATCTGTTTGTGGAGGGGGCATCCCTTGAGCCGACACTTTTAGAACGTATCCGTCGAAATGTAAATCGTTTTGAGGAAATGTCCAAAGAAGAAAGGGATGCCGATACGGTCTATACCTGGTGGAATGATCTGAACAATGACTTCATCCGTTTGAATCAAAATTATAAGGATTATATGCGTGATCTCAACAGCGTCAAAGCAGAGGAGATGATGCACACACGAGAATTTCTTGTGTTTAAGGATCGTTTGGTTGAATATTTGCGAAGCTTCATCAAGGGCTTGCAGCAAAATGTCGGTGTGATTGAGGAGACACTTCGAGGCTTAGATTCTCAAATTTGTGATCTGGTCTTTGAGAAGGTAATTGCCTATGAGCTGTCCATCCCGCGAATTGATGTGGAGATGACAAGAGAACTCATAGAGCCAAAGGTAAGAGGGCGCTTTCAGAGTATTTATAACTGGTTTGTTTCAGACGGCTCCGATGAAAATGAGGCAGGTCGTCTTTTTGATGAGACGAATGAAATTATCCGCAAAATAACTCGCTATGCGGCGCGAATCACGGAGCGAAATGGATCGGGTGCAAACAGGCGTGAGGAGTACCGAAAGGTAGCACAGTTATTTTTAAACTGTAATGATGTCAATGAAGCGCATCGAATGTCGGCAATGGTTTTTGGAATGGAACGTCCCCTTCATTTAAAGGGAGATCTGGTGCGTACAACGGATAGTATGAATCAGGGCGTGTATGAGGAAGAACCGCTTGATATGACGATCAAACCGCGTGTGCGTACTTACAAAGAAAAGACAAACCGCAGTGCAATCCGAGAGTCGGCTGCGCAAAAACAAAAGGCACGCCAGGAAATGATCCAAAAGCAAAAGGAGGATGCAGCGAAAATTCGCCTGCTGGAAAAGGACGGTCGCATTGATTTTGCTGCACTTCCCGTAATCGAGCCGCGGGTGCGTGAGATTTTATTAAAATGGCTGTCGGATGCGATGGAAAATCCGTCCTTTCAGGCAAGAACGGAGGATGGCCGTCATTTTCGGTTAGAAAAAAGTCCTATGAATGAGAAATGTGTTGTTCACTGTGAAGACGGAAATTTTACGATGCCGCATATCGTAATTGAATTTTTGGAGGATGCATGATGAGAGAGCTGGATGCACTGTTAAATAACCGCTGGATTTTAAAAGCGGAAGACAAGGAATTGTATTATAAAGTGCGTGATCAGCTTGGGGAGATCCGCAAATTTACATCCGATAAGCTTGGCTGCCACCTTATAGAAAATGCACTGATGGTAAAGTTGGAAAAAATTCCGGTAATACCAGAGACTTTTATGGGCATACAGGAGTTTACATCAAAGGAAGAATATGCCTTTTTGTGCCTTTTATTAATGTTTTTAGAGGACAAAGACCCGCAAGGTCAGTTTATTTTGTCTCAGCTAACTGAATATGTTTCTGCGAATATGCCAGAAGGAAGTGTGGACTGGACATTTTATATAAATCGAAGACGCATGATTAAAGTGCTGCGCTATGCGGTCGATCAGGGAATGATCCGAATCACGGACGGTACAGACGAAGGGTTTATGGATGATGCCGCTGGAGAAGTCCTTTATGAAAATACAGGTGCGTCACGCTATTTTATGCGCAATTTTTCACATGATATTATGGACTATACAAAACCAGAAGATTTTGAAGAGAGCGACTGGTTTGAGATGGATGAGAGCAAGGGAATTGCGCGGCGACATCGTGTCTACAAACGCCTCTTATTTGCGCCAGGTATGTACCAAAACGATGGACCGCAGGAGGATTTTGAGTATCTGAAATATTATGGTCGTCGTCTCAGTGAGGATCTTGAGCGAACCTTTGACTGTCAGGTGCATATTCATAAGGGCAGTGCGTTTCTTTTATCTGGCGAGGACTGCCGCATGGGCGCTGTATTTCCGGGAGGAAATGCAATCAGTGATGTGTGTCTGTTATGCTTTGGTCCAATTCAGGAAAAGATTGCAAGCGGAGAATGGAAGATGGCCATAGATGAGACGGTCACAATCGAAACGGCGGAGCTTGAAAATCTGATAAAAGAAGTGAAACGCACATTTGGCGATGGCTTTACGAAGGAACTTCGTCAGATGCCAGAGGGTGAGTTTACGCGCTACGTGATGGACTGCATGGAAATCTGGATGTTTTTAAAGCGAACCAAGTCGGAACAACAAGTGACACTATATCCGGCAATTGGAAAGCTGGTCGGTCATTACCCGAAAGATTATGAGATGCAATTAAAGCAGCAAAATAAGAGTGATCAAGACAATGAGAAAACAAAAAGAGATGAAATGCAAGAAAAAATTCAAGAAGAAATCCGAAAAGAAACAAGAGAAGGAGAAGAAGGGAAATGAACAGCAGATGGCAGGCAAGTAAAATAGGACTGGTGAATTTCTGGTATTATGATGAGCAGGAGTTTCCATTCGCAAAGGGACGTATGCTCCTTCGAGGCTCAAATGGTTCAGGAAAATCGGTTACGATGCAAAGTGTTGTGCCGCTTCTTCTCGATGGAAATATGAGTCCGGAGCGACTCGACCCATTTGGCTCAAGAGATCGTAAGATGAGCAGCTATTTATTGGAAGAAGATGATGAGCGCGAGGAGCGCACTGGCTATTTGTATCTGGAATTTAAGCGTCAGGACAGTGAAACCTATTTGACGATCGGAATGGGTATCCGTGCGCGAAAGGGAAAGCCACTTGACAAGTGGTATTTTTCATTATCCGATGGAAGACGAATCGGAAAAGATTTCTTTTTATACCGCGAGACGGATGAGAAGGTGCCACTTACCAAGCGAGAATTGACAAATCGCTTAGCAAACGGCGGTGTTGTGTTTGATCGCCAGATGGACTATATGGAATATGTAAATAAGCAGATCTTTGGATTCGACACGGTGGACGAATACCGGGAAATGATTGATCTTTTGATTCAGCTGAGAACACCAAAGCTGTCAAAAGATTTTAAACCGTCGATCATCAATGAGATTCTAAGCAATTCCTTACAGCCGCTTTCGGACGATGATCTTCGTCCAATGTCAGAGGCGATTGAAAACATCG
>CAVFYJ010000059.1:0-20605 GCA_963626545.1 Acetatifactor sp. | reverse complement strand
GGCGCTTTCATCTCGGTCATTGAATGGCCGAGGATTCCCGCGCCAGATTCCTAAAAAAACATTTTTTAAAATAGGTTGAATTTCTCCTAACTTTTCTTATATAATAGACAATATAAATATTACTCATTGAAGGAGGTTCCTTATGAATATTAACACGAATAATCTTGTATCTATTACAGAAGCAAACCAAAATTTTTCACGAGTAGCACGTATGGTTGATGAAAATGGTTCCGTTATCATTTTAAAAAATAATGCGCCTCGTTACTTGCTTGTTGAATTTAAAGCCGCAGAACAAGAACAGCTTGCCGATGATGAAGATTTACTTGCTATCTCAAACAGGCTCATTGAAAAGAATAAGAAAGCTTATGAGGTTCTTGCGAAATGACAATCCTTTCAAAAGAACAAATTCTTATGCTACATTCACAGCTGATCAAAACCACAGGTGGTATTGACGGTCTGCGTGATGAGGGATTACTAGAATCCGCCTTAAACGCACCATTTCAAACATTTGGCGGCACAGATGCTTTCCCTTCTCTTCAACAAAAAGCTGCACGATTGGGTTATGGACTGATTAAAAATCATCCTTTTATCGATGGCAATAAGCGCATCGGTGCTCATGTCATGCTTGTATTTCTTGCCTTAAACAAAATTGAACTCGAATACACGCAAGACGAGTTATCCGATATCATTTTAAAAACCGCTGCTGGAGAATGCAGTTTTCATGATTTACTAGAATGGATATTTGTACATCAGCTTTAACTTACGAGGCAGTCATATTCTGTGATTGCCTCTTCATCATTTGCTTATTCTCATACATCTCGGTATCGGCATGCTGCAACAGCTTCTCCGTATCCTTAACAGCTTCATCACTCCACGTATACCCCATCGCTGCCGAGATCGGAATATCTGTCTTCTTATTTGCCTCAGCAAGTGCTTCCCGCACATGTCTTATGCAATCCTCTGCATCCTGCCTTGTCGCATTGCGCAAGCGAATGACAAACTCATCCCCACCGATACGGTAGCATCTGCCATTTCCGATTGTGTGCTTCACACCATCCTCAACGCATCTTGAAACCGTTGTCAGCAGTTCATCGCCTCGCTTATGGCCAAGCGAATCATTGATTTTCTTTAAATTATTCGCATCAATCATAATGTACGCAACTGCACCAGAAAATGTCTCATCCTTTCTGCTGTCTTCAATAAACGCTGCGCGGTTTCCAAGACCTGTCATCATATCGGTATAGGCCATCTTTGCGTACATCGTCACATTTGCATTTTCACGAATCTGCTCATAGATCGAAATGCAAGCCGCATCCGCAAGGAAAAAGACAAAGCCCAGAATACCTACGACATAAGCGATGGAATATTGCATTGTATTTCCTTGACAAAAGAATACGAACGCAACCACACTGCACACACTAAATATGATATAGCCCACCATGATGCGCATGATCTTTTTATTTCTGCGCTGGCGCATTCGCGAGAAGCCTCCATAAAGGACAAGTCCAATCGCTGCTGCCATCAGTAAATGCTCCGTCATAAGCACGATTGTCAAAGACAAAATCTCGGTCATATAGTTTACACAATATACGATAAACTGTACGGCAAACAATGCCTGAAGAACACCAAAGAGTTTTTCCTTGCCCGGCATCATTTTTTTGGTAAACTCCAAAAGTGGAATTCCCAGCGTGAAGAATGCCAAAAATGAGATCAGCTCCACTACGCCAGTCTTCTGCGTAAACAATAAAAGAAGTTTGGAATCCGTCAGAATCCAAACACCGGTATCCAAAATGAAATAGCCAAGGCTTCTAAGTCCCTGACACATCTGTCGTGACCAGGTCGAGCGCATATAGATTCCTAAAAAAATGGAAATTACACCAAGCACCAGTGCAAACACGGCGAAGATACCCACATGAAGATTTTCCAGAAGAATCATTCGGTAAATGCCCGTTCGGTTTCCAATCCAGACCTTCGACTGTTCAATCGCACTTATTGACCGATCGGATGCGTTAAAAAATTGAATCGTCAATCGCTCTCCAGTCGGTACCGCAAACATATGGATGGCTCCGGTATGCTTCTCTCCCGTCTTAAATATGCTTCTGCTCTCTGTAAAAATCTCAAAATCCTGCCAGTGCGACTTTAATACGAGTACCCACTCCTTTTCATCTTCTGATTCAGGAATATCGTACTCATATTGAACGACCTCACCCTGCTCCGTTCGTTCCTCAACCCATGTTCCTCCCGGCATCAGTACCATCTCGTCAAAGACCTTTTCAGGGGCTGCATCATTTTTTATCCCAAATACCAGCGCTGCTGCCATGAAAACAACAACGGCAAGCGCCAATATGTATTTTACCTTTTTCATAATCCTTTCCTTAAAATCCTGTCTGTATTCTGTATTTGTATTCATATTTACCTATTCTTAAATATGTTTCTTTTGTCAAATGCAGTATAGCATAGTGGGCGAGGCTTTTCAAGGTAATAAAAAAAGAGCACCCTTGTGGATGCCCTTTTGCAAAGCGGTAGTTTTACGAAGGCAGATTCGGCAAAGTGTTTGTCGGCGTCACTGTTCAGCAGGACCCCACTACATATTTGCTACGGAAGTTTACTTTGACAAGGCCTGCTTCAACGTTCCGCCTCGTAAATCACATTTGCCTCACTGCCAATTTAGACTACAATTTAAAATGATAGAATCAACACCCCAATTAGATGAACCACAAATGCGGCCGCCCACGCAACTGCGCACTGAAACAGCACGATACCAGCTGCCCACTTGCCGCCAAGCTCCCTTTTAATAGAAGAAATAGCTGCGACACACGGCGTATACAACAGACAAAATACTAGAAGAGATGCCGCTGAGAGTGGTGACAGTACTTCCATCAACGCACCTGTACTTCCAAACAATACAGAAAGTGTGGAGACAACGCTCTCCTTTGCCATGAAACCGGCAATCAGTGAAGTACAAATACGCCAGTCGCCAAAGCCAAGCGGTGCAAAGATCGGAGCAAGTACTCCGGCTGCTGCCGCCAGAATGCTGTCCTTTGAGTCTGCTACCATTGCCAAATGCAAATCAAAGGTCTGTAAAAACCAGATGATCAGCGATGCCATGAAAATGATCGTAAAGGCTCGCTGCAAGAAATCCTTTGCCTTATCCCACAGCAGCTGAAGTACATTTTTTGCACCCGGCAGACGATAGTTTGGAAGCTCCATGACAAACGGAACCGCCTCACCATGAAACATGGTTCTTCGTGAGATGACTGCTGTCAAAATACCCATCGCAATTCCAAGAAAATACAGTCCGACCATGATCAGTCCGCTTTGCTTTGGGAAAAATGCTGCTGTGAAGAATCCATAGATTGGAAGCTTCGCGGTGCAGCTCATAAATGGTGTCAGCATGATCGTCATCTTGCGGTCACGCGCGGACGGAAGCGTTCTCGTTGCCATAACACCCGGCACGGTACAGCCAAAGCCAACCAACATTGGCACGATGCTTCGTCCCGAAAGACCAATCTTACGAAGCGGCTTATCCATGACAAATGCAACTCGCGCCATATAACCGCTGTCCTCCAATATGGATAAGAAGAAAAACAGCGTTACAATGATCGGCAGGAAACTCAGTACGCTTCCAACGCCATTAAAGATACCATCAATCACAAGCGAATGCAGCACGTCGTTGACTTGCCAGAGCGTCATCGCTGCATCTATCTTTTTTGTCAGCCAGTCAATTCCGATCTCCATCAGACTTTGAAGACCTGCACCGATCACACCAAATGTCAGCCAGAAAACAAGTGCCATGATTCCAGCAAACATCGGAAGTGCCGTGTAACGCCCCGTCAGAACAGAGTCAATTTTTCGGCTTCGTTCGTGCTCCTTGCTCTCACCCGGCTTTACCACTGTTTTATCGCACAATTTTTGAATGAAGGAAAAACGCATATCTGCGATGGCTGCGGCGCGATCAAGCCCACGCTCCTCTTCCATCTGCACAATAATGTGCTCAATCATCTCTTTCTCATTTTGCTCTAAGTTTAATGCCTGCTCAACAAGCTGATCGCCCTCGACCAGCTTGCTTGCCGCAAAGCGGACTGGAATGCCTGCACGCTCGGCGTGATCTTCAATCAGGTGCATGATCGCATGGAGACATCTATGAACCGCTCCGCCGTGGCTTTGCTCATCGCAAAAATCCTGCCGCCCCGGCTTTTCCTGATACTGTGCAATATGTAGCGCATGGTTAATCAGCTCGGTGATACCCTCATTTTTTGCCGCCGAAATCGGGACTACCGGGATGCCAAGCATCGACTCTAACTCATTGATACGAACCGAACCGCCATTTCCACGCATCTCATCCATCATGTTTAACGCTAATACCATCGGTACGTCCAATTCAAGAAGCTGCATCGTCAAGTACAGATTTCGCTCGATATTCGTGGCATCTACGATGTTGATGATGCCGGTCGGCTTCTGCTTGATGATAAACTCTCTTGTTACGATCTCCTCGCTGCTATACGGAGACATCGAATAAATACCCGGAAGGTCGGTCACAAGCGTATCTGGGTGATTTCGTATCTGGCCGTTTTTGCTGTCGACTGTCACGCCGGGGAAATTGCCGACATGCTGATTGGAACCTGTCAGCTGATTAAACAGTGTGGTTTTTCCGCAGTTCTGGTTTCCCGCAAGGGCAAAAGTCAGCACCGTTCCCTTTGGAAGCGGATGTTCGTGGTCTTTCTGGTGATAACGTCCGCCCTCACCAAGACCCGGATGCTCGGTTTCTTCTTCTCTTAATGAGGATTCATCCCAGCGTATTTTGACTTTTCTATGCTCTCTATAATTGCTCGTATCTGCTTTCTGCTCTGCGCTCTCTGTTTTCTTTGTATCCTCTGCGTCTTCTGTCTTTTCTTTTTTACTGCCCGCTTTGACAACGGAAGATTCATCAATTAGAATCTTCTCTGCGTCTGCCAGACGAAGCGTCAGCTCATAGCCATGGATTCGTAGCTCCATCGGATCACCCATCGGTGCCAGCTTAACCACGGTAACCGAAACGCCTGGGATTACACCCATATCGAGGAAATGCTGCCGCAAGGCACCTTCTCCTCCGACAACAGTGACAACCGCTGTCTTTCCTATTTCAAGATCTTTTAGTGTCATTCTATATTCACTTCCTTTATGTATATATGACTTTCATGTCAGTTTCAGGAATGATTATAACAACTCATGACACATTTGAAAATACTTATTGAGAATATTTTTCATTTAACAGATTGTCGCTAAGAGTAGCTTCTACGAATCTGTTCTTCTCACACAACACTTTTTCGTCTGGAATGCGATCCCATACTTCAAAATTTTTTGCATTCCATCTTGTCTCAAACTTTGTGCATAATCTCTGTTCTCAATTTGATTTAGCGCATCCGTACATGTTGCCTCTAATAAATGATCATTTCCTTCTTTCTCATCATCCTTTACATATTTTACTTCGATCACAATCCCAACATTTAGATCTCCTACTTCGACTAAAATATCACTGAAACCTTCCCCTGACTCACGGTTGGAAGAAACATTCCAGCTGCCCTTATAACTTAAAATTCCAAGTAGAATTCCATGATAGAAATTTTCCTTAATTGACTTACGCACAAAAGTATCTCGAATGCTGATTGTTTTCTCCATATACGCACTCAAAAGTGTTTCAACTTTCTTTGCATTTCCAGCTACCAAGGCTTGACAAAATTCCTCTGCCATCTCACCATCTTTTTTAACCTCATCACGAAACAGAGTCAAAACACGCTCTGTAATAATATTTCGTATCTCTCTGTTTGGGATTGCCAAGCAAAAACGTCCATCACTTTCCTGACCACGCTGCGTTAAATACCCCGTCATAAAAAGTGTACTCCACAAATTATCCATTGAGGAATACAAATCACTGTAGGTAACCATCTCATCGACTCGTTTTCTAACAATCTTTCCATTCACAAGCCACTCTAGTTCTGTCTTCGTAAGCATATCAGGCTCATTTACGCTATCAATAAAATGATTGATTACATTATTTCCACTTGTATTCATCCAATAATTTTCAGGCTTTGCATTTGGATTATTCAAGTGATCATTGCAATAGTTTACCACATCCCATGGACAGTATACATCCGCATTTCCAAAACGGTATCCATCATACCACTCCTTTATTTCTTCATAGCGATTATCCATTTCATAATAATGAAGCATTTCCTTCACTTCTCTATCTGTAAAGCCAAATGTCTCGTCAAATTCTGTATTGGTAATCGAATACATTTTAAAATTATTCAACCCTGTAAAAATACTTTCTTTTGCAATGCGCAGACATCCTGTTAACACTGCAAACGCAAGGCTATTATTTGTTTTTAATACATTTCCAAACATGTTTCGGATCAAAAGTACCATCTGATCATAATATCCATTTTCATGTGCTTTTGCCAATGGTACATCATACTCATCAATTAACACAACCACTTTTTTATTGTAATGTTTTTCAAGAAAAATACTCAGCCATAAAAGACTCGAACTTAACGTTTTTTGTGTCATCGCCTCGTTGGTAAGTCCTTCAAATCGCTTTTTGTCTAATGTCGATAATCTGGAACTTTCCATTAAAAACTGAAAACGAAATGCCGTCTGATTCACAATATCAACCAGTGCATCAAATGCATCCTGATAAGATGCTGCATCTACGCCCTTCAAGCTAATCGCAATTACTGGATATTGTCCCATATGCTGCTCACACAGCTCTGTATTTTTTGAAATAGAGAGATCTTTAAAAAGTGTTGAATCAGCTCCTACTTCAAAAAAGCTTTCTAACATACTCATATTTAAAGATTTTCCAAAACGGCGCGGACGCGTAAATAAAGTAACTTCACTTCCATTTTCCAATACCTGCTCGATCAATGAAGTTTTATCTACATAATAATAATTGCCGCTACGAACTTTTTTAAAATTATCAATTCCTGTTGGAAGCTTTCGCCTTTTCATAGAGAACTCCTTTCTTGCTGGCTTATTTTTCTGCTCGACGATTACCTTGTTATAGCATTATCATATCATACTTTCACCCGCTTGTCATTGAATTCGTCGTTCAAAAAAAGGCACCCGCGCGGATGCCCCTTCCTAGCTTTGCTATCAATTTTTGCTCAAGTCAATTAAAATCTGTGTCACCTGTGCAATTTCAAAGAGATTTGCATATTCTCTACAACTATGCACCTGATTCATGGACGTGGCAATGACAAGACCTGCAATTCCATGCTGTGCAAATACATTATTATCGCTGCCACCAAAGGTTTTCTCAAATACTGGATTGAGCTTTTGCTTTTCAACAGCCTCTACATAGCGCTTTGCCACATCACTGTTTAATCCAGTTTCATAAGCCTGAATATTAAGCTTTTCCTCCCATACAAGAGTGGCACCCACATTCTCAGCCTCTTTCTGGAATGTCTCATGATACGCATTCAAAACCTGCAATGCTTTCTCATGGCTTAAGCTTCGGATTTCACCACTAATATGGCAGCTCTCTGAAACAATATTGGTTCCACTTCCGCCGGAAATAACGCCAATATTTGCCGTGGTGATCTCATCGATATGGCCTTGTGGCAGTACGGCAATTGCCTTTGCAGCAGCAAGAATACCGTTAATTCCGTCCTCTGGATGGAATCCTGCATGTGCAGCCTTTCCATTAATTACAGCCTCAAAGGAAACAAGTGTCGGTGCCGCATACGCTGCCGTTCCAATCGGGCCACTCAAATCAAGTACATATGCCTCTTTTGCCGTTACCTTGCTATAATCAAATGCATTTGCGCCCTTGCAGTAAAGTTCCTCTCCAACCGTAATTAAAATCTCAATCGGGCGATGTGGCAACTTATTTTCCTTAATATATTTCACAGCCTCATATATCGCTGTTACACCAGAAAGATCATCTGCACCAAGTACGGTCGTTCCCTCACTCGTCACAGTTCCATCCTCATGGAGAATTGCTTTCTTTCCCAATGCTGGATTTACCGTGTCCATATGTGCCGCAAAAAGGACAGGGGTACCTGTTTCGCCCTCTGCCTCTACTCTTCCAAACAGATTTCCTGCATCCGAACCCGTGATGGACTGAGTCGTATCTTCCTCTAAACTTACACCAATCCCGGCAAACAGAGCCTTTACATGGTCTGCCATTTTTCGCTCCTGCAAAGATGGTGAGTCAATCGACACAAGCTTACTAAATACTTCAAATATTTCGTCTATCTCTTCGTTTTTTATCGCCATATCTATTTTCCTCCCTGCAAAAATGCCTCCCGATCGCCACAAAGCTTCCGAGAGGCTATGAATCATAAATTCATTATACAAATTTTTCAACGAGCACACAAGTAAATCCAAGATTAATCTTCGGCTTCTTCTCTTCCTTTTGCTTCTGCTCAGTTTCTTCCTTCTTCGGCTCGTCTCTGTGTACTTCATACACAGCCGGACTGACATCTGGATTTGTCACATAGCCAAGCTTATTGTAAAAGCCTGCCGCGCGATCCTGGCTATTGATCACGATATGCTTTACCCCATTTTCAAGAAGCCACTTTTCCGCCTCCTCGATGAGAACGCGTCCATATCCATCCTTTTGCTTCTCGCGCACAACGCAGACACGCTCAATCTTTCCGACACCTTCCATCGGATAAACTAAGCGGCAGCCTGCAATCGGCTTATGATCTTCTACGATGATCACTGCCTCGAGTTCATCCTCTGGTGTCTCTCTTCCAAACTCGATCTCAATCGGAATATTTTGTCCGAAGCAGAATGCATCGGTGCGAATATAATCATATGCTTTGTACAGCCACTGTGGTGCTCCCTTTGTAACACGATAGATTTCCATAATCAATTCTCCTCCTGTAGTTTACAGCATTCCGCCTGCGCCCTGAAGTTCCTCTGCCCTGTGGCACGCAACCAAATGTCCACCCGGAAATTCCTTTAGCTCTGGCTTTTCATTTTTGCACTTTTCCGTTGCAAACCGACATCTTCCTGCAAATGGACATCCCTTCGGGCAGTCAATCGGGCTTGGCACGTCTCCCTCTAAGACGATGCGCTCCCGAACATTTTCCTCGAGTGGATCCGGCGCCGGTGCCGCCGAAATGAGTGCCTGCGTGTACGGATGAAGCGGATTGACATAAAGCTCCTCTGCCTCCGCAATCTCCACCATGGATCCCAAGTACATAACGCCAACACGGTCTGAGATGTATCGAACCATCGACAAATCATGTGCGATAAACAAAAGGGTAAGACCAAGCTCTCCTTGAAGACGCTTAAGAAGATTGATAATCTGTGCCTGAATCGAAACATCCAGCGCGGAGATCGGCTCATCACAGACTATAAACTCCGGATCAACGGCAAGCGCACGAGCAATTCCAGCTCTCTGACGCTGGCCACCAGAAAACTCATACGGGAAACGTCTTGCATGCTCCGGATTCATTCCGACCAGATCCATCAACTCATACATGCGCGCATCCATTTCTTCCTTGCTGCCCATGTGATGGATCTTCATTCCTTCCTTAATAATATCTCCGATTGTCATACGCGGATCAAGCGACGCATATGGCTGCTGGAAGATCATTTGCACCTCTCTGGTGTAAGCCTTCGCTTCCTTTCGCTTTAATTTTGCAATGGACTTTCCTTTATAAAGTGCCTCGCCACCGTTTGGCTTATAAAGGCGGACCAGCGTGCGTCCGAGTGTACTTTTTCCACAGCCCGACTCACCTACCAAACCAAAAATTTCACCCTTTTTGATCTGAAAAGTGACATCATTGACTGCCTTGAGTTCTCCATCAGCCACCTGAAAGCTTTTCTTTAAATGACGGATATCAAATAAAACCTCTCCACTTTCCATCGTGCTGTCCTGCCTTTCTATTTTTATAGTTCTGTTTTTATAGTTCTTTGTTTTCGTCTATTCTTTTATTGATTCTTTTGTCTGTTCTTTTATTTGTTTTGCCTTTTATTTGTTTTGCCATTTCTTCTATCATTTTTCTATCATTTCTTTATGATAAGCTGCGCTCTGGCTTTACCGGGCAATCCGGATCATTTAACCAGCAGCGGCAGCAATGACTTTCCGAAATATCGGTCTGCGGCGGAAGATGATCCTTGCAAATTTGCATTGCATACTCGCAGCGATCTGCAAATGGACATCCCTTCGGCGGCTTTACCAGATCCGGCGGTGTTCCCTCGATGGAGACAAGCGTTTTGCCCTTTTTCTTATTCTTTCGGGAAACAGAATCAAGCAATCCCCAGGTGTATGGATGCTTGGAACGATAGAAAATATCCATAACCGTTCCGCTCTCAACAACCATTCCGCCGTACATAACAGCAACATGCTTTGCGATATTTGCCACAACGCCAAGGTCATGTGTGATGATAATAATTGATATCTTCTTGGTCTTTTGCATTTCCTTCATCAGATCAAGAATCTGTGCCTGCACCGTAACATCGAGTGCGGTCGTCGGCTCATCGGCGATGAGTACCTTCGGGGAACATGCCATTGCCATCGCAATAACAACTCGCTGCAGCTGACCACCAGAAAACTCATGTGGAAACTGATCAACACGTCGCTCCGGGTTTGGCAGCTTTACCATGCGAAGCAGCTCGATTGCACGCTTCTTTGCCGCGTCCTTGGAGATTTTCTTTCCGTCTGCATCGGTCTCATGACGTCTCAAAACCTCCATGATCTGGCTTCCGATTGTCATTGTCGGATTCAGCGCGGTCATCGGCTCCTGAAAGATCATGCCGATCTTATTTCCACGAATTTTTTGCATTTCCTTTTCGGAAAGCTTTAATACATCGACGCCATCTGCGAGAATCTCACCGCTCTTAAACTCGGTAATCTCTGGATTGTGAAGCCTCAGAATGCTCTGCGCCGTTACCGATTTTCCACAGCCAGACTCACCAACGATTGCCAGTGTATCTTCCTCGCCCAGCTTTAGATTCACACCTCTGACGGCTTGAACCTCGCCCGAATAGGTATGAAAGGATACCCTCAAATCTTTTATCTCTAACATTGCTTCCATCCTTTCCGCTTCTTAATTATAACAGATATTTGCTCTCGAAGTCCCGTAACCTGGCAACACTCTTAAGTGATCACTTGCGCATCTGCGGGTCAAGTGCATCGCGAAGGCCATCTCCGAGAAGATTGAACGCGAGCATTGTCAACGCAAACACGATTGCCGGTGTGAAGAACAACCACAACGAACCTGGAAACTGGCTGGAACCAAGCTGAAGAAGGTTGCCCCAGCTGGCCTCTGGAATGGAAATTCCAAGTCCTAAGTAGCTTAAGTACGCTTCTGCTCCGATTGCACCCGGAACGCTCATCGTATAGTTGACTAAAATTGGTCCGATGGTGTTTGGAATTAAATGCGTCTGCAAAATACGCCATTTGCTTGCGCCAAGTACCTGTGCTGCCTGCGCATACTCATTTTCGCGCAGCGAAAGCACCTGTCCTCTGACGAGTCTTGCAAGACCAGTCCAACCAGTAACACAAAGTGCAATCAACAGCGTTCCCACACTTCCGTTTAATACGGTCAATAACAAAATCATAATGATCATCTGCGGGATTGACATAATCACATCAATGATTCGCATCATGATCATGTCGACCTTTCCGCCTACATATCCAGCGATTCCGCCGTAAATAATACCGACAACTAAGTTAATTGTCTCAGCCACAAAGCCGATGATCAGTGAAATTCTGGTTCCTCGTACAAGACGGGTGAGCACATCGCGTCCTAAATCGTCGGTTCCAAACCAGTGGCCTCCGCCCGGTGCTTCAAGCGTGTGCATCAAATCCGTCTTCTGATAATTTGGAAGCACAATCGGTCCAAATATTGCAACGAGAATAATGAAAATGATAAATCCGAGCGAAATCATTGCTGCTTTATTCTGCTTCAGTGTTCGAATCACACCCTGCGCGTAGGTCAGTGACACTCGATTGATACGCTGGCTTGCCTTTACGTCCTTGGGGACTCTCGTAAAATCCTTTACAAATGTTTCTTCCATATGGTTTGCCTCTCTATTTTAATAGAACTATCTCATTTCAGTGATTTTACTGATTTTACTGATTCTGCTGATCAGATTATTTACTAATTCAGTTTATCGTTTCCCTGACAGGCGTACTCTCGGATCAATCACACAGTAGAGAATATCAACTGCGAGCATACTTAAAACTACGAAAATCGAATAAAAAATGGTAAGTCCCATCGTGAGTGTGTAATCTCTTGCGGTTACGCTGTTTACATAATATTTTCCAAGTCCCGGAATTGCAAACAGATTTTCAATGACAAAGGAACCGGTACAGATTGTACCAACCATTCTTCCAAGTACGGTGACAACCGGCATCATTGCATTTCGTACCTCATGCTTCCAGACGATTGCGGTATTGGAAATTCCCTTGCTCTTTGCGGTCTTGACATAATCTTGTCCGATGACATCAAGCATAGAGGAACGCATCAGTCGTGTGATCGTTGCAATGGAACCCAATCCCAATGTGATTGTCGGCAAAATTGTGTAGCGAAAACTCTCCCATCGGGAGATTGGAAACATCTGCCAGGAGGTGTGAAACACATTTTTTATCCAAGAGGAAAGCCATAGTCCAAACACACACTGCATCAAGGTTCCGAGTACGAAGCTCGGTACGGAAATTCCAACGATGGCAATGATCGTTGAGAAGCGATCGAGTTTTTTGTTGTGATGAAGTGCTGCGCCGACACCAAGCAAAATTCCGGTGACTGCCGCAAACGTAAGGGATCGTAAGCCAAGATCAAGCGATACCGGAAATGCGGTCTTTATAATATCCGTAACACTTCGATTTGTGTAGGTTATGGAGGTTCCGAAATTGCCGTGTATTATATTATTTAAATAGACAAGATATTGTTCCCATAACGGCTTATCCAGACCGTAGTTTGCTTCCAGCGCTGCCAGAGCCTCTGCCGTCATGTTGTCATTTCCTGTCGTAAATGGTGTTCCTGGGATGCTATGCATCAGGAAGAATGTAACCGTTATGACAACGAAAATGGTTATGACCGCGATTCCAAGACGCTGTAGAATATACTTTTTCATCGGCTGTCACCTAGCTTTCCTGTTTTCTTCCTGTGATCGGCTGCCAAAGTTTCCTCTGACAGCCCACTCACTTAATTTCTTTGAATGTCTTGATCTTATTACTTGATTTTATTATTTGATTTCTTTGAATTCTTCTTATTACTTAATCTCTGCAAAGTAGGTATCCAGATATGGAACTACGCTTCTTCTGATTACGCCATCCACACGATCGGATACTGCATAGTACTGTGCAGTGTAATACAGTGGTGTGACTGCTTCATCTTCCAGAAGAATCTTCTCTGCCTCACCAAGCTGCTTTGTTCTCTCGTTCTGATCGGTCTCGTAAACGGCTTTTACATAAACATCGTTGAACTCTTCGCTTCTGTAAAGCGCTTCGTTTGCATCCTGCGCATTCTCGTAAGCACCAAGGAAGTTTGTTGCATCGTCAAAGTCTGCACCCCAGCTTGCTAAAACTACGTCATAGTCATAGCTCTTTGTTTTTGTCTTCACCGAACTAGAATCAAGTGTCTCAACCTCAACCTTAATGCCAAGCTCTTCCTGAAGAAGCTGCTGCAATGCGCCTGCCACCGAGGTAAACTCATCGGTATTTTTCGTAAGGATCGTAAAGTTGATATCGGATGCACTGATGCCAAGTTCCTCGGTTCCCTTTGCCAGAAGCTCCTTTGCCTTATCGGAATCATAGGTATACTCGAGTGTCGGTCCAACTGCCTCGCGGAAAGTGGTATCGCCACCGGAAAGTCCCAATGGTACAAATCCATCTGCCGCTGTGGATGCATTCTTTAACACACCCTTTACCAATGTTTCTCTGTCAATCGCACTTGAGATTGCCTGACGGATATATTTATTTGACAGGTACTCATTTGCAAAATTGTATTTCAGATAAGCGGAACGTCCATTGTTATAGGAAAGTGCCTCGTAGCCAGCAGACTGAATGGTGGACAGACGCTGTGCGGAAAAGTCCACAATGTCCAGCTCGCCGTTGATGAACATATTCACCTGTGCGCCCTCATCCGGAATTACATACACATTGACCTGATCAATTGCAATGTTATCGGCATTCCAGTAATATGGATTCTTCTTCAGAACAACGATGTTATCAGTCTCCCAAGAATCTACGTAGTACGGTCCATTTGAAAGAACGGTGTCAGCGCTTGTTCCATAATTGGCATCTCCTCCGATGGACTCAACAAAGTCACGGTTGATGCCGAAATGCTGGCAGTGCGTTAACAGCTTTTCAAAGTACGGAACCGGATATTCCAGATCAAACTGAACGGTCTTATCGTCAACTGCGGTTACACCAAGCTCGGATGCATCCACCTCTCCGGCAAAGATTGCTCTCGCATTCTTGATTTCATAGTTGAAATCTGGATATGCAACCTCGGTGGAACCATCCAGAAGTCTTGTGATGCCGTATACCCAGTCATCAGCGGTTACCGGATCGCCATTGTTCCATGCGCTGTCTCTTAAGTGGAATGTCCACTGTGTATAGTCATCGTTGTGTGTGATCTCATCTGCCAGACCTTCTACGATCTGCTGATCATCGCCGTAGCGAGTTAAGCTCTCCTCGGTCAGACCAAGAATATACATTAATGAATCACCGATATTGATCGCCGGGTCAAGGCTGGACGGATCGCCAGAAATAGCTACGTTTAAAACGGTTTCATCTGCTGCAAATGTGTTCTGTACAACAGGAAATGCTCCTGCCAGTGCTGCGGATACTGCGAATGCTGCTGCTCTTTTTAATGTCTTTCTCATAATCGTTCTCCTCTCAGATGTCCGTGTTATTTACAGAAGTCCCTTTAATGGATTGATGGATGCGTCAACGCTTAAGACTCCGTTCTTCGGGTTTCGATCCTCCCATTTCGGGCTGTTCCAGATCGTTGTGGAAATCTCGCTTGCGTAATCCTCGTAAGTCTCACCCTCTGGGTGACGAAGGAATTTCTCATCCGGTGTCTTGCTTAACTTTCTTCTCTCTCCATCATCGGCCCACAACTTTTCAAAATCAACCTTGGAAAGAATACGGTCGTTGTAGCTGCGGAATAATACCTCGCCAAGCTTCTTTTTCTGACCACCTGCCAACACTGCCGGATCACTTCCGTGGCGGAATTCCGGGATTGCATACAGCTCTCTTAAGTAGCCCCAAATGTTCTTGTAATCGCGGATTGGCTTCTTTACCGGGCCGATATTTTTAAAATAGGCCACGTCCCAGCGAACCAGTGTGACGTATGCTCGTACATCGCTGTCGGTAATATAATCTCCGAATAAGAATCGGTTTGTTTCCAGACGTTTATCCAATTTGTCAAGTGATTCATAAAAGTCTTCATAAGCTTCATCATACGCCTCCGGTGACTGGCAAAATGCCATGCGGTAGTGGCTGTTGTTGATGTGCGGGAACAGCCAATCGTTAAACTCATCAATCTCTTTTCTAAACTTCTTCGGATACAGATCCGGCGCATCCTTTGGCTGGAATGGTCGAAACTGCACTTCTATATAATTCGTTAATCTGTGATAATCATTGTTGACTGCCTTCTTCTCCTTGATGTCAACTAATGTTGGCGTCGTCGCTCTTCCCTTGAAATTCGGGTTTGCTCTCTTGTAAAATTCACTTAAGAAGTAAGCGCCTGTTCTTGGGTCTTTGAATCCCGGCTGATCGCCAAATGCGTGTCCGTAGTGATTCGTCTGACCCGAATGGCTTACTCTTGTGTCATAGATCACATCCTGAAGACCAAGCAGATCTCTTACGATGACCGGGCGGTTTGACCAGTTGCATCCGGTTGCCCAGTAGATTCCGTAGCGTCCTGCCTCTGCCTTTAAGTCTCCCGGCTTATCACCGAATGGCTGAATAAATGCATTTGGCTGGCGGATAAATGCGCCTCTCTCATCAATCTCTACTAAGGTCTCGTTTGGTCTTGGATCAACACCGACCTCCTTTGCAAACTGCTCTGCCAGCTCGTCTGTATATACGGTATATTCTTCCTTCTTTGCTTCCTCTGGTACAAAACTGCAGCATCCACTCATTGTGTTTTCCTCCTCAGCTTATGCCTGACGGTCAGCTTCTCTGACTTTTTTGCGCTTTGTTTGTCGCTTTCAGGCTTCTTTTTTTATTCTGTCTGTATTAATATTTCATCAGCCTTTTTGATGGTTTTTAATGCTTTGTTCTTGTTTTATTGTTGTTTTGCAATTGTTTATTTCTATTTAAATCGAAAAATGGGTAAAAAAATAAAAGGCTGCGTATAGTTTAACTATTATTTACGAATATACTGTGAACGGCAGCAACAGCAACACATACACATCTCCATCATATTCTCTCTAGTCATCTGTCCGTCGTGGTATCTCTTTGTGATATTGCTCATACTGCGTTCTCCTTTCCTACTGACTCGCTGGGTTTGTATTTTGCTCTTTGGCATTCCCTGCATTTCTTGATTACGAGGCTATTATAAATCACCGTGTTGAATTGCGCAAGTGCCAATTGCGTCTCTGGTAATTGTTATTTCAGCGAGTCAGTTATAGGGGAGTTCTATATCAACAAATACAAAAACGACAGGAAAACTGTTTTTGTTACAATTTTCCTGTCGCATTAAAAATGGCGCATCTACTCACCTCCAATTATTATACTCATAAGTTACTAACTCATAAGAAACTAACTCGTGAGTTACTTTCTTGCGAGTATAACAATCAGATGACTGACCCCTATTCCAGCTCAAATGCACCGGTATACAGACGATAATAGACACCCTTCTTTGCAATCAGCTCATCGTGTGTGCCGCGTTCGATGATGCGCCCCATGTCCAATACCATGATTGCATCTGAATTTCTTACTGTTGACAATCTGTGTGCGATGACAAAAACGGTTCTTCCCTTCATCAGATTATCCATTCCCTGCTGTACCAGTGCCTCTGTCCTGGTATCAATCGAAGAGGTTGCCTCATCTAATATCATTACTGGCGGATCCGCTACTGCCGCTCTGGCAATCGAGAGCAGCTGTCGCTGACCCTGAGACAAACTTGCACCATTTTGAGTCAGCATCGTCTGATAGCCATCCGGCAAGCGCCGGATAAACTCATCTGCATTTGAAAGTTTTGCTGCCGCGATACACTCCTCATCTGTCGCATCCAGATTTCCATAGCGAATATTCTCCAGAATGGTTCCAGTGAAAAGATTCACATCCTGAAGGACAATTCCAAGTGAATGACGAAGATCGGCCTTCTTAATCTTATTGATATTGATGCCATCATAGCGGATTTTTCCATCTGCAAGATCATAAAAACGATTGATCAGATTCGTGATCGTTGTTTTTCCTGCACCAGTTGCTCCTACAAATGCAATTTTCTGACCAGAGGTTGCATCAAGACGTATGCCATGAAGAACCAATTTCTTTTCCGTGTAGCCAAAATCGACATCCCGAAATTCGATCTCACCGTGCAGCGGCGTGTAGGTAAGCGTTCCATCTCCATGCGGATGCTTCCATGCCCAAATGCCCGCTTTTTCTTTTGTCTCATCAATCATTGAGGACGGAATTTCCCGAATCGTCATCTTGTCCGCTTTCTTTAATAAAGACTGCACTTCGGGCGTTTTTCCCTGCACCTTTACAAGTGTAACATATCCATTGTCCTCTTCTGACTTTTCATCAATCAATTCAAAAATTCGGCCTGCTCCGGCAAATGCCATTGCCATAAGGCTGATCTGCTGAGAAATCTGAGATACCGGCATGCAAAATGTTTTGGAAAGGTTCAAAAATGCGACAATCATTCCTACCGTCACGTTTCCCACACCTTTTATCGCCATGAATCCACCGATCAACGCAATCAATACATATTGCAAATTTCCAAGCTGCATAATTGTCGGCATTAAGATATTTCCGTATTTATTCGCTGTTGTGGAATCCTCGCACAACATTCGATTCTTACCATCAAATCCTTTCTTTGCATCATCTTCATGGCAGAAAACTTTGATTACCTTCTGCCCATTCATCATTTCTTCAATATAGCCGGTTACGCTTCCAAGTGTTTCCTGCTGTTTTACGAAATACCTAGCACTTGCTCCACCAATTTTTTTGCTCGCGTATGCCATAAGAAGTGTCACTGCAATTACCAGAATGGTTAACGGGACACTGCTTGCCAACATCGAAAAAAGAATTGCGACAACCGTTACCACAGCACTGATAAACTGAGGCAGCGCCTGTGAAATAAATTGACGAAGCGTATCCGTATCGTTTGTATAATGGCTCATCACATCGCCATGTGTATGTGTGTCAAAATATTTAATCGGAAGTGTCTGCATATGTGAAAACATATCATCTCGAATTTCTTTTAATGTTGACTGAGAGATCCGAACCATCAATCGATTATAGACAAATGTTGTAACAACACCAGCCAAATAAATTGCCGCCATGCAATATATGGTGCGCAGCAATCCATCAAACACCGGATGATTTTCAAGTAATAATGGTGTAATGTAATCGTCAATCAATGTTTCCAGAAAAAGTGAGCTTACTACGACAGTTCCGGAACTGATCAAAATGCAAATAACAACCGCTGCAAACATCAATTTATGCTTTAAAATCACGTAGGATAACAGACGTTTGCACACGTTCCAGGTACTCATTTTTTTCTCTTTCATCGGTTTTCATCTCCTTTCGTCTGTGATTCATAAATTTCTTTGTAAATTGCATTATTTCGTAACAGTTCCTCGTGCGTTCCATACCCATTGATCGTTCCGCCATCCATAACTAAAATTTTATCTGCATCCTGTACCGATGAAATTCGCTGTGCAATGATGATTTTTGTTGTGTCCGGTATTTCCTCCCGAAATGCCTTGCGAATCATCGCATCTGTCTTTGTATCAACTGCGCTTGTTGAATCATCCAGAATCAAAATTTTTGGTTTTTTCAAAAGCGCTCTTGCAATGCAAAGCCTCTGTTTCTGTCCACCAGACACATTAGTTCCGCCCTGCTCAATATAGGTGTTGTATTGATCTGGAAATGTTTTTACAAACGAGTCTGCCTGTGCTAGCTGACACGCGTGAAGAAGATCTGCTTCAGAGGCATCTTTGTTGCCCCATCGAAGATTTTCATTTATTGTTCCCGAAAAAAGCTCATTTTTCTGCAAAACCATAGCAACATGATTGCGCAATGTAAAAAGATCATATTCTCTCACATCATGTCCACTGACCTTAACCGTCCCTCTGTCGTATCATACAAGCGCGGAATTAACTGAACCAGCGAACTCTTTCCACTTCCTGTTCCACCGATGATTCCAAGCGTCGAGCCAGACGGGATTTTTAGCGTAATATTCTTCAAACATTCTTTTTTTGCATCATCAAAATAGCTAAATCCTACATGGTCAAATACGATTTCTCCATTTTCCATTTTTGTTATTGGGTGATCGCCATTTTCAAGAGAGCTTTTCTCATCCAAAATTTCAATGATACGCTCGGAAGATGCACGCGCCATGTTGATCATAACCATCACCTGAGACAACATCATCAAACAATTCAGAATGTTCATTGCATACGCAATCAAACTGGATAGCTCACCAGTTGTCAGCGTCGTTGCTCCACTGAGCACTATGACCTTTGCGCCAAACCAACACAAGAAAAGTAGACAGCCATATACGGCAAGCTGCATTACTGGCATGTTATACGCCACAATTCCTTCTGCTGTACGAAATGTTTCGTATATTTTCTTTGACACCTTTTCAAATTTTTTGATTTCAAATTTCTCACGGACAAACGATTTTACAACTCGAATACCAGAAAGATTTTCCTGAACTACACCATTTAACCCATCATAAATATGGAATACTTCCTCGAAATATGGATGCGATTCACTTACAATCAGATAAAGTGCCGCTGCCAAAAAAGGAATTGCGATAAGAAAAACAAGCGATAGTTTCGCATTGATTAGAAACGACGCAATCAATGAAAAAATAAGCATGATCGGTGCGCGAACTGCTACACGAATGATCATCATATACGCATTTTGTACATTGGTAACATCCGTTGTCAATCTGGTCACAAGACTGGAGGTAGAAAATTTATCAATGTTTGCGAAGGAATATTCCTGAATTTTATAGTACATATCCTGTCGCAAATTCTGTGCAAATCCTGCGGATGCAGTTGCGCAAAAGCTTCCTGAAAGCATACCACAAAGGATCCCCAGACACACGCATAGAATTAGAAAGATTCCCCCTTTTGCTAATACATCCATATTTTTCTGTGCGATTCCCTGATCAATCATCACTGCCATAATGATCGGAATCAAAATTTCCAATAATACCTCAAACACAACAAATACAGGTGTCAAAATCGAGGGCTTTTTGTATTCCCGTATCGAGCGGGCCAATTTTTTAATCATACTGACACTCCTCCTTAAAGTTTTTCATGTTCTAACAGTCCGCATTCTAACACTACATACCACAAATGAGAATTCAATTATAATTAACATCATTAAGGAAAAGTTAACGTTGAGTATAAAAATAAGTAATTGCTTGCGATATTTTGTAACTAATACTATATGTACCTTGAGACTGTA